>DATGJR010000136.1:0-15494 GCA_035295065.1 Steroidobacteraceae bacterium
TGCGTGCCGCGGCCGCTCGCTCCCATGAAGCCCGTGGCGTGCGAGTCATCGACCATGACGAGGGCGCCGTAGCGCTCGGCGAGGTCGCAGATTCCACGCAGGTTTGCGATAAAGCCGTCCATGGAGAAGACGCCGTCGGTGGCGATGAGGCGTGTACGCGCTCCCTGCGCCTGCCGCAGGCAGTTCTCCAGCTCCTCCATGTTGCCGTTGGCGTAGCGCAGTCGCTGCGCTTTGCACAGACGAATGCCGTCGATGATGCTCGCGTGATTGAGCGCATCGGAGATGACCGCGTCGCGCTCATCGAGGAGTGCCTCGAACAGGCCGCCGTTGGCGTCGAAGCACGAGGAGTAGAGGATCACGTCCTCGGTGCCGAGGAAGCGCGCCAGGCGCGCCTCGAGCTGCTTGTGGCTCTCCTGGGTGCCGCAAATGAAGCGCACCGAGGCCATGCCGTAGCCTTGAGTCTCGAGGGCGCGCTGGGCGGCGGCGCGCACCGCCGGATGATTGGCGAGGCCGAGGTAGTTGTTGGCGCACAGGTTGATCAGCTCATGTCCCGCGGCGCGTACCACGCCTCCCTGGGGACCTTCGAGCACCCGCTCACCCTTGTAGAGACCCTGCTCGCGCAGCGAGCGGAGCTCGTCGCGCAGTCGCTCGAGGAAGGCCTGATTCATGAGCGAAATTATACTCGACGGGGTCGCATTTAAGCCGCCCGATGTCGCCGCAAAGCATGTGGGGGACCGAACGGCGTTGCAGACTCCCGCGGCGCGCGGCCAGGTACCGCCCGCCCGAGGGTCCCTCATGACGCTGAGCGTGTTTGACATTTTCAAGGTCGGCATCGGGCCCTCGAGCTCTCACACCATGGGACCGATGCGGGCGGCGCGCGAGTTCGTGCTGGGGCTGAAGAGTGCCGGGCTCCTCGGCGCGACCCAGGAGATCGCGGCGCGGCTGTACGGCTCGCTGGCGCTCACCGGCCTGGGGCATGGCACCGATCGCGCCGTTCTCGCAGGCCTCGAGGGCGCGGATCCCGAGACGGTCGATCCCGACGGCCTCGAGGTCACGGTCAGGCGTATCCGTTCGAGCGGGCGCATACGGCTCCTCGGCGAGCACGAGATCGCCTTCGATGAGCCGATGCAGCTGCTCTTCATGCACCACGAGCGCCTGCCGCGTCATTCCAACGGCATGCGCTTCGATGCGCTCGGCGCCGATCGCCGCGTTCTGCGCGCCGAGGACTACTACTCGATCGGCGGGGGCTTCATCGTGCGGGGCGATGAGACCGAGGCGCGCGAGGCCGCCGCGCACACCAAGCCCCCATACCCTTTCGCCTCGGGCGCGGAGCTTCTCGCCGTGTGCCGTGAGCATGGGCTCGAGATCTTCGAGCTGATGCTCGCCAACGAGCGCACCTGGGCGAGTGAGTCCGAGGTGCGCCGGCGGCTCACTCACATCTGGCAGGTCATGCAGGCGTGCGTCGAGCGCGGATTTCGCCAGAGCGGTGTGCTTCCGGGCGTGCTCAAGGTGCGCCGCCGCGCGCCGCGGCTCTACCGCCAGCTGACCGAGAGCGGCGCCGCAGGCCCGCTCGATGTCATGGACTGGGTCAATGCTTTCGCGCTCGCGGTGAATGAGGAGAACGCGGCCGGGGGACGCGTGGTCACGGCGCCTACCAACGGCGCGGCTGGCATCGTGCCCGCGGTGCTGCATTACTATCGCCGCTTCGCCGACGGAGCCAACGATGAGGGGGTGCTGCGCTTTCTCCTGGTCGCCGCTGCGATGGGCATGCTCTACAAGCGCAACGCCTCGATCTCGGGCGCGGAGATGGGCTGCCAGGGGGAAGTGGGCGTTGCCTGCTCGATGGCGGCGGCGGGACTGGTGGCGGCGCTCCACGGCACCAATGAGCAGGTCGAGAATGCCGCCGAGATCGGCATGGAGCACAACCTCGGGCTCACCTGCGATCCGGTGGCGGGGCTCGTGCAGATACCGTGCATCGAGCGCAACGCGATGGGGGCGGTCAAGGCGATCAATGCAGCCAGGCTCGCGATGCGCGGCGACGGCACGCACAAGGTGTCGCTCGATCAGGTGATCGCCACCATGCGGCAGACCGGCGCCGACATGTCCACCATCTACAAGGAGACCTCGCAGGGAGGCCTCGCGGTCAACGTCCCGGAGTGTTGAGCCGCCTCAACCCAGCAACCAGCGCAGACGAAACGGTGGCGACTGGTGCTGCACCTCCTTGACGCACTCAGGACCGATCGCCTGCCAGCTGTCGGCTTCGAAGAGGATCGAGCACAGGCCCGCGGTCGTGAGCGTGCTGATGCCCCCGCGGGGCACGAGCAGGTGTATGAGGTCGGAGGCACCGGGGTTGTGCGCGATGACCATCAGGTGCGCGATCCGCGGACCGGTCTCGCGTATCAGGCGCAGCAGGTCGTTGGCGCCCGCAAGATAAAGCGCCTCCTCGCGCTGCACGTGGCGGACCGATAGCGACATCTCCCGGGCCACGATATCGGCGGTCTGCTCGGCACGCCGCGCGGTGCTGGCCATGAGGCGGTCGGGAACCAGCTCGAGCTCCAGCAGCCGGCGCGCCATGGCCTCCGCGCCCGCGAGCCCGCGCCGATTGAGCGGGCGTGCGAAGTCATCCGTGCCGGGGTTCTTCCAGCTCGCATCGGCGTGGCGCATGACGGTCAGGCGTTTCATGCGCCCCTCAGGGCTGCTCGAGGAAAATCCGCCCGTCCTGCTCGCGCACCGCATAGGTGCGCAGCGGCTCGTAGGCCGGCGGAGTCAGGGCTTCGCCGGACCGCAACGAGAAATGCGAGCCGTGGCGCGGGCAGATGAGCTCGCAGTTCTCCACCTCGGCACCCGTGAAGGATTCGCCGTCGTGCGTGCAACGGTCTTCTACCGCATAGAGGTCGGACCCGCAGCGTACGACCACTACCGCCACGCCGTCGACCTCCGCCGATAAGGGGATGCCTTCGGCCAGGGTGCTGGCCGCCCCAATGTCGACCCAGGTGCTCAAAACATCCCCGTCTGCAGCCGCGCCGCCTCCGACATCATCGACTGGTTCCAGGGCGGGTCGAAAGTCAGCTCGACGCGCGCCTCGCGTACCGTTGGGATGCGCTGCAGCTTGTCGCGCACGTCCTCCACCAGGATCTCACCCATGCCACAGCCCGGTGCGGTGAGGGTGAGCTGCACCTGTACCGAGCGCGTGCCGTCCTCGTTCTCCTTCACGTCGCACTCGTAGACCAGGCCCAGGTCGACGATGTTGATCGGAATCTCGGGGTCGTAGCAGCTGCGCATCTGCTCCCACGCGAGCTTGCGCACGTCCTCGCCGGTGGCGTTCGGCGGGAGCTCCGGCGACTTCACGGGCTCCTGCCCGATGGCGTCGGCATCTTCGCCCGCGATGCGGAAGAGATTGCCCTCGAGGTAGACGGTGAAGCTCCCACCCAGGGCCTGGGTGATGTAGCCGGCCTGGCCGGGCTTGAGCCGCACCTCCTGTCCGGCCGGAACGACCACCGCCCGCACTTCGCGGCTCACGACGAAGGGCTCGTTCTCGTGGCGGCGCATCGGCTACTCCGTCGACACCGTCGCCGCGCCGCGCTCGAGCGCCGCATTGAGCGTGTGCCAGCAGAGCGTGGCGCACTTGACGCGTGCCGGGAACTCGCTCACGCCGCCGAGGGCGGCAAGCTTGCCGAGCGCGGGATCGGGCGGCGTCTCGGGCCGCGTGAGCAGCGCGTGCACCTTGTCAAAGAGGGCGCGCACCGCGGCCCGGTCGCGCCCCTTGACGGCTTCCGTCATGAGAGAGGCAGAAGCGGTCGAGATCGCACAGCCGCTGCCCTCGAAGCGGATGTCCGCGACCCGTTCCCCGTCGAGCGCGACGAACACCGTCAGGCGGTCGCCGCACAAGGGGTTGTGTCCTTCGGCGTGGCGCACCTGGGCGGCGGCGCCGCCGCTCTCCAGGCGACCGAAGTTCCGCGGCGCGCGGTTGTGATCGAGGATCACATCGCGGTAGAGCTCCTTCAGGTCCATCAGCCGAAGACCTCGCGCGCCCGCCTCAGGGCCCCTGCCAGCCGCGCAACGTCGTCCTCGGTGTTGTAGCAGCCGAAGGAAGCCCGGGCGGTCGCCGGGATGCCGAAGAAGGTCATGACCGGCATGGCGCAGTGGTGACCGGTGCGCACCGCCACGCCCTCGGTATCGAGGATCGTGCCCAGGTCGTGCGCATGGACCCCGGCGAGCGTGAAGGAGAGGACCGAGGCCTTGTGGGCGGCGGTGCCGACCAGCGTGATGCCCGGCAGGCGTGAGAGCTCGGCGGTCGCGAGCGTGAGCAGCCGCGCCTCGTGCGCGGCGACCCTCTCGATACCGAGACTCTCGAGGTAGTCCATGGCGGCTCCGAGCCCCACGGCGCCGGAGATGTTGGGCGTGCCGGCCTCGAACTTCCAGGGGAGCTCGTTGTAAGTGCTCTTCTCGAAGGAGACGGTGAGGATCATCTCGCCGCCCCCCTGCCACGGCGGCATCGAGGCCAGCAGCTCCTCCCGGCCGTAGAGCACGCCGATACCGGTGGGGGCGTAGACCTTGTGCCCCGAGAAAGCATAGAAATCCGCACCGAGCGCACGCACATCGACCCGCGAGTGCGGCACCGCCTGCGCGCCATCGACGAGCACAACGGCTCCCTGCGCATGCGCGGCCTCGACGATGCGCTTCACCGGCAACACCGTGCCGAGAGCGTTGGAAACGTGTGCGATCGCCACCAGCCGGGTGCGCGGGCCGAGGAGCTTCAGGAACTCATCGTAGAGGAGCTCGCCGCGGCGGTCGATCGGCGCCACTTTGAGCGTGCAACCGGTCTGCTCGCACACCATCTGCCAGGGAACGATGTTGGCGTGGTGCTCGAGGGCGGTGATCAGGATCTCGTCTCCGGGCCCAAAACGCGGCCGCGCAAACGCCTGGGCCACCAGGTTGATGGCCTCCGTGGTGCCGCGCACGAAGACGATCTCGCGCACCGAGCCCGCATTGAGGAAGCGTCGCACGCGCTCGCGTGCGCCCTCGTAGGCGGAAGTCGCTGCCTGGCTGAGTGCGTGTACCCCGCGGTGCACGTTGGCGTGCGAGTGCCGCTCGTAGTCATCGACCGCGCGCAGTACGGCCAGCGGTCGCTGCGCGGAGGCGGCGCTGTCGAGGTAGACGAGCGGATGCCCGTTCACCCGCGTCTCGAGGATGGGGAAGTCGGCGCGCACGCGCTCGGCGTCGAACGCAGGCCGCAGACTCGAAACGTCGGCTGCCATCACAGGAGCTCCCGCAGCGCTTCGTCGCGCAACTGGCCGGCGAGCCGCGCCTCGATCTGCCGCCGCAGCGCCGGCAGGTCGGTTCGGGCGATCACATCGCCGAGGAAAGCCCATTTGAGCAGGCGCTGCGCGACCTCGGGGCTCAAGCCGCGTGACAAGAGGTAGAAAAGCATCTGCTCATCGAGCTTGCCCGCGGTCGCCCCGTGGCTGCAGCGCACGTCGTCGGTGTAGATCTCGAGCTGCGGACGCACGTCGATCTCGGCTTCCGGTCCCGCCAGGAGTCCCTTGAGCGACTGGCGCGAGTCGGTGCCGTGTGCCCCGGCTGCGACCACGATCTTGCCGTTGAAGGCGACCCGCGAGCGTGCCGCGGCGATGCCCCGGAAGATCTGCTCGGTGCGGGCGTTGGGGGCGGCATGCTCGACCAGCGCATAGATATCCTGCACCTGCTGGCGGTCGCCGAGGGCCGCTACCCCCAGGGCGAGCTCGGCGCGCTCGCCCGCGAGACGCACCTTCATCGTGCTGCGTGCCGACTGGCCGCCGGTCGCGGCGGCGTGCAGCCGGTAGACGGCGCTTCGAGCGAGGCTCGCCGACAGGGTATCGAACAGGACGCTGCGGCTGCTCAGGTCCTGCAGCCGGTAGTGAGAGAGGCTCGCGCCCGCATCGAGCGCGACCGTCACCGTGCTGTTGACGAAGCTCGCCGTCTCGGCGGCGCTCAGGTGCCGCTCGATGAGCGCGAGGCGCGCGCCGGGTGCGACCTCGAGCTTGAGGCGCGGATAGGAGGCGCCCTGCGCGGAGTCGCCGCTGGCGACGAACAGCAGCTCGATCTGCGCGCTGCACGAGGCGGCGAGGCGCACCTCGAAGCTCTGCACGGCGAAGGCCGCATTGAGGAGCGCAAAGCGCTCATCGGGCGAAGCGGAGGAAGGAGAGGCCGATGCGCCATCCTGGAGAGCCAGCGTCGCGGCGGTCGCATCGAGCGGCGCGGAGAGTGCGGGCGCGAGCACGCCGTCGACGAAGACATAGCGCGCATGGTCGGGAAGGGCGGGTGGGAGCACCGCCACGGTGACGGGCGCCGATGCGGGCGCGGCAAGGCTCGCGGGAAGATAACGCAGCTTCTCGAGCGGGCGGAGATTGGCGTACTTCCAGTTCTCGTCCCGCGAGGTCGGCAGTCCCGAGGCGAGCAGCGCCTCGAGCGCCCGGCGGCGGGTCTCGGCGCTCGTGGCGGGCTCGCCGAGTGCGGCGGCAGTGCCGGCATGCTCGGCAGCGAGGCGCTCCGCGAGTGCGCTGTTGAGAGAGCTCATGCCGCCTCGCCCGCGACCCAATCGTAGCCGCGCCGCTCGAGCTCGAGCGCCAGTGTGCGGTCGCCGCTGCGGGCGATGCGGCCGCGCACCAGCACGTGCACGAAGTCCGGAGCCACGTACTCGAGCAGACGCTGGTAGTGGGTGATGAGCAGGCAGGCGCGCTCGGGCGAGCGCTGCGAATTGACGCCCGCTGCGACCACCTTCAGCGCATCGATGTCGAGACCGGAGTCGGTCTCATCGAGCACCGCGAGGCGCGGCTCGAGCACCAGCATCTGCAGGATCTCGTTGCGCTTCTTCTCGCCACCGGAGAATCCCTCGTTCACCCCGCGCGAGAGGAAGCTGTCCTCCATGCGCATGAGCTTCATCTTCTCGCGCACCATCGCGAGGAACTCGAAAGCGTCCACTTCGGGGAGCCCGCACTTTTTGCGAGCCGCGTTGACGGCTGCCTTGAGCAGGTACACGTTGTTGACGCCCGGAATCTCGACGGGGTACTGGAATCCGAGAAACAGGCCGGCGCGGGCGCGTTCCTCGGGCGCGAGCGTGAGGAGATCGCGCCCGTCGAAGAGCACGCGGCCCGCGGTGACCTCGTAGCCAGGCCGTCCCGCGAGCACGTAGGCAAGCGTGCTCTTGCCCGAGCCGTTCGGGCCCATGAGGGCGTGCACTTCGCCCGCGGCCACCTCCAGTGTCAGGCCGTTCAGGATCTGCTTGCCCTCCACGCGTGCGTGCAGGTCCTCGATGCGCAGCAGTGTCTGGCGCTCGCTCATGGTCATCCCACCGCACCTTCCAGGCTCACCGCCAGGAGCCTCGAGGCCTCGACGGCGAACTCCATGGGCAGCTCCTTGAACACCGACTTGCAGAAGCCGCTCACGATCATGTTGACCGCGTCCTCCTCGGTGATGCCGCGGGAGAGGCAGTAGAAGAGCTGCTCGTCGCTGATCTTGGAGGTGCTCGCCTCATGCTCCACGGTCGCCGTCGGGTTCCTGACCTCGACGTAGGGGAAGGTGTGCGCGCCGCACTTGCCGCCCATGAGGAGCGAGTCGCACTGGGTGAAATTACGTGCCCCGTGCGCGCTCGGCAGCATCTTGACGAGGCCGCGGTAGGTGTTCTGTCCGAGACCCGCCGAGATGCCCTTGGAGACGATGGTGCTGCGCGTGTCGGCGCCGATGTGGATCATCTTGGTGCCGGTGTCGGCCTGCTGGTGATGGTTCACCGTCGCCACCGAGTAGAACTCGCCGATCGAACCTGCACCGCGCAGCACGCAGCTCGGGTACTTCCAGGTGATCGCGGAGCCCGTCTCCACCTGCGTCCAGGAAATGTGCGAGTTGCGCCCGCGGCACTCGCCGCGCTTGGTGACGAAGTTGTAGATGCCACCGCGCCCCTGCTCATCGCCCGGGTACCAGTTCTGCACCGTCGAGTATTTGATGAAGGCGTCATCGAGCGCGATGAGCTCCACCACCGCGGCGTGGAGCTGGTTCTCGTCGCGCATTGGGGCACTACAACCTTCTAAATAGCTGACATGACTGCCGGCGTCCGCGATGATCAGGGTGCGCTCGAACTGTCCGGTCTTCAGCGCGTTGATGCGGAAATAGGTCGAGAGCTCCATCGGACAACGCACCCCCTTGGGCACGTACACGAAGGAGCCGTCGGAGAACACCGCGGAGTTGAGGGTGGCGAAGAAATTGTCGGAGTAGGGGACGACGCTTCCCAGGTACTGCTCGATGAGCGCGGGATGGGTGCGTACCGCTTCCGAGAACGGGCAGAAGACCACGCCCGCCGCGGCCAGGCGCTCCCTGAAGGTGGTCGCGACGGAGACGGAGTCGAACACCGCATCCACCGCGACGCCGGCGAGGCGCGCCCGTTCGTGCAGCGGCACGCCGAGCTTCTCGTAGGTCTCGAGAAGCTTCGGGTCCACCTCATCGAGGCTCCTGGGGCCGCCGCTGCGCGCCCGGGGCGCGGAATAATAGGAGATGGCCTGGTAGTCGAGCGGCGGGAAGCGCACGTGCGCCCAGTGCGGCTCGTGCATCGTCCGCCAGTGGCGCAGCGCCTTGAGCCGCCACTCGGTGAGGAAGGCGGGCTCGTCCTTCTTGCGCGAGATGAGCCGCACCACGTCCTCATCGAGACCCGGCGCGACCGTGTCGGAGTCGATGTCGGTCACGAACCCGTGTTGGTAGCCCCGTGCGATGAGGCTCTCGAGCTCTTTGGCGCTTTCGCTCATCGCAGCGGCGCCCGGCTGGCGACAGACTTCATCTCGCGCTCGAGCGCCGGCAGCCGTGCGGGGGCGGCATCGAGTCCCGCGAGCTGTGCCAGGCTCACCTCGTAGAGCGCGCGGCGGATGACGAGGTTCAGCCGCTGCCATACCCGGCTCACGCGGCAGCTGTCCTCGATGTCGCAGTTGCCGTGGCCGGCGGCGCAGTCGGTGAGCGCGAGCGGACCTTCGAGCGCATCGAGTATCGCCGCGGCGCTGATCTGCGCGGCGGGGCGCGCCAGCTGGTATCCGCCGTGCAGGCCGCGCGTGGAGATCACCAGCCCCGCGCGCTGCAGCTGCTTGAGGAGCTTGCTGACCGTAGGCGCGGCAATATGGGTCTGCTCAGCCAGCGCGGTGGCGGTACGCACCCGGGCAGGCTCGCCCGCGAGCGCCGCGAGCAGGACCGTGGCGTAGTCGGTGAGGCGGCTGATGCGCAGCATGACGATCCCCTCCAAAAAAACCAGGACTATTTTAGTACTAATTACGTCGGGGACCAAGCGCAGGCCTGAAGGAGGGCGCTGATTTGCTATCCTTAGCGGCTCAATTCCCGAGCCATCTGTCAGGCCCCCGGGCGCCGCCGTCGCGGCGGCCTGCCGGTCGCCTAAGGAGTGATGATGAATCTGAGTGAGCTCAACCGCGTCGCCTGCGCCATGGTCGCCAAGGGCAAGGGCATCCTCGCCGCGGACGAGAGCAGCGGCACCATCAAGAAGCGCTTCGACAGCATCAAGCTGGAGTCGACCGAGGAGCACCGCCGGACCTACCGCGAGATGCTGTTCACGGCCCCCGGGGCGTCCGAGTCGGTGAGCGGCGTCATTCTTTATGACGAGACCATCCGCCAGAAGACCAGGGACGGCACGCCCTTCCCTCAGTACCTGACACGCGCCGGCATGATCCCGGGCATCAAGGTGGACCTGGGCGCCAAGCCCCTGTCAGGCTTTCCCGGCGAGACGATTACGGAAGGACTCGATGGCCTGCGCGAGCGGCTGATCGAGTACCGCGGCCTCGGGGCGCGCTTCGCCAAGTGGCGTGCCGTCATCGACATCGCCCCAGGGATACCGAGCGCCTTCGCCGTGGCGGCGAACGCGCATGCGCTGGCGCGCTACGCCGCGCTTTGTCAGGAAACCGACATCGTGCCGATCGTCGAGCCGGAGGTACTGATGGACGGCGGCCACTCGCTCGAGCGCTGCAGCGAGGTGACCGAGCAGGTGCTCACCACCGTGTTCAGCCAGTTGTTCGATCACCGCGTGCAGCTCGAGGGCATCGTGCTCAAGCCCAACATGGTGATCTCCGGCAAGAAGGCCGCCGAGCGCGCCTCGCCCGAGGCGGTCGCCGAGGCGACGGTGCGGGTGCTGAAGCGCCACGTCCCGGCCGCGGTGCCCGGTATCGCATTCCTCTCCGGCGGGCAGAGTCCGACCGAGGCGACACTGCATCTGTCGCTGATGAACCGGCTCGGTCCCTTGCCCTGGGCGCTCACCTTCAGCTACGGGCGCGCGCTCCAGGACACGGCGCTCAAGGCGTGGGCCGGGGTCCCTGCGACCTTCGGGGCGGGCCAGAAGGAATTTGCACGGCGCGCGCAGCTCAACGGCCTCGCCACCACCGGACGCTACGCTCCGGACATGGAGAGTCGGGCCGCCTGAGCGGCACCGCACCGCCGTGACCGGCAAACCTGCCGTTGCCGCCGCGTCCACCGCCACGGCGGGCGACGTGGTAGTGGCCGTCCGCGACGTGCACTACGCGGCGGGCGGCCGGCCCATATTCGCCGGTCTCGACCTCGAGGTCCGCCGTGGCCGCATCACCGCCATCATGGGCCCGAGCGGCACCGGCAAGACCACGCTCCTGCGGCTCATCACGGCGCAGATCGCTCCGGATCGCGGGCGCGTGGAGGTGTTCGGGCGGGACCTGGCGACGCTGCGCTCGCGCGCGATCTACGGTGTCAGGCGCCGCATGGGCATGCTGTTCCAGAACGGAGCGCTGCTGACTGACATGGACGTATTCGAGAACGTCGCCTTCCCGGTGCGTGAGCACACGGATCTCCCGGAAGCGCTCATCAGGCTCCTGGTGCTCACCAAGCTCCAGGCGGTGGGCTTGCGCGGGGCCGCGCAACTCATGCCGGGGGAGCTCTCCGGCGGCATGGCGCGCCGCGTAGCGCTGGCGCGCGCCATCGTGATGGATCCGGAAGTCCTGATCTACGATGAGCCCTTCGTGGGTCTGGATCCCATCTCCCTCGGCGTCATCCTGCGTCTCATCCAGCGCATGAATCAGGCGCTCGGGATCACGAGCGTCGTCGTCTCGCACGACGTGCATGAGCTCGCCACCATCGCCGATGACAGCTACCTGCTCTCGGGGGGCCGCGTCGCGGCGGCGGGCGCCCCCGCGCAGCTGCGGGCGAGCGACTCGGCCGCAGTACGCCAGTTCATGACCGGGAGCGAAGACGGCCCGGTGCCCTTTCATTACCCGGCTCCGGACTACGCGAGTCAGCTGCTCGGGGCGGACGAGCGATGAACGCACGGCTCCCCGGTACCTACCTCCTCGGCGGGGTGCGCCGGCTCGGATCGGCGATGATTTTTCTGGTGCGGGTCCTGATCCAGTGCGGGCCGGCGCTCGCGCGCCCGCAGCTGCTGGTGATGCAGATCTATAACAGCGGCGCACGCTCGCTCATCATCATCATGCTCTCGGGGCTCTTCGTCGGCATGGTGTTGGGACTTCAGGGCTACGACCTGCTGCAGCGCTTCGGCTCCGAGGAAGCACTCGGCACCGCGGCCGCGCTCGGACTGCTGCGTGAGCTCGGCCCGGTGGTGACGGCACTGCTGTTTGCGGGACGTGCGGGTACCGCGCTCACGTCCGAGATCGGGCTGATGCGTGCCACGGACCAGCTCACGGCCATGGAGATCATGGCGGTGGACCCCTTGCGTTACGTGGCTGCGCCGCGCTTCCTCGGCGGAGTGATCGCGATGCCGCTGCTGGCGGCGATCTTCAGCATGATCGGGCTGTACGGCGCGCAGCTCGTGGGCGTGCAGATGATGGGCGTCGACCGCGGCGTGTTCTGGTCGCAGACTCAAGGCTCGGTGGATCTGCACGATGTGACCGAGGGAGTGGTGAAGAGCCTGGTGTTCGGCGTCGCCTGCAGTCTGATCGCCGTCCACGAGGGCTATCATGCCGAGCCCACCGCCGAAGGAGTGGCGCTGGCGACCACGCGTACGGTGGTGGCCTCCTCGGTGATCATTCTGCTGCTCGACTACGTGTTGACCGCGGCATTTCTCTAGGAGGAACTAAGGACCATGCAGAGCAATCGAACCCTGGAGATAGGCACGGGACTGTTCGTGCTGTTGGGATTTGCGGCACTGCTGTTCCTCACGACGCAGTTGCCGGCGAGCGGGCTGAAGCTGAGCCCGGAGAAGGCCGGATATCACGTCACCGCGGATTTCGACAACATCGGCGACCTCAAGGTCGGGTCCCCGGTCACGATGTCGGGTGTGCGGATCGGGGAGGTGTCGGGCATCCGCTTCGATTCGACGATCTACAAGGCAGTGGTCAGCATGCGCATCGATCCGCAGTACAACCAGATCCCCGAGGACAGCTTCGCCAGCATCCAGACCGAGGGGCTGCTCGGCGGCAAGTACGTCGGCATCAGTCCCGGCGGCCTCGACACCTATCTCAAGGACGGCACCAACATCGAGCAGACTCAGTCGGCGATCGTGCTCGAGAGTCTGATCAACAAGTTCTTTGCGAGCTTCTCGAGCCGCAGCAGCGACAGCGGCGGCCAGGGCCCCTCACAGGGGCCGGACACGCAGAGCAAACCCGCGGGCAAACCGGAGCCGAAGAAATGAGAACCGTCACAGCCGTGCTGAATGCCGTGTTGCTGCTGGGCGCCTGGTCGTTGGCGGGTGCAGAGCCCGCGCCGCCTGCGGCTGCGGCACCGTCCCCCGCGCAGAGCGCAGCGGCGCCGGCCGCCAACAGCGACCCCACGGCCCTGGTGCAGGAAGCGGCACAGGGGATGCTCGGTGACATTGCCAAGAATCGCGAGGCCTACCGCCGCGATCCGGCGAAGATAGCGGCGGTGGTGGACAAGTACCTGATGCCGCACTTCGACACCGAGACCGCAGCCCGGGTCGTGCTCGGGCAATATTGGCGCACCGCCTCGGCGGATCAGCGCCAGCGCTTCATCAACGCCTTCTATCACTCCGTGCTGAGCAACTACGGCAGCTCACTCATCGAGTTCACTCCCGACCGCCTCAAGATCCTGCCCTCGCGGGTCGAGCCCGGTGCGACCAGCGCCACGGTGCGCACCGAGGTCACGCGGCAGAACGGCGATCGCGTGTCGGTCAACTATTCGCTGCGTATGACGCCGCAGGGCTGGAAGGCCTGGGATGTCGTCATCGACGGCATCAGCTATGTGAAGAGCTACCGTGAGGACTTCGGCGCGCAGATCGAGAAGCAGGGACTCGACACCGTGATCCAACGGCTCGAGTCGGGCGAGAAACCGGGGCAGATCGCCCGGCAGACCAAAGGCTGAGCCGGAGACCATGAGTTGAGCCCGCAGCCGCCGCCGCCCGTGTTCGACCTGACGTCCGGGCCGTTTCGGCTGGTGGCGGCCGGCAGCGGGCGTTTCACCGCCGAGGGGCCGCTGACCTTTGTCAGTGCGCGCGAGGCACGCCAGCTCGGCCTCGAGGCGCTCGAGCGCGCGGGCGGGGAGCCTCTCGAGGTCGACTGCCAGGGGATCACGACCTCAGACAGCGCGGGTCTTGCGGTGCTGCTCGACTGGCTGGCCGTCGCGAAGTCGCTCGGGCGCTCGCTGGCCTTCAGGCACCTGCCGCCGGGACTCACGGCGCTCGGCCGAATCAGCGAGGTGACGGAGCTCCTCGAGCGCGGCGTCCAGGCCCAGGGGGGCTAATGTGGCGGCGGCGCCGCCTCGGGCGGTGGCTGCTGTGGCGCCGGCGTCGAGTCGATTCCCGACTCCTCGAGCATCTTCTGCTCTTCCTCTTCCTCGCTGCGTGAGCTCGCGCCACGCACCTTGAACTCGCGGTTCTGCAGGTAGGCATTGCGCAGGAAGGCGTAAGGATCGTAGGCGCTGTCGATCAGGTGGTCCTGGTCGAGATAGCGCGAGCGCGCATCGATCTTCTCGAGGAGGTAGGAGCCGTAGTTCCAATAGGTGTTCTTGATGTAGGTGCGCGGCGTACTGTAGGTGTCGGCGACCTTGCCGAAGGTGTCGCGCACGTCGCAGGGTCCGAGGAAGGGGATGACGAGGTACGGACCCGGCCTGATGCCCCAAATGCCCAGGGTCTGGCCGAAGTCGCGGTCGTTCTTCGGCAATCCCATCGGGGTTGCGACATCGAACAGGCCCGCAAGTCCCATGAGCGTGTTGACGATGAGCCGGGTGGTGTCCGACACGAAGGCCCGCGGCTGCCCCTGCAGCAGATCGTTCACCATGACGATGGTCGTGTCGACGTTGTCGAATGCGTTACGGACTCCCGTCTGCACGAAGTGCGGCACGGCGCTGCGATAGCCACTCGCCACGGGCCGCGCAATCGCTTTGTCGAACTTGTCGTTGAAGGTGTAGGTGGCGCGGTTCATGCGCTCCCACGGGTCGCGCGCATCGCGCCGTGCTCCCGGCGCCGTGGCACAGCCTCCCGCGAAGCACAGGAGGAGGAGGGCGAGCGTGACCCGCAACGTGACTTCCATGGCACCGGTGGAGCGAGAACGGGCGCACATTGTAACAGCCGCGCCTGGGGCGGCCGTTGCGCCGGAGCCGAGGCTTGGCTGGCGTGCGCTCAGTGCCCGCGGCCGCCGCGGCCAGGACCCTGGCCCTGATCGCCATTGTCGGTCAGGCGCGGCTTGCGGGTGCTCATGAGAAAATCGCGCACCTCCTCGAGGCGCGCCAGGTAACGTTGCCGCTGGATCAGGCTGATGTTGGGTGAGGCCAGCGCGAGCTGGTACTGCTGTACCGCCAGCTGCAGGTCGCCGTTGGCGAGCTGGTACTCACCCATGTAGAAGTACGCATCCCCCGGATCTGCGGCGGCGCTGGCGGCGAGCGCGGTGAGCCGGATCTGATCGGCGGTCGGGGGGACCATGTTGAAAAGATCGAGCAGCATGGTGTGCGCCTCGCCGGGGCGATTGTTGGCCATCAGCGTCTCGGCATAGCGCACCGTGAGGGGCACGTTGCGCGGAAAGAGCTCCTGCCCCTTGCGGAAGGTGGCGATCGCCGCATCGAGCTGGCCCGCCTTGGCTTGCGCCTGCCCGAGCGCGTCATAAAGGAGCGTCAGCTGCTCGTGCTGCTGCAGGAGTGGTGCCAGGATCTTCACCGCCTGATCGGCGTGATTGCCCGTCATGAGCGCGAGGCCCTCGCCGTAGCGGTTGCCGAGGGTGTTCTCCCCGTGGGCGATTTTCTGCGCGTACTGGGCCGCCATGTCGATATCGCCGGTCGCGGTCAACACCCGTACGCGCTCGCGGATCAGCTGGAAGCTCAGTGAGTCCTTGCCTTTGCGTGGCGGAAACTGCGCCGCGCGCGCGCGCGCCTCGGCGATGCGGTCGCGGGTCACCGGGTGATTGATGAGCATCGAGGGAATGTAGGTTTCGACCAGGCCCAGGCTCCGGCCGAGGGTCTCGAACATGTCGCCCATCGCGTTGGGGTCGAAGCCGGCGCCGTAGAGGTAACCCATGCCGACGCGGTCGGCCTCCGCTTCCTCGTCGCGGCTG
>DATGJR010000137.1:0-14347 GCA_035295065.1 Steroidobacteraceae bacterium
ACGCTTGTTTGCAAATCAAAGCACCCTAAGGATCGTGCTGCTGCGCACTTTCCGGATGGCGCGCGGCCGCTGGAACTGCTGCTCGAATACTCATAAAGCTATCTGGATGCGGCACCATGAATTCATGGCTCAGCCGATGGATTTATATGGGGCGTGACGGAATCGAACCGTCGACCAGCGGATTAAAAGTCCGATGCTCTACCGACTGAGCTAACGCCCCACGGGACCCGCGTCAGCGCCGCGCGGGGCGGGCATGATACTACAGCTGCTGGAACAGCCGATTAGCCGGCCGCGTTCGAGTACCTCACTCAGTCCGGTGCGATGCGCTTGCTCATCGCCACCAGTGGAAGGTGAGCTCCGCCCGGCACCGGGTAGTCGAGCGCTGCGCCGCGCAGGTAGCCACAGCGCTCGTAAAAAGGTATCCCCGGGAGCGTCGCCATGAGCTCCATCGTGGCGAACCCCGCGCGACGCGCCTCGGATTCGCTGCGCTCGAGCAGCATCCTTGCCAGACCCTGGCGCGCACGCTGCGGGTCCACGAAGAACGCGCGGATCCGCGCCGCCTCGGTGCGCGGATCGAGCCAGGACTCGTCCCGCTCCGGCCGCGAGCTGCTGCCGAAGAGGGTGCGCCGCCGTCCCCAGCCGCCGCACGCGACGAGCTCGCCCGACTCCGCGACGACCGCGAAGTAGGTACCGTCCTCGATCAGGGACGCGTCGACTCCGAAGGCGCCCTGCAGCGCCCCTTCGATCTGCGCACTCGAATAGTGGCCGGCACTCAGCCCGCGAGCGGAGCGCGCGATGAGCTCACGCAGCGCCGGGACATCCGCGGGCGTGGCGAGACGGAGCGTGAAGCGGGTGCCGGATGCCACTTTGTGCGCCTTGGCCAAGAGGTAACCGGGTGGCTGGGGGGCTAGGCCGGCGCGTAACGGGTCGGGTCGCCCACTCCCGCCGCGTCGAATCCCGCACGCCGCAGGCGACAGGCGTCGCAGCGCCCGCAGGCCCTCCCCTGCGAGTCGGCCTGATAACACGACACCGTGGCGCCGTAGTCGACGCCGAGCCGAGTGCCCTCGCGAATGATCTCGGCCTTGGTCATCGCGATGAGCGGGGCTTCGATGCGGCACGGCTGTCCCTCGACGCCCGCCCTGGTGGCAAGTGCCGCCAGCCGCTCGAAGGCCTCGATGAACTCCGCACGGCAGTCCGGGTAGCCGCTCGAGTCGAGGACGTTGACTCCGATGAAGATGTGACGCGCCTCGAGGACCTCGGCCCAGCCGAGTGCGAGCGCCAGCATGAGGGTGTTGCGCGCCGGTACGTAGGTCACCGGAATGCCGCTCGTCGGCTCGACGGGCACCGCGACCGCGGGATCCGTGAGCGCCGAGCCACCGATCCCGGCGAGGTCCACGCGCATGATGCGATGCTCGCGCACACCACTGGCGCGCGCCACGCGCCTTGCGGCGTCGAGCTCAGCCAGGTGTCGCTGCCCATAGTCGACCGACAGGGCATGGCAGATGAAGCCACGCTCGCGCGCAATGGCGAGTGCAGTGGCCGAGTCCAGTCCACCCGAGAGCAGCACCACCGCCGGGGCGGCATCCGCGGACACGTTGCGCGCGCTCACGCTACTTTCCCGGTACGTTGCCCCAGAGATACTTGTGGAGCTGGATCTGGAAGCGCACCGGCAGGCGATCCTCGAGTATCCAATCGGCCAGATCGTGCGCCGGCAGCTGCTCGTGGCTCGGCGAAAAAAGAACCGTACAGCCCTCGGGAAGCGCGAGCTCGCGCAGCTTCGCACGGCCCCACTCGTAGTCCGTGCGATCGCAGATGACGAATTTGACGAGGTCCGAAGGCCTCAGGTGCGCAAGCTCCTGGTACCGATTGCGAGGCTCCTCGCCTGAGCCCGGGGTCTTGACGTCCACCACCCGGACAACACGCGCATCGACCTCATCGAGCGCCATCGCGCCGCTCGTCTCCAGCGAGACTCGCAGCCCCGCATCGCACAGCAATGTCAGCAAGGGCACACAGGCCTTCTGCGCGAGCGGCTCGCCGCCGGTCACACAGACGTAGGGAGTCGCGAATTCGCGGACTCGCGCGAGAATCCCCTCCGGCTCCCACCATTCACCTCCGTAAAAGGCGTACTGGGTGTCGCAGTAGCGGCAGCGCAGCGGACAGCCCGTGAGGCGCACGAATACCGTGGGAAAGCCGACGGTATCCGCCTCGCCCTGCAGCGAGTGGAAGATCTCGGTGACTTTGAGCCGCGACGGACCCATGTGCCTGATCGCTCGCGCAGCCCCTCGCGGGCCGCTACTGGGCGGGAATGCGCTTGAGCTTCTCGCTCGCGAGCTTCGCCGCATCGCTCCCGGGGAATTTCTGCGTCACAGAGGTCAGCGTGGTGCGCGCCGCGGCCCACTGCTTCTGCTCGAACTGCGTGTAGCCGAGCTTCAGCAGCGCATCCGAGCCCTTGCGCGAATCAGGCCACTTGCGCAGCACCGTGCGGAAAGCCTCGGCGGCGGAGTCATAGTCGTGATTGACGTAATAGCTCTCGCCGAGCCAGTACTGCGCATTCTCCGCCAGCGGGCTCTGCGGGTAGGTGGAGAGAAAATCCTTGAAGCCCGTGATCGCGGTGGAATAGCTGCCGGCCTTCAGCGCATCGAATGCCTGGGAATAGATCGCCTGCTCGGTGGAGGACGCCTCCCCGCTCCCGCCGGCAGGGAGCGCGCTGCCGGCGGAGGGGGCGGCGGGGCTCGCCGATCCAGCGCCGGGCGTCCCCAGCGCTTTCACGCGCTGGTCGAGGTCCGCGTAGAGATCATGCTGTTGCTTGCGCAGCGTCGCATTGTCGTGCTGCAGCTGGTCGATCTGGCCGCGCAGCTCACGCAGCTCCGCCTGCTGCGCTTCCTGATGCTGTGCCAGGTCCACCAGGCTCTGGTTGGCGACGACGCGCTCGATGCGTGTCACACGCGTATCGAGCGCGTTGAGCTTGATCTGCACCGGATCCTCTTCGGGGGTCGTGGCGCAGCCGCCCAGCGCGGCCGCGGCGGCCGCGCCGAGAATGAAGGCGGGGGACACTCGGTACATCGCGCGGCTCCGCGGCACTCAGGGCCTCGCCGGCTGGCCCGCCGGCGTCAGATAGACGATCTCCACACGCCGGTTCTTCGCCCAGGCGGATTCGTCATGGCCGGGGTCCGCCGGCCGCTCCTCGCCGTAGCTCACCGTCGTGATCTGCCCCTCGTTCACGCCCTGCAGCAGGAGTGCCCGGCGCACCGCCTGGGCGCGGCGATCGCCCAGTCCGATGTTGTACTCGCGCGAGCCGCGCTCGTCGGTGTTGCCCTCGAGCCGCACGCGCGCTGTCGCATGGGACGCCAGGTACTTCGCGTGCGCCGCCGCCACATCGACGCCCTCCCCCTTGATCACGGCGCTGTCGAAGTCGAAATAGATGACCCGGCTCGCGAGCAGCCCGCCCTGCGGTCCCGCCGTCTCGTCCTGGCTGGCGTTGGCGCCCTCCGCGGCGCCCGCGGCGTTAGCGCCCGCGCCGGCGCTCTCCGCGGCGGGGTTCTCGCCGGGTGTCGCCGGGCCCGCTCCAGGTTTGACCTTGGGTCCGCAGCCAGCCAGCGCCAGAGTCAAAGCCAATAGCGCCAGCGCCAGGATCCGATTCATGCCGCGTTGCTCTGCCATGCCACCTCTCCACACTTGCATCGAGTATCTCATGTACCGAACGGCCCCCACGCCGGGTCGCGTATCGTGCCCTGCTGCGCCTTCAGGCGCAGGCCCGTGAGCCCGTCCACCGAAACCGTCGCCAGCGAGCCGCCTGCGCCCTCACGCTGCGAGTACAGGAGCGTCGCCCCGTTGGGCGCGAAGCTCGGCGACTCATCGAGCCGCCCGTGCGAGAGCACGCGCACGGCGCCGCTCGCGAGGTCCTGCACCGCGATGCGGTAACCGTTGCCCTCGAGCGTCACCATGGCGAGCTCGCGGCCGTCGGCCGAGACCCGCGGGCGGGCATTGTAATTGTTCTCAAAGGTGATGCGGCGCGGCCGCCCGCTGCCGCTGGCGCTGATCTGGTAAATCTGCGGTGAGCCGGCCCGGTCGGAGGTGAAGTAGAGCGAGCGGCCATCGGGGGCCCATTCAGGCTCGGTGTCGATCGCCGGATCGTCGGTGATGCGCGTCAGGTTCTGCGTGAGCAGATCCAGCACATAGATGTCGGGATTGCCGCCGCTGCCGCCGAGGGTGAGCGCGAGCTTCTTGCCATCGGGCGACCAGGCGGGCGCACCGTTGATACCGGCGCGCGCCGACACCAGCCGCCGCTCTCCGGTGCGCACCAGCTGCACGTAAACCCCGGCGAGCTTGCTTTCGAATGACACGTACGCGAGCCACTGACCGTCCGGAGACCATGCCGGCGACATGATGGGAAAACGGGAGTCGAGAATCAAATGGGCGTTCTCGCCGTCGGCATCCGCGACGATGAGCTGGTAACGCTGACTCGGCGGGGTCCCGTCCACGGCGACGTAAGCGATGCGCGTCGCGAAGGCGCCGCGCACGCCGAGGATCTTCTGATAGATGACATCGCTCACCTTATGCGCCGCGTTGCGCAGCGCGCTGGCCGCACCGGTGAAGCGCTGGGCCGCCAGGCGCGCGCCTGTGAGGGTATTCACCAGCTCGAAGTCGACCGCCAGCGCTCCGTTCTCGGAGGTGACGCGGCCCACGACCACGTAGTCGCTGCCGACCCCCTTCCAGTCGGCACTCACGATGTCCCCGGCCCGCGTCGGCCTGGCCGGCATGCGCTCGCGCGGCAGTGCCCGAAAGCGCCCGCTGCCCTCGAGATCGTGCTGGACGACGCCGGCCACATCGAGGCCCCCGTCGGCAGGCGAGGCCGGCGTAAAGGGCACGATCGCGACCGGTATCGGATCGTTCACACCCGAGGTGATCTCGATCTGCAGCGAAGCGCCGGCCGGGCGCACCAGCCACGCGGCGAGGGTGAGCGTCAGCAGCGCCTGCCACACGGGCGCGCGGCCGGATTTGCGGGAAAACTTCAGCGCTTGCATCGATCTTCAGTCCTGCGGGCGAAAGCGGATATCGAGGGTACGATCGAACATCGAGGGGTCGGGCGGCGGCGGCAAGGGCGAAGCGCGGTACACGGCCGCCTCGATGGACTCGCGTACCGCCTGGTCGCCGTTACATTGGCCGATGCTCACCTGGGTCACGTCGCCTCCCGGTACCTGCGTTACATGCAACATACAGTCTATGCCCGGACGTGCCGTCGGCGGGCGCAGCCAGGCGTGCTCGATTTTCCCCTGGATCATCGACACCCAGCTCGCGGTCGCCGCGCCATTGCGCGTGGCGGCGTGCTCTTCGGCCGCGAGGCTTCTCTTCAGATCCGCCTCGCGCTCGCGCCGGTCCTCTTCCTCCTGCTGCTTGCGCTGCTTCTCGTCCGCGGCACGCTTGGCTGCGGCGGCTTTGTCCGCCGCCGCCTTCTGTGCGGCCGCTTTGGCGGCCGCGGCCTTTTCCGCCGCGGCGCGCTCCTGCTGCGCGCGCTCCTGCGCCGCCTTTTCCTGCGCCACCTTCTGCTCCTGCGCCTGGCGTTGCGCCTGCTCCTCGTGCTCGCGCTCGGCGCGCTCCTCAGGCGTCGGCGGCGGCGGGCCGACGTCCTCCGGTGGCGTCACCGGTTGCGGGGCCGCGGCTGGCTGCGGGGCCGGTTGCTCCGCGCCGCGCAGCGTCCGGGCGTCGACCACGGCCGCCTGTATTGCAGGCTGGGGCGCCGGACGCCGCTCCCCGCGGAATATCAGGAAGCCGTACACCAATGCCCCGAGCAAGGCGCCGTGCAGCAGCACCGACAAAATGATCGAGATCCACCGATCACTGGGACGCTCATCGGTTGGCGCACCGGACACTCAGCCGCCGCGCCGCGCGGGCTCCGGCAGCGGCTCCGTGACCAGGCCCACCTGATGCGCGCCGGCCTTCTGCAATACCACCATGGCCTCGATCACCCGCCCGTAGGCGATTGCCGTATCGGCCTTGACGAGCACCGCGCGCTCAGGATTGGCGCGCAGCGCCGCGGCGGCCCGGGCCGAGACCGTCTGCACATCGAGCGCCGCCCGGGGATCGCCCCCGATATTGAGATAAAGGCGTCCCTGCCGGTCGATCGACAACACCAGCGGTTTGAGTTGCTGTGCTTGCAGAGGTTCCGCCCCCGCTCGCGGCAGCGCCACCTTCACCCCCTGTGTGAGAAGCGGCGCCGTGATCATGAAGATGATGAGCAGGACCAGCATGACGTCGATATAAGGAACGACGTTGATCTCGCCCATCAGCCGTCGTCCGCGCGAGGTCTGGGCCATGGTCAGCGCTCCTGACCGATGCGCGGCTCAACGACCGGCTTGCCGGTCGGCGCCGCCGGCGCCGCGGCACCCCCGGGCAGATGTGCGCGGGCCGCGTGCCGTTGCAGGATGGTGGAGAACTCCTCGATGAATGCATCGAAGCGGATCTCGAGGCGCGTCACCTGATCGGCGAAGCGGTTATAGGCGACCACGGCAGGAATCGCCGCGAACAGGCCGAAGGCGGTCGCCACCAGCGCTTCGGAAATGCCCGGCGCCACCTGCGCGAGCGTTGCCTGCTGGATGTTACCGAGCGAGGAGAAGGCGCTCATGATGCCCCATACGGTACCGAAGAGGCCCACGTAGGGACTGGTACTGCCGACGGTTGCGAGCGTCGCGAGACTCTCCTCGAGCCGGTCGACCTCCTTCAGCTGTGCCACGCGCATTGCACGGCGAGAGCCCTCGAGCATCTGATCCTGCGCGGCCGCCGCCTGCCGCAGCCGGGCGAACTCGCGGAAGCCGAACTCGAATATCCCCGCCATCCCGGTGGCCCCACCGTGCGACTCGATCATCCGATAGAGCTGCGCCAGATCGTCGCCCGACCAGAAGCGGCTTTCGAATCTGTCCGCCTCGCGCCGTGCCCGTCCGATGATACGTCGCTTGCGAAAGATGATCGCCCAGGAGCCGAGTGAGGCGAGCAGCAGGATCGCGATCACGATCTGCACCGGCACACTCGCCTGCATGATCAGTCGAAGGATCGACAGTTGGTCGTTCATTTCACCGGTTCCTCAGCATCGCGCTCCTGGAGGAACGCCGGCAGGCGCCGCGGGCGCATGGTGCGTGCATCGAGGCAGGCCACCCGCACACTCGCCTCCGCGAGCAGCTCACGTCCGCCCGCCGCGCGGCGGTGGATGCGCTGCGCGAAGCGCAGCGACGCCGGCCCCTGCGGCTTTGGCTCGCAGCTCACCTCGAGCTCGTCGTCGAGTCTTGCGGCGGCCCGATACTCGATCTGCAGGCTCACCACCGTGAACAAAATACCCTCATCGCTCAGCAGCCGCTGCTGCGAGAAGCCCTGCTGCCGCAACCATTCGGTGCGCGCACGCTCGAGAAAGCGCAGGTAATTCGCGTAGTAGACGATGCCACCGCCATCGGTGTCCTCCCAATAGACGCGTGCCGGCCAGGCGAAGCTGCTCATCGCCCGTCCTCGAACAGCTGCAACGTGGCCGCAGCGCGCTCCGGCGGCTTGAGGCCGAAGTGCAGGTAGGACGCGCGTGTCACCATGCGGCCGCGCGCGGTGCGCAGCAGGAATCCCTGCTGAATGAGGAACGGCTCGATCACATCCTCGAGCGTACCGCGCTCCTCGCCGAGCGCCGCAGCCAGGCTGTCGATTCCGACCGGGCCGCCGTCGAAGCGCTCGATGATGGCGGTGAGGAGCTTGCGGTCGAGCGTGTCGAAGCCCTGGGCGTCGACCTCGAGCAGATCGAGGGCCGCGTCCGCCAGTGGCAGGTCGATGTGCCCGTCCCCGCGCACCTGCGCGTAATCGCGCACCCGGCGCAGCAGGCGGTTGGTGATGCGCGGGGTGCCGCGCGAGCGCTGCGCGATGCGCCGCGCGCCGCCCT
Source organism: Steroidobacteraceae bacterium (assembly GCA_035295065.1). Taxonomy (GTDB): domain Bacteria; phylum Pseudomonadota; class Gammaproteobacteria; order Steroidobacterales; family Steroidobacteraceae; genus 13-2-20CM-66-19. The sequence continues at coordinate 7,910 of DATGJR010000137.1, forward strand.
CATCGATCGCGACCCCGAGGATCGCGGCCGAGCGCTTCACGATCTGCTCCAGGTCCTCGACGCCGTAGAACTCGAGCCGCTGCACGATGCCGAAGCGATCGCGGAGCGGTGAGGTCAGAAGTCCCGCCCGCGTGGTCGCACCCACCAGGGTGAACGGCGGCAGGCTCAGCTTGATCGAGCGCGCAGCCGGGCCTTCGCCGATCATGATGTCGAGCTGATAGTCCTCGAGGGCCGGATAGAGCACCTCCTCGACGACCGGTGAGAGGCGGTGAATCTCATCGACGAACAGTACGTCGCGCGGCTGCAGGTTGGTGAGTATCGCTGCGAGGTCGCCGGGCCGCTCGAGCACGGGACCGGAGGTCTGCCGCAGATTCACTTCGAGCTCCGCAGCGATGATGTGCGCCAGGGTGGTCTTGCCCAGACCCGGCGGCCCGAAGATCAGCACGTGATCGAGCGCCTCACCGCGCTGAGCCGCGGCGCGGATGAAGATCTCGAGCTGCGTTTTGACGGGCGCCTGCCCGACGTATTCCGCGAGCCGTCGCGGCCGGATGGCGCGCTCGGCCGCCTCCTCCTCCGCTCCCGCTGCACCACTGGTGAGTCGTTCGGCTGTCACTGCTCTCGGTCTACTCCCGCGCCGCACCCTGCAGCGCGCGTCGGATCAGCTCCTCGGTGGTATACACGCCCGGCTCGACCGCCTTCAGCAGCCGCGTCGCCTCGGCAGGCCGATAGCCGAGCGCGACCAGCGCACCATAGGCCTCGCCCTCGGGACTCTCTCCGGGCGGAGCCGCGGCCGCTCCCGCGGGCGGTGGCGGCGGTGACAGCCGGTCACGCATCTCGACGATGAGCCGCTCGGCGGTCTTGCGACCGACTCCCGGCACGCGCGTGAGTGCCGCCACGTCCTCACTCTGCACACAACGGGCGAAGGCCGCAACGCTCATGCCCGAGAGCAACGCCAGCGCGATCTTCGGCCCCACGCCCGAGACGCGGATCAGGCTGCGGAACAGCCGCCGCTCCTCCTCGGTGGCGAAGCCGTACAGCACGTGGGCATCCTCGCGCACCACCAGATGCGTCAGCAGGCTCACCTCGGCGCCGACCGGCGGCAGATGAAAGAAGGTCGACATCGGGGCCTCGAGCTCGTAGCCGAGCCCCCCCACCTCGACGGTGAGCTGCGGGGGAGTCTTGGAGGCGATCTTGCCGCGTACCGCCCCGATCATCGCTGCGCCCGCCGCTGCAGCGCTGCTCCACCCTGGCGTGCCACCAGCGCGGCGAGGCGCCGCGCATGCGCGTGGCACACGGCGACCGCGAGGGCGTCGGCCGCATCGGCCGACAGCGGTCCCTCGAAACGCAGGAGCACGCGCACCATGTGCGCCACCTGAAACTTCTCCGCGCCCCCGGAGCCGACCACGGCCAGCTTGACGGCGCGGGGCGCGTACTCGAACACCGGAATGCCGCCGGGAATTGCGCACAGCGCAGCCCCACGCGCCTGCCCGAGCTTGAGCGCGCTGTCGACGTTGCGGCTGACGAAGACGCGCTCGATGGCGACTTCGGCGGGCCGATGCTCGGCCAGCAGCGCCACCAGACCCTCGAAGATCATGCGCAATCGCGCCGTCGGCGCCGCAGTGCTCACATTCAGGTGTCCCTGTGCGAGCAGCACGAGCTCTCCATCGCGGCACTCGAGCACCCCGAAGCCGGTGCGTCGCGAGCCGGGATCCAGGCCGAGGATACGGGCGTTCGGGGAGGGCGGAGGCGCTGCGGCCGCGGCAGCCGCCGGATCAAACGCGCGCCACGACCTCGTCCGATATCTCGACATTCGTTCAAGCCTAACTGAAAACAAGGGCTTACGCATTCCCGCTCAAGCGGGCGCCGCCGCTGCCGATAACCGGAATGCCACCGCGCTTGCTTCCCGAACCGAGCTCGCGGTGTATTTAGCCCCGCCCGCGGTCCCCCCGCCGGCGGGGATTTTTTTGCGCGCCGCCTCAGCGCCGCGCGAGCACCTCGTCGGCGATCTCGACGTTCGAGTAAACGTCGCTCACTTCGTCGAGCTCCTCGAGAGTCTCGAGCAGCTGCACCATGCGCTCGGCGGGCTCACCCGAGAGCTCGACGCCGGTCGCCGCCCGCTGCGTGACTTCCGCCGTAGCCGGCGCAAAGCCGCGATGCGTGAGCACCGCGCGCACCGTATCGAGCTCCAGCGGGTCGGCCAGCACCTCCATCGAGCGGTCGCCGTTCGACAGGACGTCCTCCGCGCCCGCCTCGAGTGCCGCCTGCAGCAATCGCTCCTCGTCCGTGCCGGGTGGATAGGTCATGAGGCCGACGACATTGAAGAGGTAGCTCACCGAGCCGTCGGCGCCGAGGTGCCCGCCGTGCTCGAGAAATGCGCGGCTCAGGAGCGCGCCACAGGCGGCGCGGTCGGCCGTGCGGCATTCGATCAGTACCGCCGCTCCTCCCGGACCGTAGCCCTCGAAGCGCACCAGCTCCTGTCCCGAGCCGGGCTCGCCGCGCGCACCGGCGCGCCGCGGCTGCCGCGTACCGTGGCGGCGCCGGATACTGGCCCAGCTGCTGTGTCCTGGCATATGAGGCAAAAACCCCCGCGTTATGATAGCGGCAAACCGTGGAAACCCATCAACTCTGTCCACCCGCGGTCCGCGAGGCCATCATCGGCGCACGCGCGGCCCTCGAGCGCGCCAGCACCCGCGCGCCCGCCGATCTCGGCTTCGCGAGCGAAGCCGCCGAGATCATGGGCGGACTCACTGAAAGCACCGAGCTCGCCCACGCGCTGCTCGCCCGCGCGGGGGTCGCGCGCGGCGGTCTCACCCCGGAGCAGACCGCCGACATCGTCGGCCGCGGAGCGACCGACATCGCCGTGGCGCTGCAGCGGCTCGGGACACTCGGCCTGCCTCACGACTGGTCACCGGCGCGGGGACTGGATGGCCGCCAGGCGGAAACGCTGCGCAAGATGCTGCTCGCGGTCGTGAGCGATCCGCGCCTGGTCCTGGCACGCCTCGCCGAGGAGCTGGTCGCGCTGCGCCATGCACGCGAGGTTCCTGCCGCCGAGCGCGAGCGTCGCGCCATGGAAGCGCGCGTCATCTATGCACCGCTCGCCAACCGCCTGGGCGTATGGCAGCTGAAGTGGGAGCTCGAGGATCTTGCGTTCCGCTATCTCGAGCCGGGTGAGTACCGGCGGATTGCCGCCGCGCTCAACGAGCGGCGCGCGGACCGCGAGCGCTACATCGACACACTGTGCCGCGAGCTGCGCGCGGCGCTCGCGGCCGCCGGCATCGCAGCCGAGGTGTACGGGCGGCCGAAGCACATGTACAGCATCTACCGCAAGATGCAGCGCAAACAGCTCGCCTTCGAGCAGCTGTTCGACGTGCGCGCGCTGCGCGTGGTGGTGGCCACGATCCCCGAGTGCTACGCCGCGCTCGGCGTCGTGCACGGCGAGTGGCCGTACATCCCCGGTGAGTTCGACGACTATGTCGCCACACCCAAGGGCAACGGCTATCGCTCGATTCACACGGCCGTGATCGGCCCGCAGGCGAGGAGCGTCGAGGTGCAGATCCGCACCCGCGACATGCACGAGCACGCCGAGCTCGGCGTCGCGGCGCACTGGAGCTACAAGGAGGGCGGCCCGCGCGATGCGCAGTACCAGCGCAAGATCGAGTGGGTGCGCCGGCTCCTCGAGCCCGAGGAGCATGTCGCGGGCGAGGATGCCGAACGCGATTTCGTCGAAGGCATGCGCGCCGAGCTCTTCGAGGATCGGGTCTACGCCCTCACCCCCAAGGGCGAGGTCATCGACCTGCCGCGCGGCGCAACGCCGCTCGACTTCGCCTACAACGTGCACACCTCGCTCGGTCACCGTTGCCGTGGCGCCAAGGTCAACGGACGCATGGTGCCGCTGACGCGCACGCTCGCCAATGGCGAGATCGTCGAGATCGTCACCGCCAGGCACGAGGCCCCGAGCCGCGACTGGCTCGCCCCCGAGCAGGGCTATCTCGCGTCTCCGCGCAATCGCGGCAAGGTGCGCGCGTGGTTTCGCAAGCAGGATGTCGGCGATAACCGCAGCGCCGGTGCACGCCTCGCCGAGCGCGAGCTCGCGCGCATCGGTGTGCGCCCGGAGCAGTTGAGCGCCCTGGTGCAGGAGCTCAAGGCGCGCGACCTCGATCACTTTCACCAGCTGCTCGGCGAGGGGGAGATCACCGTCACCCAGCTGATGCACGCCGCGGCGCGCCTCTTTCAGCCGCCGCCGCCGCTCACCGTGGTACGTCCGTCGCGCGCAACCGCGCGCCGGCGCGCCTCGCCGATCGAGATCGAAGGGGTCGGGGATCTGCCGACGACGCTCGCGCGCTGCTGCGCGCCGCTGCGGCCGCAGAGCATCACGGGCTACGTGACGCTGGGGCGGGGCGTGACGGTGCATCGCAGCGATTGCGCGAGCTTGCAGCGCATGAGCGCGCTCAAGCCCGACCGGGTGCTCAAGGTCGAGTGGGCGGCCGCCGATGGGGGCACGCTGGAGGTGGAGCTCTCGGTGAGCGCCTACGACCGCCGCGGGCTCCTGCGCGACCTCACCGACGTGGTCGCCACCGAGCGACTCAGCATCGATGCGGTGACCTCGCGCACCGATCACGAGGCGGGCATCGCCTATTTCGCGCTGCGCGTCGGAGTGGCGGACCTCGAGCAGCTGGCGCGCGTGCTGCGCCGGCTGGCCGCGGTACCGAACGTCATCGAAGCCCGGCGGCGTACCTGATCAGCGGTTGATCGAATCGATCGCGCGCTTGTCGGCATTGAGCGCCGCTTCGTGCACCGCCTCCGATAGTGTCGGATGCGCGTGGATCGTGCGCTGCAGGTCCTCGCTGCTGGCCGAGTACTCCATCGCCAACACCGCTTCCGCGATCAGCTCCCCGGCGAGCGGACCCACGATGTGCACGCCGAGGATCTCATCGTCGTCGCGCGCCGCCACGACCTTGGCAAAGCCCGCGGCCTGCTCCATGGCGCGGGCGCGGCCGCTCGCCAGGAATGGGAAGCTGCCGACTTTGTACGCCCGCCCGCTCGCCTTGACCTGCTCCTCGGTCTGACCGACCCAGGCGATCTCCGGAGCGGTGTAGATCACCGCCGGAATCACTTTGTAATTCACCTCGCCGTAACGGCCGGCGATCAGGTCGGCCACCATGACGCCCTCTTCCTTGCCCTTGTGCGCCAGCATCGGACCGCGCACACAGTCGCCCACCGCCCACACTCCCTCCGTGCCCGTGCGGCACGAGTGGTCCACCTTGATGAAGCCGCGCTCGTCGAGCTCGACGCCGGCATCGGGGGCGAACAGGTCGCGGGTGTATGGTCGCCGCCCGATCGCGACCACCAGCCGGTCAACCGTAATGTGCTGCTCGCCTTTTGCGTCACCGTAGGTGACTTCGACCGCACCGCCCGCGACCCTGGCCCCGGTCACTTTGGCGCCGAGACGGATGTCGAGGCCCTGCTTCTTGAGGTGTCGCTGGGCCTCCCTGGCGAGCTGCTGATCGCAGAAGGCCAGGAAGTCCGGCAGCGCCTCGAGCACCGTCACCTCCGAGCCCAGCCGGCGCCACACGCTCCCGAGCTCCAGTCCGATCACTCCGGCGCCGATCACACCGAGTCGCTTCGGCACCGCATCGAAATCCAGCGCTCCCCAGGAATCCACCACCTGCGGTGACTGAAACGGTGCCGGGCGCAGCTCGATGGGCGCGGAGCCCGAGGCCAGCACCACATGCTTCGCCGTGAGCTCGCGCCGTGTGCCGTCGTGGGCAGTGAACTGCACACGCCTGCCGGCGAGGAGCTTGCCGTGCCCCTGAAGCGGCGTGACCCCCGCCGACTTGAAGAGGGCGAGGATTCCGCCGGTCATCGCCTTGACGATTCCGGCCTTGCGCTTTTGCATCTGCGCAAGGTCCAGCGTGACCACTCCCGCGACGCCGATGCCGTGGGTCGCGAATTCCTCGCGCGCCCGGTGGTACAGCTCGGTCGACTCGAGCAGTGCCTTGGAGGGGATGCAGCCCGCATTCAGACAGGTGCCGCCGAAGGCGGCGCTGCCATCGCGGTTCTTCCACTCGTCGATACATGCGACGCGCAGCTGGTTCTGCGCTGCGCGGATCGCCGCCGGGTAACCCGCCGGGCCGCCGCCGATCACGATGACGTCAAAAGAGTCCGGGCCTTCGGTGTTAGCCATGGAAGTGTTTGTAAAGCTTCGGGTTAATGGTTCTCGAGCCTCTGGGAAGTCACAGCGCGGGGCGCCTCAGATTGCGAGCATGATCCGCCCGGGGTCCTCGAGCGCATCCTTCACCGCGACCAGAAACTGCACCGCTTCCCGCCCATCGATGATGCGATGATCGTAGGTGACGGCCAGATACATCATCGGGCGCACCACGATCTGTCCGTTCACCACCATGGGGCGCTCCTGCACCTTGTGCATGCCGAGAATCG
>DATGJR010000138.1:0-2615 GCA_035295065.1 Steroidobacteraceae bacterium
TGCCGGTGCGAACCGTTGCTCTCGAACCGGAGCAACAGGTGGGACGAGCTGCCGCAGGTAAGGCTTTCCGCTCAAAAATGCGGACCTGCACAATGCTGCCGCAAGCGCTGAGTCCCGAGGGTGTTTCAATTAGGGTCCGAGGTAACCCGGTCCACTGTCGAACACCGCAGGCGACGCTCGCAACGACTGTACACCAAGCCCGCGGCGCGTGCTTGAGACTCCCGTCGCATCACAGGTCGAGTTGCGCACCCTTGCCCAGGGCACCCTCGACCCGTTCACGCAGCGCGCGCACCCGATGGCCGACCCCGCTGTCGAGCTTCGACTCGCGGTCGCGAACCTTGAGGAACTCGTGCGCCAGATTGAGGGCCGCCATCACGGCGATGCGGTCGAGACCCACTACCTTGCCGTTGTCGCGGATCTCACGCATGCGGCTATTGAGGAATTCGGCCGCATCGAGCAGCGCCGAGCGCTCTTCGTAGGCGCACCCGACCACGTACTCCTTTTCCATGATGCGCACGCTCACGCGCGCCTGGTCCGGCGGAGGGTTCACGCGCCGTGCTCGAGAGTCTTCAGGCGCCCGATCATCGCCTCGACGCGCGTGCGCACCTGCTCATTCTTGTGCATCAGCGAGGCACGCTCGCCGGCGAGCGACTCGTGCCGCACTTTCAGCGCGCGGTTCTCTTCCTTGAGATGCTCGAGCATGCCGAGCAGCTCTTCGACGCGCTTGGTGAGGCGGTTCAGTTCGACGTCGAGCTGTGTTTTTGTAATGTCGCTCATGGCGCAGGACTATAGAGCCGTGCTCTTCGTGCGGTCAATCACACTCAACTATAATGTGTGCCCCGCATGAATCAGCCGGAATATGCCCAGATCGAGCAGCTGCTCAAGGAGCAGCGCTCGCTGACCGAGGCCGCCGAGGCTCACGGCACTCTCACCGGCTGTCTGTGTGCCGTGTCGGATTACGCGTTCCAGGACTGGCTGCGCGAGATCCTCCCGGAGGGTCGCGCCGAGCCGCAGGCCGCCGACACGCTCTATGGCCTGTTCACGGGTACCGTCGCGGCGCTCGAGCAGATTGACATGGAGTTCGAGCCGCTGTTGCCGAGCGATGCGCAGCCGCTGGAAGCGCGTACCGAAGCGCTCGCCCAGTGGTGCCAGGGCTTCCTCTACGGACTGGGCTCGGGCGCCATTCCCGACGCCGCGGGGCTCCCGGGCGACGTAGGCGAGGTGGTGCGCGATCTCTCGGAGATCACGCGCGCCGGCGTCGACGCGGATCAGGACGAGGAGTCGAACGAGGGCGCCTACGCCGAGCTGGTCGAGTTCGTGCGGGTCGGGGTGCAGCTGTTGTTCGAGGAGTTGTCCCCGGCGCGCCATCAGCAGCTGCCCGCCGCGGCACCGCTCCACTAGTCCCCATGCCGAGAGACGAGTTCGCTCGCCGCCGCCGTCAGCTGATGCGCCTGATGGGGCGCGATTCGATCGCAATATTGCCGGCAGCGCCGGTGAGGCACCGCAACAGCGACGTCGAATATCCCTATCGGCAGGACAGCGACTTCCATTACCTCACCGGTTTCGGCGAGCCCGAGGCAGTGGCCGTGCTGGTGCCGGGGCGGGCGCAGGCGGAGTACATCGTGTTTCTGCGGGAGCGCGATCCGGCGCGCGAGACCTGGGACGGACGGCGTGCGGGACCGGCGGGGATGGTGCGCGATTACGGCGCCGACGATGCATTCCCGATCTCCGACATCGACGAGATCCTGCCGGGACTGATCGAGAATCGCGACCGGGTCTATTACACCATGGGGGCCTATGCGGATTTCGACCAGCGGGTGGTGGGGTGGGTGAACGGGCTGCGCACCCAGGGGAAGAATGGACGCCACTCGCCGCAGGAGTTCGTCGCGCTCCATCACGCACTGCACGACATGCGACTCTACAAGTCGCGCCAGGAGCTGGAGCTGATGCGCGAGGCGGCGCGGATCTCCTCGCGCGCGCACCTGCGGGTGATGCGCTTCTGCCGCCCCGGCCTCACCGAGTACCAGGTGATGGCGGAGCTGCTGCACGAGTTCCGCCGCCACAACGCCGATACGGCCTACGCACCGATCGTGGGAGGCGGAGCCAACAGCTGCGTGCTGCACTACCGCGAGAACAGCGAGCCGCTCGCCGACGGCGACCTGCTGCTGGTCGATGCGGGGTGCGAGCTCGAGAGCTATGCTTCCGACATCACGCGCACCCTCCCCGTCAATGGACGCTTCACCAGCGAGCAGCGGGCGGTGTATGAGGTCGTGCTCGAGGCGAATCGCGCGGCCATCGCGCGGGTGCGCCCCGGCAATCACTGGAACGACCCCCACGAGGCTGCGGTAAAGGTCGTCACGCAGGGGCTGATCAAGCTCGGTCTGCTCAAGGGGCGCCTCGCCTCCCTCATCAGGAGTGGCGCCTACCGGCGCTTCTTCATGCACCGCACCGGTCACTGGCTCGGCATGGATGTACACGATGTCGGCGACTACAAGATCGGTGACGAGTGGCGTGTGCTCGAGCCGGGCATGGCGCTTACCATAGAGCCCGGCATCTACATTCCCGCGGGTGCTCGCGGCGTGCCGAAGCGCTTCCAGCGGATCGGCGTGCGCATC
>DATGJR010000139.1:0-2725 GCA_035295065.1 Steroidobacteraceae bacterium
GTCGCTGCGCGGCACGGCGCGGCCGGTGATCGCCGGAGAGCTGGTGCTGTGCGGCTTCGATAACGGCAAAGTGCTCGCGGTCAACAGCGGCGACGGCACGGTGCAGTGGGAGGCGACGATCGCACCCCCGCACGGGCGCACCGAGCTCGAACGCCTCGATGACATCGACACCACGGTGCGGGTATCCGGACAGGACGTCTACACCGTAGGCTTCCAGGGCAAGATCGCCATGCTGGCGCTCGATACCGGGCAGGTCTGGTGGTCGCACGACGCTTCGAGCTACCGCAGCCTCACGCTCGATGACGATGCGCTCTACATGGCCGGTGCCGACGGCGAGATCGTGGCGCTGCGCACGCGCACGGGAGCGGAGCTGTGGCGGCAGAAGAAGCTTCAGTATCGAGGCCTGACGGCGGTCGTCGCCATGGACGAGGACAACGCGGTGGTGACGGCCGACTTTCAGGGCTACGTGCACTGGCTGGACAAGGCCACAGGCTCGCTCGCGGCCCGCGCTTCCTCCGGCAAGACGCGCGTGAGCACCGCGCCCGTGGTGGTCGGCAACCTGGTGCTGGTCATCAACGACCGCGGCCAGATCAGCGCGTTTCGCGTCACCCCTGTCGCTGCGGGGCACAAGTAGTCGCGTGCGCGGGTCGCCGCCTGCGCGCCACTTAGCGCCATGCTCCCCGTCATCGCGCTCGTCGGCCGCCCGAACGTCGGCAAGTCGACGCTGTTCAACGTCCTGACCGGCACGCGCGATGCGATCGTCGCGGATGTGCCCGGGCTGACGCGCGACCGCCAGTATGGCTTCGGGCGCTTAGGCCCCGTTCCCTACGTAGTCATCGATACCGGCGGCCTGATCGAGAATCCCACGGGGCTGGAAGCGCAGATGCGCGCGCAGACCGAGCGCGCGGTGGCCGAGGCCGACCGGCTGGTGTTCCTCGCGGACGCGCGCGCCGGCCTCGCGCCGCAGGATCTGTTCGTGGCTCGCGAGCTGCGTCGCTCGGGCAAGCCCGTGACGCTGGCGCTCAACAAGGGCGAGGGTCTCGACCCGGAGCTCGCCGGCGCCGACTTCCATGCGCTCGCCCTCGGCGCGCCCTGCCTCATCTCAGCCGCCCATGCACAGGGCTGCGAGAGCCTGATGGAGCAGGTGCTCGCGGGCTTCGAGGCGCAGCCGCCCGAAGCTACCGCGGACGGGGCGATTCGCATCGCCATCATCGGCAGGCCCAACGTGGGCAAGTCGACGCTCGTCAATCGCCTCCTCGGCGAGGAGCGCGTGATCGCCAGCGAGGAGCCGGGCACCACGCGCGACAGTATCTTCGTGCCCTTCGAGCGCGATGGGCGGCAGTTCCTGCTGATCGACACCGCGGGCGTGCGGCGTCGTGCCCGGGTCGAGGATTCGGTCGAGAGAGCGAGCGTCGCCAAGACGCTGCAGGCGATCGCCGAGGCGCACGTGGTGGTGCTGGTGCTCGATGCGCACGACACGGTCGCCGAGCAGGATGCGAGCGTTCTCGGACTTGCGCTCGAGCGCGGCCGCTCGCTCCTCATCGCCGTCAACAAGTGGGACGGGATCGCGCAGGAGCAGCGCGAGGACATCCGTCGCGGGCTCGCGCTCAAGCTCGACTTCGTGCCCTTCGCGCCGCTCTTCTTCATCTCCGCGCGCCATGGCACCGGGGTCGGCGAGCTCATGCAGGCCGCGGTGCGCGCCCACGAGGGGGCGATGCGCGCCCTGCCGACCAAGGCGCTCACCCGCACGCTCGAGCACGCCCTCAGCATGCATCAGCCGCCGCTCGTTCACGGCCGGCGCATCAAGCTGCGCTATGCGCACCAGGGCGGCCGCAACCCGCCGCGCATCGTGATTCACGGCAACCAGACGGATGCGGTCCCCGAGGCCTATACCCGCTATCTCGCCAACCTGTTCCGCAAGACCTACGATCTGTACGCGACACCGGTCGTCGTCGAGTACCGCACCGATGCGAACCCGTACGACAAGGAGCGTCGCGCCAAGCGCGCAACGCCGGGCGGGCGTCGCAAGCGAGTGCGGCGCCGCTAGCCGGATCTTCCGCGCGCGGTCGAAACCGCGTAGATTCCGACGCGCCACTGCCGGGGTATGGCCGCGAACGGGAGGCAGCTCATGCGAGGCGCGACTGTGCGGATGCTGGCGCTGATTCTCCTCTGCACGAGCTGCACGACACTGAGTCCCATCGCCGGCAATCCCGACGACCTGCGTCGGGGCATCAACACGGGAACGCTGCTCAAGGCCGGCGATTCGGTATCGATCGTCACCGCCGACGGAAAAACGCACCGCTTCGAGGTGACCGGTATCGCCGACGGCGTCATTCGCGGGCGCACCGAGTCGGTGCCGGTGGATCAGGTGGTCTCGGTTGAGCAGGGCCGAATCAACGCTGTGCAGACCGTGACGCTGGTTTTGGCGGTAATCGCCGGCGCAGCCCTCGGAGTCGCGGTCGCTCACGAAGGCTCGAGCGCTCACGGGTATTGAGGCCATGCGCGCGCTCACTTGCGGGGGACTCGTCGCGACTCTCATGGTGAGCGCGGCGTCGAGCCTCGGCGCCGAGCGGACCGATGCCGCCTCCTACCTGGCGATTCCAGCCGGCAGCATCGCCCTGCGGCATGTCGAGATCATCGACGGCACGGGCGCCGCGGCACGCACCGACCAGACTCTCATCATCGTCGACGGGCGGATTGCTGCCGTGGGTCCCGCCGCCACCAC
>DATGJR010000140.1:0-2548 GCA_035295065.1 Steroidobacteraceae bacterium
CCTCACATCACGCGGGCGCGGAACAGGTCGTGGACGTTGAGCGCGCCCACCAGGCGCCCCTGTGCATCGGCCACGGGTAAGGCTGTGATGCGATGAAGCTCCATCAGATGCACCGCCTCGGCGGCGAGCTCGCGCGGCCCGATGGTCTTCGGCCCCGCCGTCATCACCGCTGACATTTGGGTGGTGTGCACGTCGATTTGCGTCCCGAGCGCACGGCGCAGGTCGCCGTCCGTGAACACACCGAGAATTCGCTCGCCGGCATCCACCACCACCGTCATGCCAAGTCCCTTCGCAGACATTTCGATGAGTCCGGCGCTGAGGGGCGCGTCGGGAAGGACGCGCGGCAGCGCGGCGCCGGTGCGCATCAGGTCCTCGACGTGCAGCAGAAGCCGGCGGCCCAGGCTCCCACCGGGATGGGAGCGGGCGAAGTCCTGCGCGGTGAAGCCACGCGCATCGAGCACCGCCACCGCGAGCGCGTCTCCCATGGCGAGCGCCGCGGTAGTGCTGGCCGTGGGCGCCAGATTGAGCGGGCAGGCTTCCTCGGCGACTGCGACGTCGAGCGCGACCTCGGCGGCCTGCGCAAGGGTTGAGTCCGGCTTGCCGGTCATGACGATGAGTGGCACGCCGAGTCGTTTCAGGTGCGGCACCAGCTCCACCACCTCGGGCGTCTCGCCGGAGTTCGACAGCGCGAGCACCACGTCGGTGCGCGTGATCATCCCGAGGTCCCCATGGCCCGCCTCGGCGGGGTGCAGAAAGAAGGCGGGGGTGCCGGTGCTGGCGAGCGTGGAGGCGACCTTGCGTGCGATGTGCCCCGACTTGCCCATGCCGGTGACGACCACCCGGCCAGCGCAATTCAGACACAGGCGGCAGGCTCGGGCGAAGGATGCGTCGATGCGCGCGCCAAGAGCGCCCAGGGCCCGCTTCTCGATGGCGAGTGCGCGGTGCGCGGAGGCGATGAGTTGCTGGTCGTCGGGGCCGGGGGCGGGCGGTGCGGCCGGTTGCGGGTCCATGTGCCTCATTATAGGCGCGCGCGCGGTAAGCCCATGTAATATCCCGCCCATGAACCCCGAAGAAGTCGCGCGGCTGATCCGCGCGGGGCTGCCCGGTGCTCAGGTCGAAGTGCAATCCGAGGACCAGACGCATTTCGCCGCACGCGTCATTGCGCGCGAATTCGCCAACCTGCGCAGTCTCGCCCGCCATCAGCTCGTATACCGCGCACTCGGCGAGCGCATGGGGCGCGAGATTCACGCGCTGTCCATCGAGGCGCTGACTCCGGAAGAGTCGCAAAAGGCGGATCAATGAAGACCCCAAACCGGCATTTTGTTCGCGGGCAAAAACCACGTTTTTTGCCCGCGTGCCTAAGATCGTCGGGAGGTTGGCTGGCGAAAGCGCCGCAGGCGACTTTCGCCCAATAGACCATGGATAAGTTACAAATCCAGGGAGGCACCGCCCTCGAAGGCGAGGTCCGTATCTCCGGCGCCAAGAACGCCACCCTGCCGATTCTGGCGGGCGCGCTGCTCGCGGACGATCCGGTGGTGGTGGGAAACGTTCCGCATTTGAAGGACGTGACCACGACCGTCGAGCTGTTGGGGAGGATGGGCGCTACCGTGACCATCGATGAGCGCATGCGCATCGAGGTGGACGGCTCGACGGTGCGCGAGTGCTTCGCGCCTTACGACCTGGTCAAGACCATGCGGGCCTCGATCCTGGTGTTGGGTCCGCTGGTGGCGCGCCATGGGCATGCGGACGTGTCACTGCCGGGCGGCTGCGCGATCGGCGCGCGGCCGGTGAATATCCACGTCGCGGGGCTTCAGGCGATGGGCGCCGACATCACCATCGAAGGCGGCTACATCCGTGCGCGCGCTTCGCGCCTCAGGGGTGCGCGGCTGGTGCTGGATACGGTGACGGTCACCGGCACCGAGAATCTCATGATGGCCGCCACACTCGCCGACGGCGAGACGGTGATCGAGAACGCCGCGCGCGAGCCCGAGGTCGTCGATCTTGCGGACTTCCTCATCGCCATGGGGGCCCGCATCCAGGGCGCCGGTACCGACAAGATCGTGGTGCAGGGCGTCGAGCGGCTGCGCGGTACGAGTTATGAGGTGCTGCCCGATCGCATCGAGAGCGGCACCTACCTGGTCGCAGGCGCCATCACCCGCGGACACGTACGCATCAAGAGCACGCGTCCCGAGCATCTGGATGCGGTGCTCGCTAAGCTCGAGGAGGCGGGAGCCAGGATCGGCGTCGGCGACAACTGGATCGAAGTGGACATGCGCGGGCGCGAGCTCAAGGCGGTGGACGTGCGCACCGCGCCCTATCCGGCGTTCCCGACCGACATGCAGGCACAGTTCGCCGCGCTCGATGCAGTCGCCGACGGCGTGGGAACGGTCGTCGAGACCATCTTTGAAAACCGCTTCATGCATATGCTCGAGATGCGCCGCATGGGTGCGGAGATCCGCCTGGAAGGCAACACGGCCATCATTCACGGCGTGCCGCGCCTGACGGCCGCGCCCGTCATGGCCACCGACCTGCGTGCCTCGGCGAGCCT
>DATGJR010000141.1:0-14455 GCA_035295065.1 Steroidobacteraceae bacterium
CCTTCGACGCCAGGCGCAGCTCGTTCGACCAGCGCTCGGGGTTCGTGTGGTACTCGTAGTACTGCAGCGGCGGGCTGCAGCCGGAGAAAGGCTGCGGATTGCTGGTGGGGGGAAGAGCGCTGTAGGTCGGGTCGGTCTGGCAGGTGAAGCCTTCCTGGGCACCGCCGTTGAAGTTCTCCATGTACTGCGAGTACTCGTCCCAGCGCCGCGTCGGCAGATCCCAGTAAGTGCTCGCGAACACCAGATCCGCGATGCCCAGGTCACCATCGAGGTGGAACTGGCCGATCTTGGCTTCATTGCTCAGTGCCTGCGGACCGAAGCGCTGGACGGTCAGGTCCGGGAGGCCCGGGACCTGGTCCCAGGCGCCGTCCGAGGACATGCGCTGATAGTCGTAGGTGAAGAGCGCGCTCCACTTGTCGTTGAGCACCGCCTTGAAGGCGATGCGCCCGCCTTCCTGGTGCTCGCGGTTGTAGGCTTTGCGAGCCCACTCCGAATTGTCGGAGACGGCGCCGTTCACCCAGGTGCGCGTGGTGAGCTGATTGGTGATGAAGCCGCCGTGCGAAGCGCTGAATACCGAGGCACGCATGCCGAGCGTGCCGTCGATCAGCGGTATGTTGACGAATCCCTCGTAGGTCCAGTTCTGCTGTGCACTCTGGATCTGGCCGCCATCGAAGTCCATGCCGGCACTGTAGGCGTTGACGTCGGGCTTGTTGGTGATGTAGCGAACCGCCCCGGCCATGGAGCCGGCGCCGAAGGTCGTACCCTGGGGGCCGTTCAGGATCTCGATGCGCTGGATGTCATAGAGATGCAGGTCAGGCTCGACGCCGAACCAGCTGAGCGAGCTGTCGTCGAGAAAGAAACCGGTGGCGGAGGTGTTCGCGTAGTTCGGGTTGCTGCCGTCGGACACCCCGCGCATGAAGAAGGTCTGGGTCCCCGGCCCGATGCTGATGAATGAGATCGACGGGACCTTGGTCGCGTAGTCGCTGAATTCGACGAGGCCGAGGTTCTGCACGTCCTTCTGGGTGAATACGTCGACGCTGAGGGGGACGTCCTGCAGGTTTTCGCTGCGCTTGCGCGCGGTGATCACTATTTCCGTCAGGCCGCCGGTAGTGGCGGAGGCCTCCGCGGCCGGCGCCGCATCCGCCTGCGCTCCGCTCCAGGCTCCGGTCCCGGTAAGCGCAGCGGCCACTGCCAGCCCGACCTTGGAGGGATGACCGGCGCGCGCAGAACTGCGGATTTCACCTGAGTGCATCGGAGTCTCCCGTTTTTATATTATGACCGTGATACCACCCGACGGCGCATCATGCTGCGAGCCCGCGCGTCAGTCAAACGCCCGTTCAGTACCGCTCGAAGCGCCCCAGGCAGTCCCCCAGCGAGCGCTTGAGCGGCTCGAGCTCCTTCTCATAGTGTCGCCAGTGGCCCACCGCCGAGGTATAGATCGGCCGGCGTACCTGCTCGGCGCTCGGGGTGCGTACGGCGCGCGCATTCTCGTGAAAGCTGAGGCAGCCCGCCTCGAAGGGCAGTCCGCAATGTGCGAGCAGGCGGCGGATGTTCGCTTGCGGATCGCGCACCAGCTCCTCGTACTGAATGTGCAGGACCTTCCCCGGCAGCACCTCATCCCAGTGGTCCATCAGGGACAGGTAGCACCGGTAGTACCGGCCGAGATCCTCCAGGTCGTAGCTGAAGGTCTGGCCGGAGGCAAAGTGCTGCTTGAAGGTGCTGAAGCAGGCATCCATCGGATGCCGTCGTGCATCGATGACGGTCGCGTTCGGGAGAATTCCCTGAATCAAGCCCACATGACTGAAATTATTGGGAAGCTTATCGGTGAAGTGCGCGCGCCCGCGCCGCAGTGGGGCGGTTTCAGCGAGGTAGCGCGTGCCAAAAGAGGCGAACTGCCGGGCGGGAATGCCGCCGAGGGCCTCGGGGTAACCGTCGCGGTCGGCCGTCAGGTCCTCGAAGGATCGCACCAGGTTGACTATGTTGGGCAGCTCCATCGTGCCATCCACCTGCGAGTGGCTGGCGAGGATCTGCTCGATGAGCGTCGAGCCCGAGCGCGGCAGGCCGACGATGAAGATCGGCGCCGCGCTCGGGTCGCCACCGCCGGCATGCCCGGCAAAGAATGCCGCGCCGAAGAAGGCACGAATGCGCTGCGCGCGCCGCTCGAAGGCCTCGATGTCGAAGCGATCATCGCGACGGCGCATGGCATTGCCGCGTACATAGGCGGCGAAAGCTTCCCCGTACCTGCCGCGCTGCTCGAGTGCCCTGCCGAGTGCGAAATGCAGCTGCGCGTCCCCGGGACGAGCGCGGCCCGCACGCTCCCAGTCCGCGACGAGCCCCTGCATGAGCGCCACTTCGCCGTCCTCGAAGTTGTAATTCTTGAGGTCCGCGAGGCTCCACCAGGCCTCGGCGTTGGCCGGATCGGCGGCCAGCACCTCCTTGTAGGAGGCCTCGCTCTCGGCGCGCTGTCCGAGGGACTTGCGGACGTGTCCGATGGACATCAGCAGCCGCACGTCGCCTGGCTGGTACCGCGCGGCCCGCTGATAGGCTTCCAGCGCCTGCTCCTGGCGCATGAAACGCGAAGCCACCGTCGCCATGACGATCCAGGTCTGCGGATTCTCGGGCTCGATCTTCTGAAGATGGCGCGCGGCGGCGTCAGCCTCCTCGACCCGCCCGAGAGCCAGCAGCACCGGTCCCAGGCCCCGGTATGCGAGAGGCAGGTGCTCGCTCTGCCGCAACGCGTGGCGCAATAGCCGCTCGGCGTCCCCAGGCACGTCGGCGGCGAGTGACACGGCCGCGAGCCCGCACAAGGCGCCGACGTGGCTCGCGTCGCGCCTGAGAATCTCCCGGAACAACCCTTCGGATGTCTTGCGATCGTCCCGTGTCAGTGCGGCGCTTGCCTCCTCGATCCGTGCCCGCTCGGGGTCGGTGGCCCGGGCACGCTCGAAGGCGATGCGCGCATCGTCATACTGACCGAGGTCGACGAGCACGTCGCCATACGCGAGCCACGCGCGATGGTGGTGGGGCATCTTCTCGAGCACGCGCCGCACCTCGGTGCGTGCCTGCGCGGGCCGCCTGGCGCGCTGGCAGGCGCGGGCGAGATCGACGCGCGCTTCGGGGAGATCCGGCGCGCCCGCGAGGGCGCGCTCGAGCATGGCGATGCTCTCCTCGATTCTGCTCTGCTCGAGGAGCGCCACACCGAGGAGCCACAGGCACTGGATATCTCCGGGACGTTGAGCTTCGAGCTCCCGCAGCCAGCGCTCGGCGGTCGCCGCCTGACCGGCACGCAGCGCTGCGTGCGCCCGGCTGCGGCTTACCTCGAAGGCGGCGGTGATCTGCGGCGGGGTCATGGCGATGCCGCCAGTTTGCCCCGGGATCGGGGATTGAGGCTAGACTCGGCGCCCGGGCCCGCACTGACGAGGCGCAGAGACCTTAAGCTTCCAGATAGCGCCTCAGCACGTTCGCCGTCACGCGCTCCACCATCGGGTCGCGCCGCTTCAGCGCTGCCACCCATTCGCAGCTTCCGGCGTGAAACACCTCGCCCTCGCCGCGGGCGAAGTGGACGATCATCCCGGCGCCGCGCTTCACCCGCTCCACGCTCGCCTCGCTCTGATCGCCGTGCCGGATCTCCGCCACGTACTTCGCATCGTCGTCGGAGAGGAATCGGTCGTCGAGCGGCACCTCGCGGCGCTCTTCCACGAGGCTGGACATTCCGAGCGCGAGGATCTCCAGTCCGCTCGGTGCGCCGCTCGTCCCGGTCGGTTCCGGCAGTCCGCCGCGAATCACGTAGTCGAGTCCGTCGACCTCGTAACCGAACGCATGACCTTGCGCTCCGAGCAGGTCGCCGTAGCAGAGGCCTGTGCCCGCAAACGCCCAATGATCGGGCCGATACACCGGAAAGCCGCGCACGCCGCGCGGCGCACACGCGCCCCACCCGGCATAGAGACCATGGGTCGCGTTGAGCCCGAAGGTCGAGGCGCCCGGGCGTCCGGTCTCGGGCGCTTCCCACGAGCCGGAAGTGCGTGACCGATCGGCGCAGCGGTACACCGGATCCTCGGCCCGCGCCCGGTACTTGTAACAGACCTGCGCCTTGCCGGCCCTCTCGAGCCGGATCTGCCACATGAAATTACCCGCAAAGCGCGCCACGTGTCCGCCGCGCTCGACGTAGCGGTCGATGGCATCCCGCATCTCCCACGTCCAATACTCATCGTGGCCGATGAATACGACGCAGGAGTAGCCCTCGAGGATCTCGGGATTGAAATGCAATTCGTGCTGGCTCGCGAGGTCGACCGCGAAGCCCGCGCTCTCGGCCCAGCGCAGAAAATGCCGGTCGTAGCTCGCCCAGCCGCTCGATGCGTACTTGTTGGAGTAACCTTTCGCGAACGCCCACTCCAGATGCGGGTAGCGCGGTCCGGCTCCGGGGGGTGGAGAGATTTCCAGGGGGACCCGTGGCGCATCGTCCGGCAGAGTGACGAAGCCGCGGCACCAGGGACGCTCGAGGCTGACGGTGGTCGCATACTGATTGCGATTCGGGCCGGTGATTCCCTGGTAGTGATTCGAGCCGCCCCAGGTGTTGTAAGCCGTCCAGGTCGCCGACGCTGCGACCTGAAGAATCCGTCGCGGCTTTGCGCCCAGCCGCGGACGCACGATGAAAAGATGCTGGGCCTCGAGGGCGCGGTCCGTGGCTCCCTGCGCCGTCAGCGTGATCCGATAGGCCCCCGATGGCCAGTCCTCCCCGACCTGAAACTCCAGCGACGGCGTCCAGCCGCAGCCCTCCACCGAGCACTGCTCGGGCGTGTCCTGCCAGCGCGCGCCGCGGACCTCGCGCCGCAGAACCGGGAGCGCCACTGCGCCATCGCGCACGATCTCGAGCAGGTAGACCGAAGCGGTGGAGCACACCTGCAGCCGCACGGTCGCGCCCGGCTCGTAGGCAATCGAGTCCGTGTAGCACCAGATCTCGCCCGCATCGCCCCGCGCGCCTGGCCGCTCGTAGCGATGACCGAATACCGCCTCGCGCCGCTCAGCCGGTGTCAGTCCAAAGTCAGGAAAAGCCGTCATGCAGTCCCCCGCAGCGCCTCCCGCGGCGCTCGCTCGGCAGGCGAGCACCCTATGTTAGAGTCAGTCGCCCGCTGTCCGCAGCCCCATCTGCCCGACGGTCACCCGTTGCAGTCCAGTCGCGACAAGAATTCCCGCATCGAGCAGCACACGATCTACCAGATTCCGCTCGACCAGCGGCATGGTAAGGCGCACCAGCTGTTCACGCTCTGGTTCGGCGCAAACCTGAATGTCCTGACGGTGGTCACCGGGGCTCTGGCGACCACCCTCTTCCATCAGTCCTTTGTCTCGGGAGTGCTCGCGATCCTCCTCGGCAACCTCATCGGCACCGTCTTCATGGCGCTGCACGCAGCGCAGGGGCCCAGGCTCGGCGTGCCGCAGATGGTTCAAAGCCGTGGTCAGTTCGGCGCCAAGGGCGCCGGATTCGTCGTCGTACTGGTCGCCTTCATGTACGTCGGATATGCGGGCACGGCCTTCGTGACCGGCGGACAATCCGTGCATTACATCCTTCCCGCCCTGAACGAAACGGCGGCGATCATCGCCATCGGGGCGATCTGCCTCGTGGGCGCGGTCTACGGGCACGATGTGATCCACTTCTGTACGCGCATGATGAGCTACGTCTCCGGCAGCGCCCTGCTCCTGTGTTATGTGTGGCTGCTCTTCGTCGCGCCGCTCCCCGGGCACTTCTTCACGCAGGGGTCCTTCTCGGCGGTCGGCTTCTTCAAGATGGTTTCCATGGGCGCCCTCTGGCAGCTCGGCTACGCGCCCTATGTCTCCGACTATTCGCGTTACCTGCCGCCGGACTCAGGACCTCGCCAGGCGTTCTGGTCGTGCTACTGGGGCACGGCGCTCGGTGGCGTGTTGCCCATGATACTCGGGGCCATGATCGGGCCGGCCGTCACGGACGGCAACGTCATCACCGCAATCGCGCAGCTCGCCGGGCCAGTGAGCTGGCTCGTGACGCTGCTGCTCGCGCCCGGGGTGGCGGTGGCCGGCGCCATCTGTCTCTATGGCGGTGCGCTCGCGATGATCACCCTCGGACACACGCTCTTCCCCGGCTGGCATGCCACGCACCGCGCACGCATCGTGATCGCATCGACGATATTCGTGCTGGCACTCCTGATCAGTATTGCCGGAGCGTCGAACTTCCTCTCCCTCTACAGCCGCTTCAACGAGCTGCTGCTGTATCTGCTCGTGCCCTGGACCGCCGTGAACCTCATCGACTATTACCTGATCCGCTACGGCGATTACCACGTGCCCTCCTTCTTCGCAGCCGACGGCGGCGTCTACGGTCATTACAACGTGACCGCGCTCGCCTGCTACGTGGTCGGAATCATCGTCCAGATCCCCTTCATCGCCGCGGACTTCTATACCGGGCCCCTGGCGCGAGCCATGGGGGGCGTGGATCTCTCGTGGCTGGCGGGCATCGCCGTGGTGAGCCCGGTTTACTATCTCGCCATGCGCTCGGCGCAGCAAACGTCGACAATAGCCGGATGCGCGCGCAGACCCTGACCGCGGCCGACGCTCCCCCCGAGAGCCGGACGGTGCTGCATAGCTGGTGCATCCAGAACGAATGGAATGCGCCGACGATCGTCGGCGGCCAGGGCGCGCGGCTCTTCACCGCCGATGGCCGCACCATACTCGACATGTCGAGTCTCGCTGAATGCTCAAACCTCGGGCACCAGCATCCGCGCATCGTCGAGGCCATCCGTGCTCAGGCGCAGCGCCTGTGCTTCGTCACGAGCTCGTGGGGCGCGGCGCCGCGCGCGCAGCTCGCCGCCCTCCTCCTCGAGCGCTCGGGGTTCGCGGACGGCCGCGTGTTCTTCACCCTGGGCGGCGCCGATGCCAACGAGCACGCGGTCAAGTTCGCCCGAGCCGCCGCCGCCAAGGCGCTTGGGTGGGTGGTGACCCGCGAGCGCTCCTATCACGGCGCGAGTTACGCTGCGATGGCGCTCTCGGGGGATGCGCGCACCGCCGCGCAGGCGGACCCGCAGGCCTTTCGCGTCGTGCACGTGCCTGCACCCTATGCCTACCGATGTCCCTTCGGTACGACGAGCGCCGCCGCATGCGCGTCGGCCGCCGTGGCACGGATCTGCGCGGTCATCGCCGAGCACGGTGCGCGCGAGGTCGCCGCGGTCATGATGGAGCCGAATGCCGGCACCAACGGCATCGTCGCGCCCGATGAGTTCTGGCCGGCGCTGCGCGCGGCCACACGCGATGCCGGTGTCTATCTGATCGCCGACGAGGTGATGAGCGCTTTCGGCCGATGTGGCGAATGGTTCGCCTGGCAGCGCTACGGCCCCGAGGGCCGGCCCGACCTCATGACGCTTGCCAAGGGACTCACCGGTGCGCACCTGCCGCTCGGCGCCGTGGTGCTGTCGGCGCAAGTCGCGCGTGCGCTGGAGCCGCAGATGCTCATGACCGGTCTCACCTACTGCGGCCACCCGCTCAGCTGTGCCGCCGGGGTGGCAGCTCTTGAGAGCTATCGCGAGGAGCGGCTGATCGAGCGCTCGCGCTCGCTCGGGACGCAGCTGCTCGCCGGCTTGCAGCGGCTGCAGGCGCGCCATGCCGTGATCGGCGACGTGCGCGGCGGCCACGGACTCTTCGCGGTGCTCGAGCTGGTACGGGACCGCGCGAGCCGCGAGATGCTCGCGCCCTGGCCGCATCTGCACGGCGCGCTCAAGCATCTGCTCGAGCGGGCCATGAGCCGCGGCGTATCCTTCGCGGCGCGTGGGAACCTGCTGTTGCTGGCGCCGCCGCTGGTGATCACCGAGCGCGAGCTTGCCGATGCGCTCGAGCTTCTCGACAGCCTGCTCGGCGAGCTGACTTGCAGCATTGCCGGAGAGATCGACGCATGAACTTCAAGCTGACCTACGCCACGATGTTCGACCCACCCGAGGAGCTGCACGCGCGCTTCGATGCGGCCGTGAAGCGCGTGACGGGCAGTCTCGGCCGGACGCATCCGCTCTACATCGGCGGCGCCGACCGCACGACTTCCGGCCTGCTGGACAAGCACAATCCCGCCGATCGCGAGCAACTCCTCGGCCGCTTCGCCGCCGCCGGGAGGGCGGAGGCCGAGGCGGCCCTCGCCGCCGCACACGCTGCATTCCCCGAATGGAAGCGCCTGGCCGGGCCAAGCCGCGCGCAACTGCTGCGCAGGGTTGGAGAGCTCATCGCCGAGCGCGTCTACGACATCGCCGCGAGCCTCACCCTCGAGGTCGGCAAGAATCGCATGGAGGCACTCGGGGAGGCGCAGGAGGCGGCGGATTTCTTCCAGACCTACTGCGATGACTTCGAGCGCCACGGTGGCTTCGTGCAAGCGCTTCCCGACGATCCGCTCAGGAGCCACGTCTCGCACAACAGGAGCGTGCTGAAGCCTTACGGCGCCTGGGTGGTGATCACGCCCTTCAATTTTCCCATTGCACTCGCCGCAGGTCCCGTCGCCGCGGCGCTCATCACCGGCAACACCGTGGTGCTCAAGGGCGCGACGGCGACGCCCTGGGCCGGACGGCTGCTGGCCGACTGCATCCGCGATGCGGGGCTCCCGCCCGGCGTCTTCAATTACCTCAGCGGCTCGAGCGCTGCGATCGGCGCTGCGCTGGTCGATCATCCGCTCACCGCCGGCGTGACGTTCACCGGCTCCTTCGAGGTCGGCCGGCAGATCGTGGTGAAACTCCAGGGAGGCGCCTACCCGCGGCCCTGCATCGCCGAGATGGGTGGCAAGAACGCCTGCATCGTCACCGCACGCGCCGACCTCGCGCGTGCGGCGAGCGGCATCGTGCGCTCGGCATTCGGCATGGGCGGCCAGAAGTGCTCGGCGCTCTCCCGGCTCTACGTGGACCGTGAGGTGGCGGAGCCGCTCACCGCGCGCCTCCTCGAGCAGATGAGCTCGCTCGCGGTCGGCGATCCGGTGCGGCGCGAGAACTGGCTGGGCCCCCTCGCCACGCAGTCGGGGTACGAGGACTTCGCGCGTTACGCGAAGGCGCTGCGCGAGGGTGGGGCGCGCATCCTCGCTGGCGGTGAGCAGCTGAGGGATGGCGCATTCGCCCGCGGGCTGTACGTACGGCCCACGCTGGCGGAGGCGCCCACGGCACATCCACTCTGGGGGAAGGAGATGTTTCTTCCCATTCTGATGTTGCATCGCGTGGCCTCGAAAGAAGAGGCCATGCAGCTCGCCAACGCCTCGCCGCTGGGACTCACCGCGGGCTTCTTCGGAGCGAGCGATGAGATCGCCTGGTTCCAGGAGAACATCGAGGCGGGTGTCACCTACGCCAATCGGCCGCAGGGTGCGACCACGGGCGCCTGGCCCGGCTACCAGGCCTTCGGCGGCTGGAAGGGCTCGGGCAGCACGGGCAAGGCGATCGGCTCCTTTTATTACCTGCCGCAGTACCTGCGCGAGCAGTCACAGACGGTGGTCGAGTAGCGGCCATGGAGCTCATGCCGCTGCGTGAGGCGATCGCCGCGCACGTGCGCGACGGGATGAGCGTGGCGCTCGAGGGCTTCACGCACCTGATCCCCTTCGCCGCCGCTCACGAGATCATCCGCCAGGGCCGGCGCAGGCTCCATTTGATCCGCATGACTCCCGATCTCGTCTACGACCAGCTGATCGGGATGGGGTGCGCAAGCGCGCTCACCTTCTCGTGGGGCGGCAATCCCGGCGTCGGCTCGCTCCATCGGCTGCGCGATGCCGTCGAGAAGGGCTGGCCGCAGCCGCTCTCGCTCACCGAATATACTCACGCACAGCTCGCCCTCGCCTATTCTGCCGGCGCGAGCGGCATGAGCTGCGGCATGATGCCGCGCCACGCCGGGACGGACCTCGAGCAGGTGGCGGGCACTACGCTGCGCACCGTGCGCTGCCCGTACACGGACGCGCCGCTCACGGCGGTACCGGCCGTGAATCCCGACGTCACGGTGCTGCACGCGCAGCAGATCGACAGCGAGGGCAACGTCCTGCTGCGCGGCATCGTCGGCGCGGCGAAGGAGGCGGCGCTCGCCGCCGGGCGAGTTCTGGTTACGGTCGAGGAGCAGGTCACGCGCCTCACGGCCGACATGAATGCGCTCATTCTGCCGGCGTGGGTGGTGAGCGCCGCGAGCATCGTGCCGGGGGGCGCATATCCCTCCTACGCACAGGGCTATTACCCGCGCGACAACGGCTTCTATCTCGCCTGGGACGAGATCGCGCGCGACCGCGCGGCTTTCACGGCATGGATGGAGCGCCACGTGCTCGGCGTGCGCGACCACGCGGCGCTCCTGCGCGCGCTGGGGGTGGCGGCGTGACCACTCCGGACTACACGCGCGATGAGATCATGACCGTGACCGCGGCCCGGCAGCTGAAGGATCGCGCCGTATGCTTCGTCGGCATCGGGCTGCCGAGTGCGGCGTGCAACCTGGCGCGCATGACGCATGCGCCGGGTCTGGTGCTGATCTACGAGTCGGGCACCGTCGGCACGAGACCCAGGGTGCTGCCGCTCTCGATCGGCGACGGCGAGCTCGCCGAGACCGCGACCTGCCTCGTGCCCTTGCCCGAAATATTCGCTCACTACCTGCAGCGTGGTCGCGTCGACGTCGGCTTCCTCGGTGCCGCCCAGATCGATCGCTACGGCAACCTCAACAGCACCGTCATCGGCGCGTACGAGCATCCGGCCGTGCGGCTCCCCGGGGGCGGGGGCGCGCCCGAGATCGCGACCTACGCGCGCGAGGTGCTGATCCTCATGAAGCAGACGGTGCGCAGCTTCGTGCCGAAGCTGGACTTCATCACCTCCTGCGGCTTCCTCACGGGCTCGGGCGCGCGTGCCGCGCATGGCTGTCCGGGTGGCGGCCCGCGTGCCGTCATCACCGACTATGGCGTGCTGCGTCCCGGGCCGCACACCGAGGAGCTCGAGCTCAGCGCGCTCTATCCGGGCATCACCGCGGATGCCGCGCGCGCGGCCACCGGCTGGCCGCTCAAAGTGGCCGCGCAACCGGAGACGCTGCCGGCGCCCACGAGGGAGGAGCTGAGGACGCTGCGCGAGCTCGAGGCGCGTACGCGCGAGGCACACTCCCGTCCGGTCCGCATCACCCTGTAGGTAAGCATCATGGCCTCACCGCACATCCGCACACCCCTGCCGGGCCCGAAGGCGCAGGCACTCATCGCCCGCGATCGGCCGGTGACGACCCCCTCGTACCCGCGCGACTACCCCTTCGTGATGGCGAAGGGGCGCGGCGCGGAAGCCTGGGACGTGGACGGCAACCGCTTCCTCGATTTCATGAGCGGCATCGGCGTCGCCAGCACCGGGCACGCGCACCCGAAAGTGGTGCAGGCCATCAAGGATGCCGCGGACGATTTCCTGCACATCTCCTCCGATTACTGGCACGAGCGCATGACGCGGCTCGCCGAGCGGATCAACCAGCTCGATCCGATGCGCGAGCCGGTGCAGGTGCTCGTGTGCCAGAGCGGCACCGAATCGGTCGAAGGTGCGCTGAAGCTCGCGCGCTACGTGACCGGCCGTCCGCGCTTCATCGGATTTCTCGGCGGTTTTCACGGCCGCACCATGGGGGCACTCGCCTTCACCTCGAGCAAGGTGACCCAGCAGGCGGGATTTTTCCCGACCATGCCCGGTGTGACGCACGTGCCCTACCCCAACGCCTATCGGCCGCTGTTCGCCGGCGCCGACCAGGGTCGAGCCGTCCTCGACTACATCGAGATGCTGTTCCAGAGCAACCTGCCGGCCGCGGAAGTGGCCGCGATCGTAGTCGAGCCCATCCAGGGGGAAGGCGGCTACCTGGTGCCGCCCGACAGCTTCCTCCCGGGGCTGCGGGCGCTATGCGACCGGCACGGGATCCTCCTCATCTTCGATGAGGTCCAATGCGGCATCGGGCGCAGCGGGCGGATGTTCGCGAGCCAGCACTGGGGCGTGGCGCCCGACATCATGACGCTCGCCAAAGGTCTCGCTTCGGGGCTGCCGATGGGACTCGTGGTCGCGCGCCGGCCGATCATGGAGAAGTGGAAGCGCGGCGCGCACGGCAACACCTTCGGCGGCAACCCGCTGTGCTGCGCGGCGGCACTCGCCACGCTCGAGCTCGTCGAGAGCGAGTACGCGGCGAATGCCGCGAGCGTGGGCGAGTATTTCATCGGGCGATTGCGCGAGCTGCAGCAGCGCTTTCCCGCGATCGGCGAGGTTCGCGGCAAGGGGCTCATGATCGGCATGGAGCTGGTGAAGGATCGCACTACCCGCGCGCCCGCCAAGGCGCTGTGCGAGGCCGTGCTGACGCGCGCCTTCCACAACGGGCTGCTGCTGCTCTCCTGCGGGCAGAGCACCGTGCGCTTCATCCCGCCGCTCATGATCAACCGCGCACACGTGGATGAGGCCATGACGCTCCTCGAGAGTGCCCTTGAGGAGGCGCTCGCCGAGACCGCCGGCGGCAAGGCATGACCGAGCGCGCCGCCTCGCAGCCCTCGCGCGCGCTCGGTCTCACCATGTGTACGGCGCTCGTGGTGGGCAACACCATCGGCGTCGGCATCTTCATGCTGCCGGCATCGCTTGCGCCGTACGGCATCAACGCGCTGCCCGCCTGGCTGATCACCACCGTCGGGTGCATCTTCATTGCCTGGGTGTTCGCGGGACTCGCACGCGCATTCCCGCAGGACGACGGGCCGTACGCTTACAGCGCGCGCGCCTTCGGCGGCTTCGTCGCCTTCCTTCTCATGTGGTGCTACTGGATCTCCACCTGGGTGACGAATGCCGTGCTCGCAACCGGCGTCACGGGCTATCTCTCCATCTTCTTCCCCGCGCTCGCCGCCAACCACACACTTGCCGCCGCCACCGCGGTATCGCTCGTATGGCTCTTCGTGCTGATCAATATCTTCGGGGCGCGCACCGCCGGCTGGGTGCAGGTGGTGACGACGGTGCTGAAGCTGGTGCCGCAGCTCGCCATCATGGCGCTCGGCGTCTGGGCTTTTCTCGCTCCACATCCTCAGCCCGTGGTGCATCTGCCCACCACGCCACTGTCCTCCGGCGGAGTGCTGGCCGCCTCGACGCTCGCGCTCTATGCCATGCTGGGCGTCGAGAGTGCCGCCATGCCCGCGGGCCGGGTGCGCGATCCGGGCCGCACCATTCCGCGCGCCACCTTCATCGGCACGCTCCTGGTGGCACTCATCTATATCTGCGTCTCGCTCGTGCCGATGCTCCTCATCCCGCAGCGGGAGCTGGCGGCTTCGAATGCGCCCTTCGCCGATGCCCTGGCGCGCTTCCTCGGCCCGGGCTCGGGCAAGCTCCTCGCCGCGTTCGTGATCGTCGGCGGCCTCGGCTGCCTCAACGGCTGGACGCTGATACTGGGTGAGCTGACGGTGAGCTTCGCGCGGCACGGCGGCTTTCCGCGCTTTCTCGCCCGGGTGAATTCCCATGGCGCCCCGACCTGGGGCTTCGTCGTGACGGCCGTGCTCGCGAGCCTCATCACCGTCATGAACTACAACGACTCGATGGCCGGCGCCTTCACCCTGATGAGTGTCGTGGTGACCGCGGCCAACCTCCCGATCTACATCGGCTGCGCCCTGGCGGTCGTCGTGCTGTGGCTGCGCGGGCAACTCCCCGAAGCCGGAGCCCGGGAAGCCCGCTGGATCGCAGCCGCAGTGCTCGCGGCGCTCTACTGTGTCTGGGTGTCGATCGGCATCGGCGGCAAGCCGCTGCAGCAGGCGCTGGCCCTGTGTGCGATTGGAGTTCCCGTCTATGGCGTGTACTGGTGGCACAAGCGCCACGGCGTGCGCCGCGACGCACTGGCGGCCGGCGCCTGAGGAGAGAATCGATGCCGCACCTCGTGCTGAATCTCCGTTTACCCGTGCTGCTTTGCCTGTCGCTGGCCGCAGGTCTTGCGTACGGTGCTGAAGCAGCCCCACACGAGCGCGCCCGTGACCTCGGCATTCCATTCGACGGGACGCCTGGGCCGCTCAACGCCATCACCGACATCGCAGGCGTCCTCGTCGGGCAGACCACGCTCATCTCAGGCGACGGCAAGCTCGTGGTCGGCAAGGGCCCGGTGCGCACCGGGGTCACCGCGGTACTGCCGCGAGGGGCTGAGTCCATGCAGCGCTTCTCGTTCGCCGGATGGTATTCCGAGAACGGCAACGGCGAGATGACCGGCACGACCTGGGTCGAGGAGTCGGGTTTTCTCGAGTCGCCGGTGATGATCACCAACACCCATAGTGTGGGCGTGGTGCGCGATGCCGTGATCGCGTGGCGCGTGGCACACGGACCCCCGGATCAGACCGAGTCGTGGTGGTCACTGCCGGTGGTTGCCGAGACCTGGGACGGGTGGCTCAACGACATCAACGGCTTTCACGTCAAACCCGGGCACGTGTTTCAGGCACTCGACAGCGCACGCTCGGGGCCTGTCGAGGAAGGCGCGGTCGGCGGCGGCACCGGCATGG
>DATGJR010000142.1:0-8030 GCA_035295065.1 Steroidobacteraceae bacterium
ATCCGGTCCCTGACGTCAGCGAAGGGGATGTTGAGATTGCGCGAGACGTGCAGCGCCGCCGAGCAATCATTGAGGCTCTTGAATCCCATGCAGGCGGACTCCGCCGTCATTCCCGCCGGCATCATCGCAGCGAGCCGCGCGCCGGGACCGAGAGTCGCGGTGGTCGTTGCGCGCGCTTCCTGCGTCGGGGAGTCCGCTCTCGAGGCTGGCCCGCTCGTCGGCTGGGTCTGCGCGAAAGACAGTGGAGCCACTACGGTCGCGGTCGCGGCAAGCAGCATGCTAAACGTGAGCCTCATGAACCCTCCTGGTCGTGCGATGCCCCCAAGTGATGGCTCGTATGAAAACGCACCCGCGGGCGCAGCAAGCGTCGGCGGAGTGCCGACAAGCGTGTCAGAGGGCTCTGACGTCGCTACCCGGGAACGACCTGAGGCGTCGGGCGGGGTTCTCTCCCGGGCGCGCCCGGGGTTATGCGCGCGCAAAATCGATGAAGCCGCGCTCGATATCGGTGTGCGCGAGGCGCACGTGCACCGTATCTCCCACGTCCAGTCCCTCGAACCCGCGCACGAGCCGTCCCTCGGCGAGGGGTTGCGCGATGCGCACCCAGGTGCCGGCGGCGTTGACGCCGGTGACGAGCGCGTCGAACTGCTCGCCCACGCGCGGCTCGAGCAGCATGGCGGCGGCGGACTTGCGCACCTGGCGCTCCGCCCTTGCCGCGTTCCCCTCCTGCTCGGTGCAGTGCTGCGCGAGGCTGCGCAACGTCGCATCGTCATAGGGGGCGCTCCGGCCGGCGAGCGCCGCCTTCACCAGACGCTGCGTGATGAGATCGGGGAAGCGCCGGTTGGGCGCCGTGGCGTGGGTGTAGTCGCTGAGCGCCAGGCCGAAGTGCCCCTCGGCAGGCTCGCCGGGCCGCTTGAGCACGTACTCCCCTGCCCCGAGGAGCTTGACCACCGCGAGCGAGAGATCGGGAAAGCGCTGCGGTGCGCTTTGCTGGCAGTGCAGCAGAAAGTCACTCAGCGCCTTGCAGTCGGGCGCCGCGGGGAGCGAGGCTCCAAGGCCGGCTGCGAGCTGCACGATGCGGCCCCACCGCTCCGGCACGCGCAGCACGCGGCGGAGCGAGGGGGAGCGGCGCTTTTCGAGGTATTCGGCCACCACCCCGTTGGCCGCGATCATGAAGTACTCGATGAGCTCCTTGGCGCGATTGTCCTCATCGGGACGCAGGTCCATCAGCCGCCCGCCTTCGTAGACCGCCTGGGCCTCGAGAGTCGTCAGACCGAGCGCGCCCTGTGACTTGCGCACGCGCTTCAGTGCCTGGGCGGCCCGATCCTGGAGCCGCAGCTGCTCATCCATCCCGGGCACCGCGGCGAGGGGCGCCGGCATCGCTCCCCGCCCGTCGAGCCATGCCGCGACGCTGTTGTAGGCCAGCTTGGCGCGATTCAACACCCGGGCCTGATAGACATCGGGTGCGCTCACCGTCCCGTCCGCCGCCACGGTCAGCTCGATCACCAGGCTCGGGCGGTCCGCGCCGGCGGCAAGCGAGGTGAGGTCGGTCGAGAGCCGCTCGGGCAACATGGGAAAGATCTGCGCGGCGGTGTAGACGCTCGTGGTGTTGGCGCTGGCGTGTGCATCGATGGGCGAGCCCGCGCCCACCGTCGCATCGACATCGGCTACCGCGACCCACACGCGCACTGCCCCGTCGGCCAGCGACTCGGCCACCGAGAGCTGGTCGAGGTCCCGCGATT
The DNA here is from genome assembly GCA_035295065.1 of Steroidobacteraceae bacterium. Lineage (GTDB taxonomy): Bacteria > Pseudomonadota > Gammaproteobacteria > Steroidobacterales > Steroidobacteraceae > 13-2-20CM-66-19. The sequence goes on from DATGJR010000142.1 coordinate 1,740, forward strand.
CATCGTTATCGATCGAGCACCACAGGAGCGAGCGCATGTCGCGCAGGCCGGTGGCGGGGGCGGCTGCGCCGATACTCGCGAGCTGTGCCAGGGCTGCGGCCGGAAAATCCGGTTCGAGCCCGTGCTCGCGCATGGCGCGCCGCGCGATGCGCACGAGCTCGGCCTGCGGGTCATGTGTCGGTGACATCGGCGCATGATACCCGGCCAGGAAAAAAAGAAGGGCGCCGTTGAAGTACGGCGCCCTCTCGCACGACTGCGCGACCTTGCTCAGCTCTGCGGCAGCGTTCCGGTGTAATAAATGATCACATAGGCCTTCAGCGCACCACTCGCGGCCGTCCCGGCCGGCTGCGGCACGCTCCAGAGCTTGACCAGCGAGCCCGTGACCAGGCTGTTGGTGAAGGTGGCGAAGTCGCCCGCGTTGCTGAGGTCGAGCGGCGTCACCGTTACCACCCCGCCGCTGCGGTTCACCTGATAAACGAGCGTCGCGGACCCGGCGGTGGCGTCGAAATCCACCGTCACGGCATTGCCGCCGGTGTTACCGGGGATCGCCATGCTGAAGGAGCTGCCGGTGATGCCGTCGACGACCTGAGCGATCGGCAACGGAGTCGGCTCGAGAATCGCCATCGGCACCTGCCAGCCCGCCGCCGCCGTCGACCAGAGCGCGCTGGAAGCGCCCCAGGCTGCGACCGCTCCGTAGGTGCCACCGAAGTTGACCGAGCCGTTGCTCGCGGAGACGAAGTCCGCGACCGCGTTGGCGCCGGTGTCGGCCTGGGTCGGGAAGGTGAAGTACCACCAGTCGAAGCCCATGATCGCATCGCCGCTCGGGTCCATGTTGGCGGCGTTGGCCGGGATGTAATCCAGGTTCACGGTGTAGTCATCGCTCGCGCGCAGGAAGCTGCGCGTGTAGGTGAAGCCCGTCGTTGCCGCATTGGAGATGGTGCCGCTGTAGTTGGCCCTCTCGATATCGACCGTATCGGCGACCAGCGGGCTCGCGAGCACGTCCACCGGGCTCACGTGCACCTTGAAGCCGCGCACCACGCTGCCACTCGCAAGGAACGCAGGTCCCTGGCCGATCGAGGCGGTGTCGGCGGCCGGAGTCTGCGGGGCGCGGAAGTAGAAGAGCGTATTGGGCCCGATGGTGATCGGTATCGGCACGCCGTCCTCGTTCTCCACGGTCAGGATGCCGTTGGCATCGTCGACGCTCAGCACGTGGCCTTCGGGACTCAGCCAGACGTTGGCGAAGGTGCTCGAGTACCACACGCGCACCGCGGTCAGCGTGCCGTCCTCCTGGTAGCGCGCGGCGACCCGCACGAACTTGCCGGCGAGGGCACTCGGGAAGCTCGAGTTGACCACCGTGCGTGCATCCTGATTGTCGGCATCGTAGAGGATGGTGCCGTTGGTCGTGTCGAGGTTGATGGTGAGCTGAATCGGGCTCGTGACCTCACCCTCCGGATTGCTGGCAGGAACCACGGGGAAGTCGCGAGCCATGGTGAAGGAGCTGCCGCCCACCGTCTGCACGGTGCCGTAGCTGTGACGCAGCACCAGCCAGCGCAGGTCGCCCACGTGGCGGCGGCGCACCGGCCCCTTGAAATTCACGGCCCAGATCGTCGTGCCCGCGGCGGCCGGCGGGTTGTGCGCGACGATGAAGGCGGGGTGCGCCAGATCGAACTCGACGTTGAGCACGTTGGGACCGCTGCTCGAGACGACCAGCGGGCCGTCGAAATTGAGCGTGATCGGCACGGTCAGGCTCCCCGCCGACCCTTGCGTGCCCTGGATCGCGATCTGCGCGGAAGGAATGGTCGTGCCCGCGGTGGCCGGGAAGCCGCTCTCCGGATTGGATGACACCGTGAGCGCGATGTCGCCCGGGTTGCCGGCTACCGTGATGACCGCGCCCGTGTAGGTGCCGACCGGGGTGCTGACGCTGCCGATGACGTCGGCCAGGCTGTCGAGTTGCACCAGGTTCAGAGTCGGTGCAGGCGAGCCGGCTGTCCAGATGGTGACGTTGTCGCCGCCGCCCTGCGGAATGAGCGCAACGCTCAGCAGCTGCACACCGATCGTGGCCCAGTCGTCGGAGGTGGCATCGCTCACCAGCAGCTGCATGTTGACGCTCTGCTGCGGTGGGGTGGTGTTGGTGGCGGCAGAGCCGCCACCGCCGCAACCGCTCAGGGATGCGGCGGCGAGACTCATCATCAGCGCGCTCCAGCGGGCGCGCCGCAACATAATGCGCTCCATGTGGATTCCCTCTGTCGTTTATCCGGTGGCGATTAGCGCCGCCGTCGAGAGCCTAGAGCGCTCGAGTGATGAGTTGGTTGACGCGCACACTCTGCAGCGCGCGCGCAGCTGAGCTGCAGTCGTGTCGCAAGCTGACGACGCAACGGCCGAAAGGCCCTCTCCTCAGGCGCTTTGCCGCAGTATCTGCGTCACGTGTCGCTTGGCCTGCTCGCATGCGGCGATGAGGCCGAGCCCGGCAGCGAACCCCGCGGCGATTGCGCTCGCGAGCGTGCAGCCGGTGCCGCGTCGAGCGACCGGCAGCCGCGGTGCGCTGAAGCGCTCGACGGCGCCCTCGCCTGCCACGAGCCAGTCGACCGCCAGCGGCCCGCCTGCATGGCCCCCTTTCATGAGGACCGCGCGCGGTCCGAGCGCGCACAGCGCTCGTCCTTGCGCGACGATTTCCTCTTCGTCGGTCGCCGGCGGTGCCGCGAGGAGCGTGGCCGCTTCCCCGATGTTGGGTGTCAGCAGCGTCGTGCGCGGCAGCAGCCGCTCGCGCAGCGCCGCGCGACCTGCGGCATCGAGCAGCTCGCCGCCGGAGCTCGCTCCCAGCACCGGATCGAGGACGAGCGGAGCAGCCTCGCGCGGCGGCAGCGCGGCGCTCACCGCCGCGACGATCGCGGCATCGCCGAGCATGCCGATCTTTATCGCGCCTGGCCGGGCAGTGGCGAGCGCCGCCTCGATCTGCGCGCGCACCAGCATCGCCGGGAGCGTCACGACGGAGGTGACGGCGGCATCCGTTTGCGCGGTGACCGCGGTCACCGCACACAGGGCTCGAGTGCCGAAGTGCGTCAGCGTTGCGACGTCACGCGTGAGACCCGCCCCGCCGCTCGAGTCGGTGCCGGCGATGACCAGCACCGCGCTCAAGCGCCGAGCGCGATCAGCGCGAGATTGCGATGGCCCTGGGCCTCGAGTGCGCGTGCGGCCCGCCAGGCACGCACGCCACTGCGGCAGCACAGGACGATGCGCGGTTCGGGCGGGAAGTGATGCGCGGCGCTCTCGAGCGCCTCGACTCCGAGACGCAGCGCCCGCGGAAATGGCGATTGCGGCGCCTCATCGATCCCGCGCAGGTCGATGACGATGTCCGAGCCAGCGACCTCCGCCGGGGCGATGAAAGGCAGGGTGAGTGCGCCGCCGGCGCGCGCCCCGGTGAATGAGAAGCCACCGAAGTGCAGCGAACGGAAGTCGACATGAATGAGCCGCCCGAGGACCGAGGGCTCCCAGGCGAGGAGAATCGCGAGAGTGAGGTGCGCCTGCAGGGTGCCGATGACGGCGACCGCGGTTCCGAGGACTCCGGATGCGGCGCACGAGCCGGCACTCGGCGGCAGCTCCGGGAATACCGCCCGATAGCTCGGCGCGCCGCCACAGAAGGCGCCGACGTAGCCGGAGAGACCGAGCACGGAGGCGCTCACCAGGGGTTTGCCGGCGCGCTCGCAGGCATCGCTCAGCACGTAGGTGACCGCAAAGCTGTCGGCCGCATCGATCACCACGTCGCAGGAGCCGACGAGCGATGCCGCGTTGTCGGGGGCGAGGCGCTCGAGTTGCGCTTCGACTCGCACCGCGGGATTGAGGCCGAGGAGCGCGGCGCGCGCCGCGAGCACTTTGGGTTGCCCGAGATCGCTCATGCGATAAAGAGGCTGACGGTGCAGGTTCGACTCCTCGACCCGGTCGTGATCGACGATCTCGAGGCGACCGACCCCGGCTGCGGCCAGGTACGGCAGCAGCGCGCATCCGAGACCCCCCGCGCCCACCACGGCGACCGAAGCGCGCCCGAGACGAGCCTGCCCGGCCGGACCGATCTGCGGCAGGACCGTCTGTCTTGCGTACCGGTCGCTCATGCGCGGCGCCTGGGCGCCTCACGGGAGGCATCCACCGGGGCGGCCTCGAGCCAGGCCCGCGTGCGCGCCTCGGGATCATCGCTGCGTACGATGTCGGTCACGACGGCGGCGACGTCGGCCCCGGCCGCGAATATTCCCGCCAGACGCTCGAGCGTGATTCCCCCGATCGCCACCAGGGGTAGCTCACCGATGCGGCGCTTCCATTCCCCGATGCGCTCGAGCCCCTGCGGCTGCCAGGGCATCACCTTGAGGAGGGTGGGGTAGATCGGCCCCAGTGCCACGTAGTCCGGCCGGGCGGCGAGTGCGCGCTCGAGCTCCGCCTCATCGTGCGTGCTCATCCCGATGCGCACGCCCGCGCGGCGCAGTGCCCCGAGGTCCGCGGCCGCGAGGTCTCCCTGGCCGAGGTGCACGAAGTCACAGCCCTCGGCGAGGGCGATTTCCCAGTAGTCGTTGACCACGAGCTGCGCGCCCGCGGCGGCGCACAGCGCGCGCGCCCTGCGCACCTCGGCGCGTACCGCGGCGGCCGGGCGGTCCTTGATGCGCAGCTGCACCAGCCGCACGCCGAGTGGCAGGAGCCGGCCGATCCAGTCGACACCGTCCACCACCGGATAAACGCGCGCCAGCATCATCCGAGAAATGCCTGTCCGATCACCGGGGTCGAGGGCTCGGCAAAGTTGCGCGGCTCGATGGGACCTGCCAGCCGCGCGGCGTGGCCGGCCGCCACCGCCTGCGCGAATGCGCCCGCCATCGCCACGGGATCCGTCGCCTGCGCCACGGCGGTGTTGATGAGCACGGCGTCGAAGCCGAGCTCGAGGCCCTGCGCGGCGTGCGAGGGCACCCCGAGCCCCGCATCGATGATGAGCGGCACTTCGGGGAAGTGCGCCCGCAGCGCCGTGAGACCGAAGAGGTTGTTGAGTCCGCGTCCCGAGCCGATCGGTGCGCCCCAGGGCATCAGCACGCGACAGCCCGCAGCCAGCAGCCGCTCCGCCACCACCAGATCCTCCGTCGTATAGGGGAAGACCTCGAAGCCCTCCGCACAGAGGATGCGCGCGGCTTCGGTGAGCCCGAAGACGTCCGGTTGCAGCGTGTCGTCCTCACCGATGACTTCGAGCTTTATCCAGGGCGTCGCGAAGACCTCGCGCGCCATGTGCGCCGTGGTCACCGCTTCCTTTACCGAGTGGCAGCCGGCGGTATTGGGAAGCACGCGCACGCCGAGTGCACGGATCAGCGACCAGAAGCCCTGGCCGGAGCGCTCCCCGCCCGACTCGCGCCGCAACGAGACGGTAACGACCTCGGCGCGCGCGGCTCGCACCGCATCGGTCAGTACCGCGGGCGAGGGATAGCGCGCGGTCCCGAGCAACAATCGTGAAGTGAGCTCGGCGCCGTAGAGCTTCAGCATTCAACCCCCCTGCATCGGCGCCAGCACTTCGATGCGATCGCCTTCGGCGAGCGGCGTGCGCGAGCGGGTGTCCGCGGCGACGAACTCGCCGTTGAGCGCCGTGGTAATGACGCGGCCGCCGTAGCCGAGCTCCGCGAGCGTCGCGGCAAGATCACGCGACTCGGTCTCACGCCAGACGCCGTTGACGAGGATCCTCATCCATAACCTCCGCAAAGCAGGCGCCCTCGAGCACCACCCGCGCAGCGCGGCTCGCGAGCGCCGGTGCGAGCAGAAAGCCGTGCCTGAAGAGACCGTTGACGTGGAGCACTCCGGCCACGCGGCGCAGCCGCGGCAGGTTGTCGGCAAAGGCGGCGCGCACCCCCGAGCCCATCTCGAGGATCTCCGCCTCGCCGAAGGCCGGGTGCAGCGCATAGCACGCCGACAGCAGCTCGAGGAGCGAGCGCGCGGTGATGCGCGTCGCGGCATCGCTCTCGATCATGGTGGCGCCGATCATGTAAACCCCCTCCCCGCGCGGCACGACGTACACCGGCAGCCGCGGATGGAGCAGGCGCACCGGGCGCGACAGTGACAGCTCGGGAGCGCGCAGCAGCAGCATCTCGCCGCGCACCCCGCGCAGATCCGCAAGCGCACGCCGTGCCGAGAGGCCCGTGCAGTCGATGATCTCGCGACCGGCGCGCGGCACTGCGTACCCGTCCACCCCGAAACGCACCGTGACGCCGAGCTCGTGGGCCTGCTCGTAGAGCGCACGGAGCGCTGCGCGCGGATCGAGGTGCCCCTCGGCCGCAA
>DATGJR010000143.1:0-50064 GCA_035295065.1 Steroidobacteraceae bacterium
CGCCATGATGAGCGCCTCGATGTCCCGCAGATCCAGGCAGGGTCGTGCCGCATCGTGCACCATCACCCAGTCGCCCGCGTCGGCACGCCCGGCGAGTGCGGCAAGTCCCCGGCGCACCGAGACGCTGCGCTCATCGCCTCCGGAGGTCGCCGAGAGGCGCTCGCTCGCGAGGTTCGCGGCCACCCGCGGCCAGGTCGCGTCCGACTCGGCGATCGCCACCACGGCATGCGAGCAGCGCGGATCGCCGAGGAACGGCGCGAGTGCCCATTCGATGACGGTCCTGCCGAGAAGGGGCGCGTACTGTTTCGGGATATCGCCCTGGAAGCGCCTGCCGGAGCCCGCCGCCGGCATGACAAGCCAATACTTCATTGGCTGAAAGTCGCCTGCGGCGCTTCGAGTCGCAAGCTCAGTGCCATGGTTGCGCTGGAGCGGCAGCGCTCCGCTCAGCGCGCTGCGGTCCGCGTCGGCGGGGCGGACGTGTCGGCGGGCCGGGCGGGCACGACCTGATAGAAGGTCTCGCGGTGGGAGATCATCCCGAGGTCGCTGCGGGCGCGCTCCTCGAGCGCGGCCGTGCCGGTCTTGAGATCCCGGACCTCGGCGGCCAGCTGGCGGTTGCGGTCGGCGAGCCGCGCATCTTCGGTCTCTTGCGCCGCCACCGCGGTCTTCAGCCGCTCCACCTGCCGCACCCCGTTGTCGGAGACCCAGATCCGGTACTGCAACAGGATCAAGACCACGGCCAGGGCGGCGGCGAGCCACTTCATGGGACTGAGAGCCTAACAGACATCAGATTCTCATGGGGAAAGCATCCCGCCCCGCGTAGCGCACCGTGCCGAGCTCGGCCTCGATGCGCAGCAGCTGGTTGTACTTGGCGATGCGGTCGGACCGCGACAGCGACCCGGTCTTGATCTGGGTCGCGGCGGTCGCGACCGCAATGTCGGCGATGGTGCTGTCCTCGGTCTCGCCGGAGCGGTGCGAGATCACCGACTTGTAGCGGGCGCGGTCGGCGAGCTCGATGCAGGCGAGCGTCTCGGTGAGGGTGCCGATCTGATTGGGCTTGATCAGGATCGCGTTGGCGATGTGCTTCTCGATCGCCTCGGCGAGGATTCGCGTGTTGGTGACGAAGATGTCATCGCCGACCAGCTGGTGCTTCGCCCCGAGCGCGCGCGTGAGCTGAGCCCAGCCGTCCCAGTCCGCCTCGCTCATCCCATCCTCGATGGTGATGATGGGATAGCGCGCGGCGAGATCCCCGAGATAGCCGGCAAATTCCGCGGCCGAGAAGCTGCGCTTCTCCGACTCGAGCTCGTAGCGGCCGTCGCGGAAGAACTCCGAGCTCGCCACATCGAGGCCGAGGTACACGTCCCGCCCGGGACGGTAGCCGGCCTTCTCGATGGCCTCGAGGATGAGCTTGAGTGCCGCCTCATTCGATTCGAGGTTGGGCGCGAAGCCACCCTCGTCTCCCACGGCGGTCGACAGCCCCCGCTCGGCGAGCAGCTTCTTCAGTGTGTGAAACACCTCTGCCCCGTAGCGCAGCGCCTCGCAGAAGCTCGGGGCGCCCACCGGAAGCACCATGAACTCCTGAATGTCGAGACTGTTATTCGCGTGTGCGCCACCGTTCACGATGTTCATCTGCGGCACCGGCATGACCGCATCGCGCGGCTGCCCGCCGAGCTGCGCCAGATAGCGGTAGAGCGGGATGCGGGCGTCGTTGGCGGCGGCGCGCGCGGTGGCGAGCGACACGCCGAGGATGGCGTTGGCGCCGAGGCGCCCCTTGTTGTCGGTGCCATCGAGCTCGATCATGCGCGCGTCGATCGCCGCCTGCTCGCGCGGGTCCTTGCCGAGAATCGCGCTCCTGAGCTCGGTGTTGACGTGCCCCACCGCCTTGAGCACGCCCTTGCCTCCATAGCGCTGCTTGTCGCCATCGCGCAGCTCCACCGCCTCGCGGGTGCCGGTGGAAGCGCCGGAGGGCACGGCGGCACGCCCGAGGGCGCCGGAGTCGAGCAGCACGTCGACCTCGACCGTGGGATTGCCGCGCGAATCGAGAATCTCGCGGCCGCGGATGTCGGTGATTCGGCTCATAACAGTGACTCCTCGAACGGAACCGCCTTCACGGCCCGATCCAGGGCGGTGAGCGTGGTGAGCAGCGGCTCCATGCGCGCCAGCGGCCAGGCATTCGGACCATCCGAGAGCGCCTCCGCGGGCCGGGGGTGCGTTTCCATGAAGAGCCCCGCGACCCCGGCGGCCACCGCCGCGCGCGCCAGCACCGGAATGTACTCGCGCTGGCCTCCGGAAGAGCTGCCCTGCCCGCCTGGCAGCTGCACCGAGTGCGTGGCATCGAAGACCACCGGACAGCCGGTGTCTCGCATGATCGACAGCGAGCGCATATCGGAAACCAGGTTGTTGTAACCGAAGGAGAAGCCGCGCTCGCACACCAGGATCGCCTGGTTGCCGGTCGAGCGCGCCTTGTCCACCACGTTGCGCATTTCCCAGGGCGAGAGGAACTGCCCCTTCTTGATGTTGACGGGCTTGCCCTGGGAGGCGACGCTCAGGATGAAGTTCGTCTGCCGGCAAAGAAAGGCCGGCGTCTGCAGCACGTCGACGACCGCGGCCACCTCCTGCAAGGGAGTGTCCTCATGGACATCGGTCAGGACCGGCACCTGGAGCCGGTTGCGTACGCCCTCGAGCACCTTGAGGCCGGCCTCGATTCCCGGACCCCGATACGAGCCGCGCGAGGAGCGGTTAGCCTTGTCGAAAGAGGCTTTGAAGACGAAGGGCACCTGGAGGCGGCCGGTGATCTCCTTCAGCCGCCCGGCGATCTCCTCGGTAAGCGCCGGGCTCTCGATGACACAAGGTCCCGCGATGAGGAAAAAAGGCCTGCCGATGCCGACATCGTGTCCTGCGAGCTGCATGGTGGGGTGAGCCGTCGAGGCCGGCTCAGGCGCCGGCCGCCTGCGGCAGCTGCGCGGCGCGCTGGGCGCGCGCGGCACGGATGAAGCCGGTGAAGAGCGGGTGCCCGTCTCGCGGAGTGGAGGTGAACTCCGGGTGGAACTGCGTCGCCACGAACCACGGATGGCTCGGCAGCTCGATCACTTCCACCAGTCCGTCACGCGAGAAGCCCGAGAAGCGCATGCCAGCCTGGCGATAGCGCTCGAGGTAGTTGTTGTTGAACTCATAGCGGTGGCGGTGCCGCTCGAGGATGACGTCCCGGCCGTACAGCTCGCGCGCGCGGGTGCCCGCCGCAAGCAGCACCTCCTGGGCGCCGAGGCGCATGGTGCCGCCTTTTTCGGAGGCCTCGGTACGCAGCTGCGCCCCGCGCATCTGGTCCTGCCATTCGGAGATCAGCGCGATCACCGGGTGTGGAGTGGCGCGGTTGAACTCGGTGCTGTTGGCGTCGGTGAGTCCCTGCACGTGGCGGCCGTACTCGACGATCGCCACCTGCATCCCCAGGCAGATGCCGAGATAGGGCACGTGCTGCTCGCGCGCGTAGCGGACCGCCTGGATCTTGCCCTCGATGCCGCGCTCACCGAAGCCGCCCGGCACCAGGATCGCGTCCATCCCCTTGAGGCGGTGGGTGCCGTGCTGCTCGATGTCGGTCGATTCCACGTAGTGGATGTTGACGCGGGTGCGGCTCTTGAGGCCCCCGTGCATCAACGCCTCGTGCAGCGAGAGGTAGGAGTCGCGGATCTGCACATACTTGCCGACCATGGCGATGTCGACCTGGCCTTCGGGGTTGGCCTTGGCGCTCACCACCTGGCGCCATTCGGCAAGGTCGGTCGGCGGCACCGTGAGGCGCAGCTTGTCGACGACGATGTCGTCGAGCCCCTGCTCGTGCAGCAGCATCGGGATGCGGTAGATGTCGTCGGCGTCGACCGCGGAAATCACCGCGCGCTCCTCGACATTGGTAAAGAGCGCGATCTTGCGCCGCTGCTCCTCGGGCAGCGCCTGCCGGCAGCGGCACAGCAGCACATCGGGCTGGATGCCGATGCCGCGCAGCTCCTTGACGGAGTGCTGCGTCGGCTTGGTCTTGACCTCGCTCGAGCCGCCCACGACCGGGACGAGCGTCAGATGCATATACACGCAGGTGCTGCGGCCGAGCTCGACTCCAAGCTGGCGGATCGCCTCGAGGAAAGGCAGCGACTCGATGTCGCCCACGGTGCCCCCGATCTCCACCATGCAGACGTCCGAGCCGTCCGCGCCGAGCTTGATGCAGCGCTTGATCTCGTCCGTGATGTGGGGGATCACCTGCACGGTGGCCCCGAGGTAGTCGCCACGGCGCTCCTTGGCGATGACGCGCTCGTAGATGCGCCCGGTGGTGAAGTTGCTGTTACGCCCGGTGGTGGTGCGCACGAAGCGCTCGTAGTGCCCGAGGTCGAGATCGGTCTCGGTGCCATCCGTGGTGACGAAGACCTCGCCGTGCTGGAACGGGCTCATGGTGCCCGGATCCACGTTGATATACGGGTCGAGCTTCACCATCGCGACCTTGAGGCCGCGGGCCTCGAGCATCGCACCGAGTGAGGCGGAAGCGATGCCCTTCCCAAGGGAGGACACGACGCCGCCGGTGACGAATACGAATCGCGTCATAGAGCTCAGGATTACCCGTCGCGTGAAGTCGCTGCCGCAGGAGGGCAGAACGACGACGGGCCAGCAGGTTATCACATCTCGGGACGCTTCCACACGAGCCGTGCGCGGCGGCGTGCCGCCGAACCCGCCTGCACCGACTCATCGAGCCAAAGATCCGCCACCGCGACCAGCCGGTCGCCGGCGAAGACGAGTGGCAGGCGCGCGCGCTCGCCCACCGGCACTCTCGCCTCCTGCAGCAGGCTCTTGAGGGCCCGCCGGGGCCGTCCCGCATGGACCGCCAGCCGCTCCCCGCCCTGCCGCCAGCGGACCGTCAGGCTGGCCCTGAGTGCGCCCAGATCGAGCGGGCCCTGCGACTCGGGCCGCAGCTCGAGCTCTCCCAGGCCGTCGGGCAATGTGCACACGGGCGCGACCCGCCAGCGCCAGCCGATCTCGGCCCGCGCCGGGGCGGCATCGGCCGCCGCGCCGCGCCGTGCAGGCGCACCACGCCGCAGCGTGAGGAGGCCCGCATCGCGCTCCACCCGGCCGCCGGACCACTCGACGCACGGCTGCGCATCGGCGCGGGCGGCGAGCAGGGAGCCGGCGATCTCATTCAGTCGCGCGGCCGGGGGCACCGGCTGGCCGCGGGCGCTGATCCAGAATCGCAGCGCATTGCGGCGGCGGTCGATGGGAAGCGCGCGCACCGCGCTTGCGGCGAGGGCCTCCCCGTGCCGCGCGGTTCGCAGGTCCGCCTGCGCCAGCTCATCGAGCAGCCGCTGGGCCTCGGCGGCATGGCGCGCCGAGCGATGCACCGTCGCGCCCGCAGCCGGCCAGCGCTCGGCGATGACCGGCAGAACTCGCTGCCGCAGGAAATTGCGATCGAAGCGCTCATCGACATTGCTCGGATCCTCGAGGCATTCGAGACCTGAGCCTCTCACCCAGGCGAGGAGCTGCGCCCGCGAGCGCGTGAGGAGCGGCCGCACCAGCCAGCCGCGCGCGAAGCGCATCACCTCGGGCATCGCGGCGAGACCTGCGACACCGGCACCGCGCAGCAGCTGCAGCAGCACCGTCTCGAGCTGATCGTCCTCGTGGTGGGCCGTGAGCAGCACCTCACCCTCGGCGAGCGCGGCGCCGAGCTCGCCGTAGCGGGCGGCACGCGCGGCGGCTTCCGGTGACTCGCCACGGCGGCGCTCGATGCGGATCCTGCGCACGGTGCAGGGGACGCCGAGTGAGCCGGCGATCTCGAGGGCGCGGGCCCCCCACACGGCCGAGTCGGGATGCAGGCCGTGGTCGACGTGCACCGCGCGCAGCGCGCGCGGCCGGTGTCTGAGCTGCGCGAGGGCGGCGAGCAGCGCGCTTGAGTCGGGGCCGCCTGAGAAGGCGACGCACAGCGCGAGATCGGGAAAGGCGGTAAGCAGCTCCCGGAGGCGCCCCTCGAGCCAGCGCGCGCCGAAGTCCTCAGCCGGAGAGCTCACGCCGTCGCGCGCCGCTCAGGTTGTCTCGGAGAACACGCCGAAGGCGGCAATCTTGGCGGCGCGTGCGGCGCGCAGCTGATCGCGCGGCAGCGCATCCAGCTCATCCAGCGCGCGAATCAGTGCGGCCTTGAGACGCGCCGCGATCGCGGCCGGGTCGCGATGGGCGCCGCCCAGGGGCTCCTCGAGCACTTCATCCACGAGGCCGAGCTTGTGCAGCCGGTCGGCGGTGAGATTGAGCGACTCGGCCGCCACCTCCTTCTTGTCCTGGCTCTTCCACAGGATCGAGGCGCAGCCCTCGGGCGAGATGACCGAGTAGGTGCTGTACTGAAGCATCATCAGGCGGTCGCACACGCCGATCGCCAGCGCCCCGCCCGAGCCTCCTTCGCCGGTCACGACGGTCACGATCGGCACGCGCAGCACCGACATCTCGAAGAGATTGCGCGCAATCGCCTCGCTCTGCCCGCGCTCCTCCGCGCCGACTCCCGGGTAGGCGCCCTGGGTGTCGATCAGCGTCACCAGCGGCAGGCCAAAGCGCTCGGCGAGCCGCATGAGGCGCAGCGCCTTGCGGTAGCCCTCGGGCTTGGGCATGCCGTAGTTGCGCCGCACGCGCTCCTTGGTGTCCCGCCCCTTCTGATGGCCGATGAGCACCACCGCGCGCTCATCGATGCGGGCCAGGCCACCGACGATCGCGAGATCGTCGGCGTACATGCGATCGCCATGCAGCTCGTGGAACTCGCTGCAGATGGCATTCACGTAGTCGAGGGTGTAGGGGCGGTGGGGATGGCGGGCAAGCTGCGTGATCTGCCAGGGAGTGAGGCTCGCGAAGATGCTCTGCGTGAGCTGGCGGCTCTTGGCCTGCAGCCGCCCGATCTCATCCTGCAGGTTGATCTCGGATTCCGAGGTGACGTGCTTGAGCTCCTCGATCTTCGCTTCGAGCTCGGCGATCGGTTGTTCGAAGTCGAGGAAGGAGACGGCCATGAGCGGGCGAGATTACGTAAGGCGCGCACTGCTGCGCAAGTTGGTTGGCTCAGCGCCCGTCGGCGCCGGCGACCCCTGCGGGACTCCCGGAGGGAGCGGCGTATACCACCTGCAGCGCGCCGTTGCCGACCAGCCCCTCGAGTTGCTCGATGAGCTGCTGACCGGGGCGCACGCACCACTCGGTGCTCAGATTGAGCGCGCCGCTGGCGGCGGCGCCGGTGTACTCGATGGTGATCGGGCAATTGCCTCCGCGCCAGGGCTCGAGGATCTGCGCGAGCCTCTCACTCACGCGCGGCAGCTCGGCGTGCGAGCACCTGAGCACCAGGCGCTGCGCGCAGCGCGAGCGCAGCTCCTCGAGCTCGCTGATGCGCCGCGCCGCGAGCCGCCACGAGTCGCTGAACTCATCGAAACGCAGCGTTCCTTCCACCAGCACCAGCGCGTCCTTCACGACGAGGTCGCGGTGTCGTGCCCAGGTCTCCTCGAACAGCATGACCTCGAGCCGCCCGGTGCGATCATCGAGCGTCAGGATGACGCGCGGGCCGCGCTTGCGCACCTCATCGATCAGGCCCGCCACCGTAACCGGCCTGCCCGCGCCGGGTCGTCCCGGCTCGAAGCCCGCCACCGGCCGGTCGCCGATCAGGTCGCCGATGCGATGCGAGACGAAGCGCGGCAGGCTCGGCTCGAAGCGCATCAGCGGGTGCCCGGTGAGGTAGAGGCCGAGCGTCTCGCGCTCGCCGGCCAGCCGCACCGTCTCGCTCCACTCCGGGAGCGATGAGCGCGGCGCACCGGGGGTCGGGCGCTCGACGGCGCCGAGGCCTCCGAACATGTCGTCCTGTCCGGCGGCGTGGGCGCGCGTGTTCTGATCGCCGAGCTGCATCGCCGCGGGCAGCCGATCCATGAGCGTCGCGCGGTTCTCCCCCAGCTGGTCGAGGCTGCCGGAGCGCAGCAGCGCCTCGAGCACGCGGCGGTTCACCTTCTGCAGGTCGAGCCGCCGGCACAGGTCTTCCAGGCTCCGATACGGGCCGCGCGCGCTGCGTTCCTCGATCAACCCCTCGACCGCCCCCGCCCCGACGCCGCGCACCGCTCCGAGGCCATAACGGATGCTGCGCTCGCCGTCCGCCGAGAACTCATAGCGCGAGGTGTTGACGTCGGGCGGCAGGACCTCGAGGCCCATGTCGGCACACTCCTTGATGAAGGTCACCACCTTGTCGGTGTGGTCCATGTCCGCCGACAGCACCGCGGCCATGAACTCCGCGGGATAATGTGCCTTGAGATAAGCGGTCTGATAGGCGAGCAGCGCGTAGGCGGCCGAATGCGACTTGTTGAAGCCGTAGCCCGCGAACTTCTCCATCAGATCGAAGATGTGCTCGGCGAGGCCCTGGCGCACGCCGCGCGCCACCGCCCCGTCGATGAACACCGAGCGCTGCTGCGCCATCTCCTCCGGCTTTTTCTTGCCCATCGCGCGGCGCAGCAGGTCGGCGCCACCGAGCGTGTAGCCGGCGAGCGCCTGAGCGATCTGCATCACCTGTTCCTGATAGAGGATCACGCCGTAGGTGGGCTTGAGGATCGGCTCGAGACGCGGGTGCAGATAGTCGATGGGCGCATCACTGCGCCCGTGCTTGCGGTTGATGAAGTCGTCCACCATCCCCGACTGCAGGGGTCCCGGACGGAAGAGCGCCACCAGCGCCACCACCTCCTCGAAGCAGTCGGGCTGGAGCCGCCGGATCAGGTCCTTCATGCCGCGCGATTCGAGCTGGAACACCGCCGTGGTGCGGCAGGACTTGAGCAAGGCGTAGGTAGGCGCATCGTCCATCGGCAATGTGCGGATCTCGAGCGGCGCGCTGCCGGGCGCGGCGCTGCGATTGATGATGCGCACCGCGCGGTCGATGATCGTCAGGGTTCGCAGGCCGAGGAAATCGAACTTGACGAGACCCGCGGCTTCGACGTCGTCCTTGTCGAACTGGGTGACGACACTGCCACCGGAGGTATCGCAATAAAGCGGCGCGAAGTCGGTGAGTACCGAGGGCGCGATCACCACACCGCCCGCGTGCATGCCGGCATTGCGCGTCAGGCCTTCGAGCGAGCGCGCCAGGTCGATGAGACCCTTCACCTCGTCCTCGGCCTCGTAGAGGCGCTTGAGCTCCGGCTCCTTCTCCAGGGCGTCATCGAGTGTGATGCCGAGCTCGAAGGGGATGAGCTTGGCGATGCGATCGACGTAGCCGTAGGTCATGCCGAGCACGCGCCCGCAGTCGCGCACCACGGCCTTGGCCGCCATGGTGCCGTAGGTGATGATCTGCGAGACGCGCTCGCGTCCGTAGCGCTGCGCGACGTAGTCGATCACCCGGTCGCGCCCATCCATGCAGAAGTCGATGTCGAAGTCCGGCATCGAGATGCGCTCGGGATTGAGGAAACGCTCGAACAGCAGCTCGTGCTCGAGCGGATCGAGGTCGGTGACGTTCAGGCTGTAGGCGACCAGCGATCCGGCCCCGGAGCCGCGCCCCGGGCCCACCGGCACACCGTTCTCGCGCGCCCAGCGGATGAAGTCGGCGACGATGAGGAAGTAGCCGGCGAAGCCCATCTGGCAGATGACGCCGAGCTCGGTGGCGAGGCGCTCGTGGTACGCAGCGCCCACTCCTGCGGGAAAGCGCGACTCGAGACCCCGCCGCGCCTGCGCGCGCAGGAACTCCTCGGTGCTGACCCCGTCGGGCACCGGATACTGCGGCAGCCGCGCCTCCCCCAGGTTGAGTGTCAGGCTGCAGCGGCGCGCGATCTCCACCGAGTTGGCCAGCGCCTCGGGCAGATCCGCGAACAGCGCGGACATCTCCGCGGGGCTGCGCAGGTATTGCTGGCGGGTGTAGCGGCGCACGCGCGCAGCGTCGGCGAGCAGCGCCCCGTCGTGAATGCAGACACGCGCCTCGTGAGACTCGAACTCATCCGCCTCGAGAAAGCGCACGTCGTTGGTGGCTACCACCGGCAGCTGCTGACGGGCGGCGAGTGCGACGGCGCCGGCGATGTAGCTCTCCTCGAACTGCCGCCCGAGCCGCTGCAGCTCGAGGTAATAGCGGCCGGGGAAGAGACTGCGCCAGTACTCGAGCGCACGCTCCGCGTCCGCCTCGCGGCCGTTGACCAGCGCGCGGCCGACGTCCCCCTCGAGTGCGCCGGAGAGGGCGATCAGTCCGGTGAGCACCTCGGGAGTCAGCCAGGCGCGCTCGATGCGCGGCACACCGCGCTCGCGGCTTTCGAGATAGGCGCGGCTCAGGAGCCGGGCGAGGTTGCGATAGCCCTGCTGCGTCTGGCAGAGCAGCGTGACGCGGCTCGGCTCGCGCCGCTCGCCCTCCTCGCGCACCGAGAGATCCACGCCGATGATGGGCTTGATCCCGCGCTGCAGCGCCTCGCGATAGAACTTCACCATGGCGAAGAGGTTGTTCTGATCGGTGACCGCCACCGCCGGCATTCCCGCGTCGGCCACCGCGGCCACGAGCTCCGGGATGCGCACCACGCTGTCGCTGAGGGAGTACTCGCTGTGCAGGCGCAGGTGAATGAAGCCGACGGCCATCAGGGCGACTCCCGCGCCTGCAGCGTCAGCAGCTCGAGCAGCGCCTCGTCCTCGTCCGCGTCCTCATCGCTCAGGCGGCAGCGCACCGGGCTGAAGGAGCGGCGGTGCAGGGGCGAAGGTGTCCGGCCACGCAGCGCATCCAGGTGCCCGGGAGTGCAGTAGCCCTTGTGGCTCGCGAGCTCGAAGCCCGGGTAACAGACATCCAGCGCCTCCATCATCGCATCGCGACAGGTCTTGGCGAGGATCGAGGCGGCGCTGATCGCCGCGACGCGCGCATCGCCGCCGACGATCGCCTCGAAGCTGCAGCCGAAGGAAAGGTCGCCGAGGTGCGGGCACCGATTGCCGTCGATGCGCACGTGCGTTGGAGCGACCGGCAGGGCCAGCAGCGCGCGGCGCATGGCGAGCATCGTCGCCTGGAAGATATTGAGCGAGTCGATCTCGTCGCGGTCGGCCCAGCCGATACCAAAGGCGAGCGCGCGGCTGCGGATGATGGGCGCGAGCCGCGCGCGCTCAGCCGCGCTCAGAACCTTGGAGTCCGCGAGCCCGCGGATGCGCCGCCGCGGATCGAGGATGACGGCGGCGGCGACCACCGGTCCCGCGAGCGGCCCGCGCCCGGCCTCATCGACTCCCGCTACCCGCGCCCGCGCCGCGCCCGGCAACCTGAGCACCGCGCTCACCCGGTGGAGGAGCCGTCCGCACGGCCCGCGCAGGCGAGCACGGCTGCCGCGGCGCGCTGCGCTCCGCCCTGGCGGAGCGTGCGGTGGATACGGTCGAACTCGCTGCGCAGCTGCGCGAGGTGGGCGGGCTCGGCGAGCTCGCGCAGGAGCGCCGAGCCGAGCGCAGCCCCCGTAACCTGCCCCTGCAGGAACTCCGGCACCAGAGCCCGTCCGGCGAGGAGATTCGGTTGTGAGAAGTACGGCACTTTGACGAGCCCAAGCGTACGTACCAGCAGATAAGTCAGCCAGCTCCCCTTATACCCCACCACCATGGGCTTGCCGGAGAGTAAGGTCTCGAGGGTCGCCGTCCCCGAGGCCACGATGGCCGCATCCGCGGCCGCGAGCACCCGCTGCGCCTCCCCTTCGACGAGGAGAATGTCCGTTCTTTCGGGCGCTTGCGCGAGTTCCCTCTCGAAGCGCTCGCGCACGGCTGAGGACGCCATGGGTGCGAGGAAGGTGAACTCCGGCCGGCGGGCCTGAATCCAGGCGGCAGCGGATGCGAACGGCCGGGTGAGCCGCGAGACCTCCGCCAGCCGGCTCCCCGGGAGCACTGCGATCACGCGCCGCTCGGGCGCGATCCCCAGGGCGCGCCGCGCAGCGCCCGCATCGATGTCGAACGGAATCTGATCGGCGAGCGGGTGGCCGACGAACTCGGCAGCCATCCCGTGCTCCTCGTAGAAGCTCTTCTCAAACGGCAGCAGGCACAGCACCAGGTCGCTGTCGCGGCCAATGGTCCGCACCCGCCCCCGCCGCCAGGCCCACACCTGGGGGCTCACGTACTGCACGCAGCGGATCCCGGCGCGCTTCAGCCGCCGCCCGAGGGTGAGATTGAACTCCGGCGAGTCGATGCCGACGAAGACATCCGGTCGGGCGGCGGTGAAGCGCCGCGTGAGTTCGCCCCTCAGGCGCAGCAGCCGTGGCAGATGCAGGAGCACCTCGGCGAGACCCATGACCGAGAGACTCTCCGACGGCGCCCAGGCTTCGCAGCCGGCGGCGATCATCCTGGGGCCCGCCACTCCGAAGCACTCGAGCGGCCCGCAGCGCTCGCGCAGTGCCGCGATCAGCGCCGCACCCAGCTGGTCCCCGGAGTGCTCGCCGGCCACGATGCCGACGCGCAGCGGCGCTGCACTCATCGAACGATGCTGCGGGTAGAGCCGTGGATGAAGTCGACGAAGGACCGGATCTCGGAGCGCTGGGCGGCGATCGGCTCGAGGCGCGCCAGCGCCTCCTTGAGCTTCAGGTCCGAGCGGTAGAGCGTCCGATACGCATCGCGGATGGCGCGGATCTGATCCTCGCTGAACCCGCGGCGCTTCAAACCCTCGGCGTTCACCGCGTGCGGCTTCGCCGGGTCGCCGGCGACCATCACATAGGGAGGCACGTCCTCGCGCACCATCGAGCCGCCGGCGAGAAAGGCGTGCGCGCCGACCTTGGCGAACTGATGCACGGCGGAGAGGCCGCCGAGGATCACCCAGTCGCCGACCTCGACGTGGCCGCCGAGCACTGCACCGTTGGCGAACACGGTCTGGTTGCCCACCTGACAATCGTGCGCGACGTGCGCGCAGGCCATGAAGAGATTGTCATCGCCGATGCGGGTGATCCCCTTGTCGTGGGTGGTGCCGCGATTGACGGTGCAGAACTCGCGGAACACGTTGCGATCGCCGATGGCGAGCCGCGTGGGCTCGCCGCGATACTTCTTGTCCTGCGGCGCATCGCCGATCGAGGCGAACTGGAACACGTGATTGTCGGCGCCGAGCACCGTCGGCCCGTTGATCACCGCGTGTGGACCGATGATGGTGCGCGGCCCGATCTCGACTCCGGGACCGATCACCGTGAACGGACCCACCGTGACGTCCTGCGCCAGGCGCGCCTCGCTCGAGACCACCGCGCGCGCATCGATCACCGGCTGGTCTCCGGCGCCACCATCATCTCCGCGTGCGCCACCTCCGTGTCGCCGACCAGCGCCACGGTCGAGAACTTCCAGATGCCGCGCAGCGAGCGCTGCAGCTGCGCCGTCAGCAACAGCTGGTCACCGGGAACGACCGGCTTGCGAAAACGGGCCTTGTCGATGCCGACGAAATAGAAGCGCGTCTCCTCGTCGGGAATCACATTCGCGGTGACGAAGCACAGGATCCCGGCGGTCTGCGCCAGCGCCTCGATGATGATCACCCCCGGCATCACCGGCCGGTGGGGAAAGTGCCCGGGAAAATACGGCTCGTTGTAGGTGACGTTCTTCAGCGCGCGGATACTCTCGCCGGGGCGGCACTCGAGCACCCGATCGACCAGCAGGAAGGGGTAGCGGTGCGGCAGACGCTCGAGGATCGCCTGCATGTCGAGTTGGATGGGCTCAGTCATGGGTGTCGTCTTCCTGCCTGGAATCGAGTCCGGCGGCGCGCTCGAGTCTGCGCACGCGCGCCTCGAGCAGGCCGCTGCGCTTGAAGCGCGCCACCAGCCGCCGCCAGGTGCGCGCTTCCTCGTACGGCAGAGTGCTCGAGTATACCCCGGCGGTCGCGATCGACCTGCTCACGGCCGAGTAGCCGGTGATGACGACGTCGTCCGCGATGTTGATGTGTCCCGCGAATCCCACGTGGCCGCCGATCATGCAGCGCTTGCCGATGACGGTGCTGCCGGAAACTCCGGTGCAGGCGGCGATGGCGGTGTGCGCGCCGACGCGCACGTTGTGCCCGATCTGAATGAGGTTGTCGAGCTTGACCCCCTCTTCGATCACCGTGTCCTCGATGGCGCCGCGGTCGATGGTGGTGTTGCAGCCGATCTCGACATCGGCGCCGACCTGCACCGCGCCCACCTGCGGCACCTTGAGCCAGCGGCCGCGCTCGGGGGCGAAGCCGAAACCGTCGCCGCCGAGCACTGCGCCCGGCTGCAGCACGCTGCGCGCGCCGATCGTCACCCCGCGGCAGAGCGTGACGCGCGCCGTGAGGCGCACGTCGGACCCGAGTGTCACCCCCTCCTCCAGCACGCACAGGGGGCCGACGAAGCAGCGCGCGCCGATCACCGCGCCCGCGCCCACGCAGCTGAAGGGACCGACATGGGCTGAAGCATCGATCCGCGCGCCCGCGGCCACCTGCGCCGTCGGATGCACGCCGGGGGGCGCCGCGGGACTCGGGTACAGCACCGCCGCGATGCGCGCGTAGGTGGCGTAGGGATTGTCGGCGAGCAGCACCGGCGTCGGGCAGTCGGCGGCGGCTTCCGGCTTGAGCACTACCGCCGCGGCCCGCGTGCCCGCGAGCTGCGGCCGATAGCGCGGGTTGGCGAGAAAGGCGAGCGCGGTGCCGTCGGCGTTGGCGAGCGTCGCGACGCGCTCGACGCGCGCCTCGGGGTCGCCCCGCAGCTCGCACCCAAAGCGCACCGCGAGCTCTCCCAGCGAGACGGACATGGCGAACCGCCTTGCCGAGCGGTGACTCTCAGAGCCTCAGGGGTTTGGCTTCGGAGTCGGGGTCGCCGGCTTGGCGGGCGATGCCGCCGGGGTCGTGGCCGCGTGCGACTGCAGAGCGGTGAGAACCGCGGGTGTGATGTCGTAGGCCGGCGTGGCGTAAAGCACCGCCTCGCCGCTCACCACCAGGTCGAGGTTCTGCGCCTTGGCGTAGCCGCGCACTTCCTCGATGAGGGTGCGCTGCAGCCGCGACATCTCCTCGTTGCGCCGTGCGGTGACATCGTCCTGCAGCTCGCCGCGGGCACGCTCGAAGTCGCGCTCGCCGTCGCGCAATTCCTTCTCGGCACGAACCCGCTGATCCTCCGTCATGGTCGCTGCGTCCTTCTGCAGCTTGTCCTGCTTGGCCTTGAGCGCCTGCATCTGTGCCTGCAGCGTACGCTCGCGGGGAGAGAACTCCGCGCGCATCGACTCCATGATGGCCTTGCCCTGCGGGGACTCCTGCGCCAGGCGCTGGAAGTCGACCACCGCCATCTTGCCCTCGGCCCACGCCGGCAGCGCGCCGAGCGCTCCCGCCGCTGCCACCATTCCTACGACCCACTTGGAGAAACTCGAACGCTTCACGGAAACACCCACCTGTTAACCCCTCGGATTTTTGCGCGCCGCCGCCGAATGGCCGCGGCTAAACGCCAAGTATCGCTTAAGCCCCGCCGAGCGTATAGGCGCTTTAACTCAAAACGCCTGCCCGACGGAGAACTGGAAGACCTCGGTCTCATCGCCCCAGGTGGTGATGCCGTCGCCCCGCCTGGCGTTCAGCGGCAGTCCCAGGCTGAAGCGGAATAGCCCGATGGGGGCCAGCCAGGTGACCGACACCCCGACCGAGCGCTTGAGGTTCGAGAGGCCGATGAAGCGGTAGCAGTCATGACCTGACTGACAATCGGCCGGCGTAATGTTGTCCGGGCCGAAGAACTGCAGCTTCGAGCCAGTCGAGTAGATCCCGCCCATATCGTAGAAGATACTCGCCCGCGCCGTCTGCGCGAACTTTGCCGGCATCGGCAGGATCAGCTCGTTCTGGCTGGTGATGCGCAGGTTGCCACCGTAGGGATTGCCGAACTGGTCGCGCGGGCCGAGCAGGCCCTCCCGGAAACCGCGCACATTGTCAGGGCCGCCGCCGAAGAACTCGCGGTACGGCGGAATCCCCGTGGTGTTGCGCAGCGGCCCGCCGTAGTCGACCCCCTCGAGGAAGGACAGCGTGAATAGGCGCCCGAGCGGCACGTAGCGCAGGAACTGGTAGTCAGCGACGTAATAATGCACGTCGCTGTTGGGCGTGGTGATCGAGTAGCTGATCGACTGATGCATGCCGCGGTCGGCAAACAGAGTGCGGTTGCGCGTGTCCCAGTCCCAGCCCACCACCGCCTGGATATTGCTGAAGTTGGTGCCGTAGAACACGTAGTCGTTGTTGCTGGCGTCATCGTGCGCCAGGCGCTCGTAGGGGTGGCCATTCGTCTGCACCCACTGCAGCGCCTGCTCGGAGCTCGAGAGCGAATTAGTGAGCAGCTGCGAGTCCTCGAACACGGCGCCGAAGCGCAGGTACATGGTCTCAGTGATCGGATAAGCCCAGGTCGGGCCGGCGGAGAGCGTCTTGGAGGAGAAATTCGACGAGGAGGAGACGAACTGCGTGACGTCGCGATAGCTCACCGACAGCGTGCGTTGCAGATTGTCGATGTTGGTATAAGGGTTGGTCCAAGCCAGCGAGTACACCTTGCTGAAAGCGCCGCCGTTGAGCTCGAGCGCAATGCGCTCGCCGGTGCCGAGAAAGTCGGCGTCGGCGAAGCTGCCGTTGAGCTGGAACTTGTACAGCGCCGAGTAGCCGATGCCGCCGGAGAGCTGCGAGGCCGGGCCCTCCTCGATCTTGTAGTTGACGTCCACCTGGTCGGGGACGCCTGAGACCGGAGTGGTCTCGAACTCGACGGATTTCACGTAAGGCAGGCGCTGGATGCGCTGCTTGGAGCGCTCGAGCGCGACGTTCGACAGCCAGCCACCCTCGAGCTGACGCATCTCGCGCCGCAGTACCTCGTCGTTGATGCGCGTCACGCCCGAGAAACTGATGTTGCGCACGTAGACGCGGTTACCCGGGTCGACGAAGAAGGTGAGCGCGACCGTGTGATTGGCGTTATCGGCGGTCGGCACGGGCTCGACCTTCGCGAAGGCATAGCCATCGCGGCCCATGCGGTTCTGCATCAGCTCCTGGGTCGCGGTGATGAGCTTGCGGTCGAAGATCTCGCCGGGGTGCACCAGCACCAGCCGTTCGAGCTCGGCCTGCGGCACGACGAAGGTGCCTGCGAGCTTGATCCCCGAGAGCTTGTAGACCTGCCCTTCCTCGACGTTGATGGTGATGAAGATGTCTTCCTTCTCGGGCGTGATCGCCACCTGGGTCGATTCGAGCTGGAAGTTGGCGTAGCCCCGGTCCATGTAGAAGTTGCGCACCTTCTCCAGGTCGCCCTGGAGCGACTCGCGCGAATAGCGGTCGTCCTGCTTGTACCAGGAGAGCCAGTTCGGGGTCTTGAGCTCGAGCGTGTCGAGAATCTGCTGCGGCTTGAAGCGCGTATTGCCGACGATGTTGATCTGGCGAATCTTGGCGCGCGAGCCCTCCTTGACCTCGACCTTGATCTTGACGCGGTTGCCGGTCTCCTCTTCCACCTTGGTATCGATTCGCACGCCGTACTTGCCGCGGGCGAAGTACTGGTCGGTGAGGTACTGCGTGACGTCCTCGAGCACCGAGCGGTCGAAGGTCTTGCCGGTGGCGAGTCCCACCCCACGGAGCGACTTCTGCAGATCCTCGGTCTTGATGTCCTTGTTGCCGGTGATCTCGAAGCTTTCGATGGACGGCCGCTCGGCCACCACCACCACCAGCGTGTTGCCATCGCGGCGCAGCTGCACGTCGCGGAAGAAGCCGGTCGAGTAGAGGGCGCGGATCGCCTCGCGCACGCGCTGTGGCGTCAGCCGGTCGCCGATGTTGACCGGCAGGTAGTTGTAAACAGTGCCTTCCGAGACGCGCGCCAGGCCCTCGACACGGATATCACCCACGGTGAAATCCGCCTCGGCCGGCGTCTGTGCCAACGTCGTGACCGCCCGCAATGCCAGGACGAGCGCCGCCAGGACGACGCGCCACTTCATGCTGTAAACCCCAAGTGCCTTCCCGCCTTCCGCGCGCCCTCAGGGGGGCGCTTTGCTTTGCCTTGCATTATTCGAGAGCTGCAGACCTGCGCGGTCTTCAGCACCACCGCCGCTGCGACGGCGAGTCTTGTAGCCCCTCAACCGAACTGGCGCGCAATGTCGTTGTACAGCGCCACACCCATCAGGACGATGAGCAACGCGATTCCCACCTGCTGGCCGAACGCCTGGGTCCGCTCCGAGAGCGGGCTCCCCTTCAGCCACTCGACCAGCTGAAAGGCGATCTGTCCGCCATCGAGAATCGGGATCGGCAGCAGGTTGAGGAACGCGAGCGACAGTGAGATCAGAACCAGGAAGCCGAGGAAGGCCGACAGGCCCGCCTCGGCCGAGTCCCCGGCGAATTCCGCGATCGAGAGCGGACCGCTCAGGTTCTTGAGCGATACCTTCCCGAGCACCATGCGCCAGAAGAGCCGCGCCTGCAGCAGGCTCATGTCCCAGGCTTCGGTGCCGGCGCGCGCCAGCGCGCCCCCCACCGAGAGCGAGATGTGCGTGCGCATCGACTCCGGATAAGTCTTCGGCATCGCCGGCGGCTCGACGTGGATGCGGCCCACGCGCCTGCCTGCGACGTCATCGCTCCCCACCTGCACGCTGGTGCTGGCGGCGACGCCGGCGCGCCGGTAATCGACCGTCGCGCGCTCACCGGGGCGCGCACTGAGCTGCGCCACGATGTCGTGGAAGTTGGCGACCGGCGCACCGTCGATGGCGAGGATCTCATCGCCTGCGGCAAGTCCCGCGCGCGCGGCGGGACCGCCCGGCTGCACCTTGCCGAGCACCGCGGGCATCGGCGGCCAGAAGGCAAAACCGAGTCCGCGCAGCAACTCGCTCGGCTCGGTGAGCCGCCGGCGCGTGGCCGCGTCCGTCACCAGGAGCCTGACGAGACGCGGCTCGCCGCTCGAACCGGTGACGCTGAGATCCGCCTCGCCATGCGAGCTCATGGCATCGAGCAGGTCGAACACCACATCGCGCATGCCGCTCACCGCGGCGCCGTTGATGGCGCGAATCTCATCCCCGCTCCTCAAGCCCGCGGCGGCGGCGATCGAGCCGGTGGTCACATCCCCGACGATCGGCCGCACCTCGTTGACGCCGCTCGCCCAGAACATGCCCCACAGGACCAGCACCGCAAACAGGATGTTGAAGGAAGGTCCGGCGAGCAGCACCACGATGCGCTGCCAGTGCGGCCGGCGAGTGAAGGAGCGCGCGAGATCCGCAGGCTCGACCGGACCTTCGCGCTCATCGAGGAGCTTGACGTAGCCGCCGAGCGGGACGGCCGCCACGACGTACTCGATCTCATCGGGTCCCACCGTCCACTTGAGGAGCGGCTTGCCGAAGCCGACGGAGAAGCGCAGCACCTTGAACCCGAGCCGCCGGGCGACCCAGAAATGGCCGAATTCGTGCACCGTCACCAGCAGGCCCACGGCGACCACGAACCACAAGACGTACCAGAACAGGCTCATGCGCGAGCGCCCCTCACCGAGTCACTTCTTGTAATGCCGCCGATCCGCTCGAAGGCCCGTTGCCGCCCCTCGGCATCGACGGCCAGCACGTCCTCCAGGGCACCGATCGCGCCCCCCGCGCCACGCTCGACTACGGCCTCAATGACCGCCGCAATGCCGGGAAAGTTCAATCGGCGCTCGAGGAATGCCTGCACGGCCACCTCGTTCGCGGCATTGAGCAGCACGGGTTGCAGTCCGCCGGCGCGCGCGGCCGCCTGCGCGAGAGTGAGGCAGCGGAAGCGCTGGTAGTCGGGCGGCTGAAAGTCGAGCCGCCCGACCTTGAGCAGGTCGAGGAACTGCACGCCCGAGTCGATGCGCTCGGGCCAGGCCAGGGCATGCGCGATCGGTGTGCGCATGTCGGGAGCGGACAGCTGCGCCAGCACCGAGCCGTCGACATACTCGACCAGCGAGTGAACGATGCTCTGCGGATGCACGAGGATCTGCACCTGTGAAGGCGACAGCCCGAAGAGCAGACAGGCTTCGATGAGCTCGAGCCCCTTGTTCATGAGGGTCGCCGAGTCGACCGAGATCTTGCGGCCCATGACCCAGTTGGGATGGGCGCAGGCGGCCTCGGGCGTCACCGAGTCGAGCGCCTCGCCGGGCAATTCGCGAAACGGGCCGCCCGAGGCGGTGAGCAGCACGCGCTTCAGTCCCGGCGGCGCCTCGCCGGTGCGCGCAGTCGGAGGCAGGCACTGGAAGATCGCGTTGTGCTCGCTGTCGATCGGCAGCAGCGTGGCACCCGCCGAGCGCACTGCCTGCAGCAGCAGCGGTCCCGCCATCACCATCGATTCCTTGTTGGCGAGCAGCAGGCGCTTACCGGCGCGCGCGGCGGCGAGCGTCGAGCGCAGTCCCGCGGCGCCGACGATGGCCGCCATCACGCAGTCCACTTCGCCGAGTGAGGCGATCTCCTCGAGCGCGCCGGGACCGGCGAGCAGGCGCGTATGCGGCGCACGGCCGCCCACGAGTGCACTGAGCTCGTGTGCCGCGCTCTCGTCCGCGAGCGCGGCATAGGCCGGCTGCCAGTCGATGACCTGCTGCGCGAGGCGCGCGGCGTTGCGATGGGCGGCGATGGCGACGAGGCGGAAGCGCTCGGGGTGGCGGGCGAGCACATCGAGCGTGCTCACCCCGACCGAGCCCGTCGAGCCGAGCACCGCGACGCCGCTCACGGGACCACCTTGAGCAGCGTCAGACCGAGCAGCAGCACCGGGGCGGCACCCGTCAGGCTGTCGATGCGATCCATGACGCCGCCGTGACCGGGAAACACCGTGCCGCTGTCCTTCATGCCGGCAAAGCGCTTGAGGAGACTCTCGGTGAGATC
This sequence comes from Steroidobacteraceae bacterium, assembly GCA_035295065.1. Lineage (GTDB taxonomy): Bacteria > Pseudomonadota > Gammaproteobacteria > Steroidobacterales > Steroidobacteraceae > 13-2-20CM-66-19. The sequence continues at coordinate 20,710 of DATGJR010000143.1, forward strand.
CCCCACGACGGAGAAGGCGACCGTGGCGAGGCACAGCGGCAGAAAGACCGCCAGCGGTACGTGAAACCAGGCGCTGCCGCCGATCGCCACCAGCGAGCTCAGGCCCACTCCCCCCAGCACGCCCTCCCAGGTCTTGCCCGGAGACACCACCGGGGCGAGGCGGATGCGTCCATAGCGCCGGCCAAAGAAGAACGCGCCGATGTCAGCCACCCACACCAGGACGAATGCGAACAGCACCCACTGTCCGTGCGGAGGCGCGTAGCGAAGCCATACCAGCGCCATCCACGAGGGCACCAGCGCCAGGACCCCGGCCACTCCGGCCGCCAGGGGGGTCACACGCCGCGGCGCGAACAGGATCCAGAGCAGCGCCGTCAGCCACCAGAGCACGGCCGCGACCAGGATCAGGCCGCGATGGTCGGGGTCCGCCGATATCCGCCAGGCGAGCGGCAGCAGCAGGGCCACCAGCGCCACGTAAACCAGCCTCCGACCCGCAGTCGAGAGCCGCAGGAACGCCGACCACTCCCAGGCTCCCGCGAGCAGCAGCGCCGTGATCACCACTACGGTGGCCCAGGGCGGCATCCACAGGAGAATCGCGAGCAGCGCCGCGGCCAGCACCACGGCGGTCAGGACCCGCTTGCGCAGTGCCTCGTTCACCGGGCGGCGCTGACCGCTGCCGGCCGCTGCCCGAAGCGCCGTTCGCGAGTGGCGAAGAATTCGAGCGCCTCCTCGAGATCGGTCACCGAGAAGTCCGGCCACAGCCTCGATGTGAAATAGAGCTCCGCATAGGCGAGGTGCCAGAGCAGGAAGTTGCTGATGCGCTGCTCGCCGCCGGTGCGGATGTGCAGGTCCACGTCCGGGAGCGCGGCAAGCGAGAGCGAGAGCGCGAAGCGCTCTTCGCTGATTTCCTCCGGCCGAATGGCGCCGCTCGAGCATTCACGTGCAAGCGATTGAGCCGCTTGGACTATATCCCAGCGCCCGCCGTAGCCAACCGCCACCTGCAGCGCAAGCGCGCGATTCATCGCGGTGCGTTCCTCGGCGGCAGCGATGCGCGCCTGGAGCCGAACCGGGAGCGTGCGGCGCTCGCCGATGAAGCGCAGCCGCACGCCCTTCTCATCGAGCTCCGCCACCTCACGGTCGAGCGCTTCGAGAAAAAGGCTCATGAGACTTCCGACCTCATCCGCCGGGCGCCCCCAGTTCTCGCTCGAGAAGGCGAACAGCGTGAGCGCGCCGATGCCGCGCTGCGTGCATTGCTCGACGCACATGCGCACGGGCTTCAGTCCCGCGCGGTGTCCGGACGCGCGCAGCGCGCCGCGCGCGGCGGCCCAGCGCCCGTTGCCGTCCATGGTGATGGCGATGTGCCGGGGCAGTATGGAGGCGTCGGGGGCCATCAGACCTGCATGACCTCCTTCTCCTTGCCGGCGAGCGCTGCGTCGATGTCGGCGATGTGCTTGTCGGTGAGCTTCTGCACGTCGGTCTCCGCGCGCCGCTCGTCGTCCTGCGAGAGGTGCTTGTCCTTCATCTTGTGCTTGATCTCGTTCATGACGTCGCGGCGCACGTTGCGCACCGCGACGCGCGCGTTCTCCGCATCGTGCCGCAGCACCTTGGTGATCTCGCGGCGCCGCTCCTCGGTGAGGGGCGGCATGGGGATGCGGATCACGGTGCCGGCGGTCATGGGGGTGAGCCCGAGGTCCGACCTGAAGATCGCCTTCTCGATGGCCTGCACCACGCTCTTCTCCCACGGAGAGATCACCAGCGTGCGTCCCTCCTCGACCGCGATGCTGGCCACCTGCTGCAGCGGTACCTCGCTGCCGTAGTAGTCCACCTTCAGATGCTCGACCAGGCTCGGATGCGCGCGCCCGGTCCGCAGCTTCTTGAGATCCGCCTGGAATGTCTGCACGCACTTGGTCATGCGTGTGGCAGCGTCTTTCTTGAGGTCTTCGAGCATAGTGTCTCCTCGCGGCCGCCGCGCCGGTCACTCGTTGGTGACCGCGGTGCCGACTTCCTCGCCGCGCACGACGCGGGTGAGGTCCCCGGGATTGTTGAGATTGAAGACCCGCAAAGGCAAGCGGTTGTCGCGGCACATGACGATGGCGGTCGCATCCATCACGTTGAGCTTATCCGACAGCACCTTGTCGAAAGTCAGGCGCGGATAGCGCACCGCCGAGGGGTTGCGTACCGGATCGTCCGAGTAGATGCCGTTCACCTTGGTGGCCTTCAACAGCACGTCGGCGCCGATCTCGATGGCGCGCAAGGCCGCCGCCGTATCGGTGGTGAAGAAAGGATTGCCGGTACCGGCGGCAAACACGGCGATGCGGCCCTTCTCGAGGTGGCGCACCGCGCGGCGCCGGATGTAATCCTCGCACACCTCGTTGATACGGATCGCCGACATGACACGGGCGTGCAGGCCCAGGCTTTCCAGCGCATCCTGCAGCGCGAGCGAGTTCATGACCGTGGCGAGCATCCCCATGTGATCGGCGGCCACGCGGTCCATGCCGGCGCGGGCGAGCCCTGCGCCGCGGAAGATGTTGCCGCCGCCGATCACCACCGCCACCTGCACGTCCATCTGCACGATGTCCTCGAGCTCGCCCGCGATGCGCTTGAGCACCGCCGGGTCGATGCCGTAATCGCCGCTGCCCAGCAGCGCCTCGCCCGAGAGCTTCACCAGGATCCTGGAGTAGCGAGCCTTGGCCTTCGCCTGCGTCATCGTTTCACCTCCGCCCACGGAAAAAACCCCGCACGGGGCGGGGTTTCATTCCTTTGGCTCGAGCCAGGCGCCTCAGCGGCCGACCGCAAGCCGCGCGACCTCGGCGCCGAAGTCATCCGCTTTTTTTTCAATGCCGGCGCCCACCTCATAACGCTCGAACGCCACGACCTCGGCCTTGGCGCCCTTCACCAGCTTCTCGATGGTCACGTCGGGATCCTTGACGAACGGCTGACCACTCAAGGTGATCTCGCCCAGCGACTTGCGCAGCCGCCCCTCGACCATCTTGGCCACGATCTCGGGCGGCTTGCCCTCGGTCTGCGCCTGGCTGGTGAGGATCTCGCGCTCCTTGGCGACCACCTCAGGCGGTACGTTCTGCGGGTCGAGGTACCTGGGACTGCTCGCGGCGACGTGCATGGCGAGGTCATAGGCAAGGCTTGCCGGTCCCCCCTTGACCGCCACCAGGGCGCCGATGCGCACGCCGTGCACATAGGCGCCGAGCTGATCGGGCGATGTGACCACCACGAAGCGCCGCACACTGATGTTCTCGCCGATCTTCGCTACCAGCTCGCGCCGGCGCTCGTCGACGGTGGAGCCCGAGGGGAGCCTCGCGGCGCTGAGGTCGGCCAGCTGTGCCGGGCGCGCGGCGAGCGCGCAGGCAGCGACGGCCTCGGCAAAGGCCTTGAAGTCGGGCCCGCGCGCGACGAAATCGGTCTCGCAATTGACCTCGACCATCGCCGCGGTGCGCGCGTCGGCGGACTTGGCAATCACGACCACGCCCTCGGCGGCAACGCGTGTCGCCTTCTTGTCGGCCTTCGCCAGACCCTGGCGGCGCATCAGCTCCGCAGCCGCATCCAGATCGCCCTTGGTCTCGACCAGGGCCCTCTTGCATTCCATCATCCCCGCGCCGGTCCGCTCGCGGAGCTGCTTGACAGCATCTGCCGTGATGTTCATGCGTGCCTCCTTGGTCTACTCGGGGGTGTCGGCGCCAGTACGTCCCTTGCGACGGCCCGGAGCGGGAGTACTGCGCCGCGCGGCCGCCGCCGGGCCCGCAACCTCCGCTTCTGCGGGATCCACCACGTCGTCGGCGTCGGCGTCGGCGTCGAGGTCCTCGACGGCCGGCTCGGCACCCGCGGCCACCGGCGGCGGAGCCACCGAGGGCCGGCGCCGTGCCGGGGGCTTCCTGCGCACCGCCGGTGCCGGGCGCTGCCTGCCGCGCGCGCTCTTCTTGCGCGGGGCGCCGGTCTCGTCGAGCTCGACGAACTCATCCTCGCCCACCGCCACCTGCGGTACCGATTCCTTGCCCTCGAGCACCGCATCGGCGATCCCGGCCGTATACAGCTGGATCGCGCGCATGGCGTCGTCGTTCCCCGGAATCACATAGTCGATGCCGTCGGGCGAGCAGTTGGTGTCGACGATGGCAACCACGGGGATACCGAGCTTGCGAGCCTCGTGCACCGCGATGTTCTCGTGCCCCACGTCGACCACGAACAGCGCATCGGGGAGCGACTCCATGTTCTTGATTCCGCCGAGGCTCCTCTCGAGCTTCTCCATCTCGCGCTTGAGCTGGGTCGCCTCTTTCTTGCCGCGCTTGTCGAGCGCACCGGAAGTCGCGAGCTCGGTGAGCTCGGCAAGCCGCTTGATCGACTGGCGGATGGTCTTGAAGTTTGTGAGCATGCCGCCAAGCCAGCGCTGGTTCACGTAGGGCTGTGCCGCCCGCTCGGCCTCCTTCTGAATGGAGTCGCGAGCGGAGCGCTTGGTGCCGACGAACAGCACCCTGCCGCCGTCGGCGATCACGCCCTTGATGAAGGTGGCAGCCTCCGAATACATCGGCTGCGTCTTCTCGAGGTTGATGATGTGGATCTTGTTTCGCTCACCGAAGATGAATGGGGCCATCTTCGGGTTCCAGAAGCGGGTCTGATGTCCGAAATGGACACCCGCTTCCAGCATCTGTCGCATGGACACGCCGGACATGAGAACTCCTGTTTGGGTTAAGCCTCCGCGCATCCCCGTGACCATCCCTGCCGCAGCCCGAAGGCCAGAGGCAGGAACACCCAGTCAGCGAGGTAACGATGCGCGTGTGGGTTGCGTTGCCAAAAAAGGCCGCGCTTTATACCATGAAGGTCTCGTGTAAACAATGTCTTACGCTGCCCGCCGTTGCCCCTTGGCGTACGGGCGGCCCAGCCCCATTTCACTGAGCATGCAAGTCACGATCAAGACCCCGGAAGAGCAGGAAAAGATGCGCATTGCGGGCCGCCTCGCCGCCGAGGTGCTCGACATGATCGGCCCGCACGTCGTGCCCGGAGTCACCACCGAGGAGCTCGACCGGATCTGCCACGATCACATCGTCAAGGTGCAGCGCTCGGTCCCGGCGAACCTCAACTACCGCGGCTTTCCGAAGACCATCTGCACCTCGGTCAATCACGTGGTCTGCCACGGCATCCCGAATGACAGGCACCTCAAGGCCGGCGACATCGTCAATATCGACGTGACGGTGATCCGGGACGGCTTCCATGGCGACACCAGCCGCATGTACGCGGTCGGCAAGCCTCCCCCCCACGCCCAGCGTCTCTCGGAAGTCTGCTTCGAGGCGATGTGGCGCGGCATCCGCACGGTGCGCCCGGGCACGCATCTCGGCGATATCGGCCACGCCATCCAGCGCTTCGTCGAAGAGAACAATTACTCGGTGGTGCGCGAGTACTGCGGGCACGGCATCGGCCGCGTGTACCACGAGGATCCGCAGGTGTTGCATTACGGCGAGCCGGGCACGGGACTGAAGCTCGAGCCCGGCATGACCTTCACCATCGAGCCGATGGTGAACGCCGGCAAGCGCCACGTGCGTCTCCTCGGGGACGGCTGGACCGTGGTCACCAAGGACCACTCGCTCTCGGCGCAGTGGGAGCATACGGTGCTCGTCACCGAGACCGGGTTCGACGTGCTGACCCTCGGGGCGGAGGGCGCGCCGCACTAGCGGCACGTTGAGAATGGGAGCACCCGACACAGAGCTGCTCGAGGAATCGCTCCCCGCCGTACCTCCGATAGCCCCGTGGGCGCTGCTCGCGGGGCTACCGCAGCGCCTCGCCGCCAGCGGGGATCCCGGCGGCTGGCGCTCGCTCCTGCGTGAGGCGCATGAGGAGCTCAAGGCCCGCTTCTTCGCCGGGGAGCCGGTGGAAGAGCTGGTGCACGCGCGTGCCGCGCTGATCGATGCGGTGCTGTGCGAGGCATGGCGCAGGCACTGCGAGACGCACTGCGCGGCCTGGGCGCTGGTGGCAGTCGGCGGCTACGGTCGCGGGGAGCTTCATCCGTGCTCGGATGTGGACGTGCTGCTGCTCGCGCCGGATGCACCGCCGTCCGCCGCGGGTGCCGCGGTCGAGAAGCTGGTGGCGTTCCTGTGGGACATCGGGCTCGAGATCGGCCACAGCGTGCGCAGCATCGCGCAGTGCGCCGAGGAGTGCGTCGGCGACGTCGGTGTTATGACGACGCTGCTCGAGGCGCGGCTGCTGGCCGGCAATCCGGCGCTCCTCCTCGCGATGCGGGCGGCGCTGGCGCCCGAGCGCATCTGGCCGGTGAAACAGTTTTTCGAAGCCAAGGTGCGCGAGCAGGCCGAGCGGCACCTCAAGGCCAACGACACCGCCTACAACATCGAGCCCAACGTCAAGACCGGGCCCGGCGGGCTGCGCGACATCCAGACCATCGCCTGGGTCGCCAAGCGTCACTTCGGCGCCGATTCGCTCGATGGACTCGCGACTTACGGTTTCCTGAGCGCGGCGGAGCTGCGGCGCCTCAAGCAGGCGCAGGCATTCCTGTGGCGCGTACGCTTCGGGCTGCACGCCCTCACCGGCCGGCGCGAGGATCGCCTGCTGTTCGATCATCAGATCCGACTGGCGCTGGCCTTCGGCTACGAGGACGCCTCCTACACCCTCGCGGTCGAGCAGTTCATGCAGCGCTACTACCGCACGGTGATGGATGTGAGCCTGCTGAACGAGCTGCTGCTGGAGCTGTTCCGCGAGGCGATCCTGAGCGAGAGCGAGCCGCCGCGGCCGCTCAATGCGCGCTTCCAGGTGCGCAACGGCTCGCTCGAGGCAGTGAGCGAGGAAGTGTTTGCGCGCACGCCCTCAGCGCTCCTCGAGCTCTTCGCGCTGCTGCAGCAGAATCCGGAAATCCGCGGGGTGCGCGCCTCGACCATGCGCGCGGTGGCGAAGAATCTCTGGCTGATCGATGAGGAGTTCCGCCAGAACCCGCGCCACCACCGCCTGTTCCTCGAGATCCTGCGCTCGCCCGTCGGTGTCACGCACGAGCTGCGCCGCATGAACACCTATGGGGTGCTCGGCCGCTACATCCCGGCTTTCGGCCGGGTGGTGGGGCGCATGCAGTACGACCTGTTCCACGCCTACACGGTCGACGCCCATACGCTGTTCGTGGTGAGCAACCTCAGGCGCTTCGCCATCCCGCGCTACGATCACGAGCTCCCCGAGGCCTCGCGCGTCATGCAGCAGCTGCCGCGCCAGGAGATCGTGTATCTCGCGGCGCTCTTTCACGACCTCGCCAAGGGCCGCGGCGGCGATCACTCCGAGCTCGGCGCGGTGGATGCGGAGGCCTTCTGCCTCGAGCAGGGGCTCTCGCCCTACGATGCGCGGCTGGTCGCCTGGCTGGTGCGCAATCACCTCGAGCTCTCGATCACCTCGCAGAAGCAGGACATCGGCGACCCGCAGGTCATCAACGCCTTCGCGCGCAAGGTCGGCGACGAGAGCCACCTCGACTATCTCTACGTGCTCACCTGCGCCGACGTGCGCGGCACCAACCCCAAGCTGTGGAACTCCTGGAAGGCATCGCTCTTCAAGGACTTCTACCAGCGCGTCAAGCGCGCGCTGCGCCGCGGTCTCGAGAGTCCCATCGATCCGGAGCACCTGGTGCGCGAGACGCAGGATGCGGCGCGACGGCTGCTCATCGAGCGCGGTGTCACCGAGAACGACATCGCCGCCGCCTGGACGCGTTTCTCCGCCGGTTACTTCCTGCAGCACTCGCCCGATGAGGTCGCCTGGCACACGCGCTTGCTCGCCGAGCGCGATGCGCGCTCGGATGAGCCGCTGGTGGCGCTCGATCCGCACAGCCTGCGCGGCACCACCGCGGTGCTGATCTTCACCCGCCCGCGCCGCAACGGCTTTGCGCGCACCACCGCGGTGCTCGATCAGCTCGGGCTCAACATCGTCGATGCGCGCATCACGCCGACCGGGGACGGCTTCAGCCTCGACCTCTTTCACGTGCTCGAGGATGACGGGCAGGCGATTACCGACAGCGATCGGCAGGTCGAGATCGAGCAGGCGCTGTGGCGCTCGGTGCAGGGACCGGAGGACGCGCCACTGTCGGTGTCGCGGCGCGCGCCGCGCCAGGCGCGCATGTTCAACACGGCGACCCAGATCGCGGTCAGCGTCGACGAGCGCAACCACCGCTCGGTGCTCGAGCTCACCGCCGGCGACCGGCCGGGGCTCCTGTGCGATGTCGGCAAGGTGCTGATCGAGGAGCGCACGGAGCTGCAGGCCGCGAAGATCATGACCGTCGGAGAGCGCGCCGAGGACGTCTTTTATCTCACCGACTTCGATCAGCGCCCGCTCACGGCCGCCGCCGCGGAGCAGCTGAAGGAACGGCTCGTCGCGGCCCTCGACCGCGAGCAGCAGGCGCTGCGCGGTGGCCCGGCGCCGTCGGCCGGCCTGCGCCCGACACCATGACCGGCACGCGCGAGCTGCGGACAATCGTGGACGAGGCGTTCGAGCGACGCGCCACGCTCACGCCGGGCAACGTGCCGCGCGAGCTCGAGCGCTCGCTCGAGGAGTGCCTCGCGCTGCTCGATGCGGGACAGGCGCGGGTCGCCGAGCCGCGGCCTGGCGGCTGGGTGGTCAACGAGTGGCTGAAGAAAGCGGTGTTGCTCTACTTCCGCACCCACGAAAACCGCGTGATGGACGCGGGCTTCACGCGCTTCTTCGACAAGGTGCCGCTGAAGTATGCCGGCGCGAGCGAGCAGGAGCTGCAGACGGCGGGGGCCCGCATCGTGCCGCACGCCGTGGTACGGCGCGGGGCCTACATCGCGCCCGACGTCGTGCTGATGCCGAGCTACGTCAACATCGGCGCTTACGTGGGCGCCGGCACGATGGTGGACACCTGGGCGACCGTGGGCTCGTGCGCGCAGATCGGCCGCAACGTGCATCTCTCGGGCGGCGTCGGCATCGGCGGGGTGCTCGAGCCGCTGCAGGCGAGCCCAACGATCATCGAGGACGACTGCTTCATCGGCGCGCGCTCCGAGGTCGTGGAGGGCGTGGTGGTGGAGACCGGCTCGGTCATCTCGATGGGGGTATTCATCGGGCAGAGCACGCGGATCTACGACCGCGCGAGCGGGCAGATCCTCCAGGGTCGCGTGCCGGCGGGCTCCGTCGTGGTGCCCGGAACCCTGCCCTCAGCCGACGGCCGTTATGGGCTCTATTGCGCCGTCATCGTCAAGCGCGTCGACGCCCAGACGCGCGCCAAGACCTCGATCAACGAGCTGCTGCGCAGCGCCGAGTGACGCGCGTCGCAGCGCGCGCGGGAGGGGCCTCAAGTTGCCCCGCCGCCAGCCGTTACCCGAGGGCCAGTGCGCGCCTGTTCAACTGGATACCCCGGACGTGTCGACGCTGCCCGACATTCGCAGGATCCCTGTCACCGAGATGCTGCTCGGCGTCGCGGTGTTCCTGTCCGCATATCTGTCGATCGTACTGACGCACGTTCCCGGGGGAATCACGCTCTTCTGGCCGGCGAACGGCATCGCCGCCGCCACGCTCATCCGCCTGCCGCAGCTGCGCTGGACCCGCGCGGCGCCGTTGATTCTGCTCGCGCTGTTCGGGGCACTTCTGCTGAGCCATCACGACGCGCTCACCGCCCTCAGCTTCGCCCTGATCAATGGCGCGGAGATCGCCGCGATGGCGGCGGCGTTTCGTCTCGTCTGGGTGTTTCCCTATCCCGACATCAACATCAACCAGGCGGTGTTCCTGACGGCGATAGCAGCGGTGGCCGTCCCCGGAATCGTCGCACTCGGGGCGGGCCTGGTCCTCGAAAGCCTCCCGGGCATGCCGTTCGCGCAGGGGGCATGCGCCTGGTGGTCCTCGCACACCATCGGCGCCTGCCTCCTCGGGCCGCCGATCGTCCTCTTCAGCGTGAGCGGCTGGAAGCGCCTGTTGCGTCGCTGGCTCGAGAACGGCCTGACCCTGCTGCTGGCGCTGCTCGGCAGCTATCTGCTCATCCGCTACCTGCGCTTTCCCTTCGTCGGCATCAGCGTGGTGCTTTTCATCGCCGCCTTCCGCTTCGAGGCGCTCGGCGCGGGGATTGCCTCCATGGCAAGCGGATTCCTCATCATGGCGCTCTGGCTCCTCGGCATCCGGCCCGTGGGACTGGAGAGCACGCCCGTGACCGGGACGCTGGCCGATCTGCCGACGCTGGCCTTCCTCGCAGCGGTGATGCCGCCGGTCGCCGTCGGCATCGGCAGCGCCACGCGGCGCCGGGCGCTGCGGGCGCTCAAGGCGAGCGAGCGGCGTTTTCGCGAATCCATCGCGCACTCTCCGATCGGCATGCTGATCGCCGACATGAACGGCATCTGGACCTATACCAACGTAGCCCTGCAGAGGATGCTCGGCTACACCGCGGAGGAGCTGCGGTCGCTCCCTCCGGGTGGCCCTTCCAACCATGACGAGTGGCAGGCGAGCGCGGCGCGGCGGCAACGCCTGATCCGCGGCGAAAGCGATTTCTACGAGATGGACCGACGCTTCCGTCACAAGGACGGCCGCTGGATCTGGACGCACGTCGCGGTCTCGCTGCTGCGCAACGAGGACGGCTCACCGCAACACCTGCTGGCGCAGATCGAGAGCCTCGATGCGCGGCTGCAGGCCGAGAAGGCGCTGGCGGAGGAGCGCGAGCGGCTGCGTGTCACGGTGAATTCGATCAGTGAGGCGGTCATCACACTCGACAGTGAGCTGCGAATCGTGTTCATCAACGACTGGGCGCAGCGCCTGCTTGGCCTCGACAGCGAAGCGGCGAAATCGCGACGTATCGACGAGGTCATCCATCTCACCGATCCGCTCACGTCGAAGAGTGTCGTGAGTCTTGCCACCCTCAGTGTGCTGCGCGCCAGGGTGATGCGGCGCGAAAGCCCCTGCATCCTGCATCGACCCGACGGCGCGACCTGCTACGTGATGGACAGTGCCGCTCCGCTGCTCGATTCGACCGGACACGTCACTGGAATCGTGCTGGCGCTGCGCGATGCGACCGCCGAGGTCGAGCGGCTGCGTGAGCTGCGCCACCGGGCGACCTACGATCCGCTGACGGGACTGGTGAACCGCGCGGAGTTTCAGCAGCGGCTGCGCGACACCTGGCGCAAAGCCCGGCACCTGGACCGGCCGGCGGCGCTGCTGGCGATCGACCTCGATCGCTTCAAGGCGCTCAACGATGCGGCCGGCCATGCCGCGGGCGATGCGATGTTGCGCCAGGTTGCCAAAGTCTGCTGCATGCACGTGCGCTCCTCCGACACCGTGGCCCGCCTCGGGGGCGATGAGTTCGCGATCATCCTCGACCACTGCGCGGCGGCGTCCGTCGAGGGCATCTCGCACAAGATCCTGCATGCCCTCAATCCGCTGGAGATCGAATGGGACGGCACGCGGCACAGTATCGGCGCGAGCATCGGCGTTTCGGGAGTGACCGCGGATATGCTGAGCGAGAGTGACTGGATGGAAGCGGCCGACAAGGCCTGTTACCGGGCGAAGTCGCAAGGCCGGGGTCAGATTCGCCTGGGCGTCATGTAGCCCCGCTGGATCGACGGCAGAGCTGCCGCCGGCCCCTCAGGACTGATGCTCAGAGTCAGCGGTCCGACAACCGCACGATCCCTGCCGGCCTGCGCTTGCGCACCTGCGGGTGCGCCTGGCGGCTGATCGCACGGAAGTGGCGGCCGGCGCGCTCCTGCACCTCGGCATCGAATCCCCGATAGGCGCGGATCAGCTCGCGGCCGAAGGCCGTGAGCGCCGCCCCGCCACCGCCGCGCCCGCCCCTGGCCGTGGTCACGGCGCGTTCGCGGAAGCCTGCGTTGACACTCGCGAGCAGCTGCCAGGCCCGGCGGTAGCTCATACCGAGGTCGCGCGCCGCCTGCGACAGTGAGCCGCTCGTGCCGATGTGCTCGAGCAGCGCGATCTTGCCCGGCCCGATCGCCTCGTCGCGTCCGAAGTCCACCCGAAACCGAACCGCCGGCGCGTGCATGGCGCGATACCTCCGTCGCGATGGTACCGCACGGCGAGCAGCCCACAAGCCTCGAGCTTGCGGCGTGAAGCCGGCTTCTGTCACGATATGTCCGATCGAATATAACGACATAGCTTCCCGAGGAGTCAGCATGCCGTCTGCCAGCTGGCGTGCCCTGGCCGCGCTCGCCGCGACTTTCACGCTGAGCCACGCGGCGCACCCCGCGGAGCAATCCGCCGCGGGCTGCGCCAACGCTCACGAATCCTCAGCCACCGACTGCCCGCTCACCTGGCACGGCATCACCCTGTACGGCGCCTATGACATCGGCATCGGCTGGGTCAGCCACGGCTTAGCGGAGGATGGCTATAACTACGAAGGCGAGTCCCTGGTCAACCGCAACGGCAATCACTCCCAGTTCCTCATTGCGCAGAACAACCTGTCGCAGACGGGTCTGGGCATCAAGGTCAGGGAAGAGCTCATGGATGGCTGGTACGTGGTGGCGCTCGCTTCGACCGGCATCAATCCGCAGTCGGGGGACTTTGCCAATATGGCAGCCACCAACACCATCAACGCGGGTCTGCCGCGGGGCAGCTATTCGATCACCGGCGATGGCGCGCGCGCCGGGCAGACCTTCAACGACGAGATTTACGGCGGAGTCTCCTCCGCGTCGTTCGGCACGCTGACCTTCGGCCGCCAGCGCGCCCTCGGAACCGACGCCATGATCGCCTACGATCCGGCGGCCGGCGCCTATTCCTTCTCCTACATCGGCTACAACGGCCTGATGGCCGGCGGCGGCGATACCCAGGACACGCGCTGGGACGATGGCGCGAAATACCGCATCACCTATGGTCCGTTCCACCTTGGGGCGATGTACAAGTTCGCCCATGGATCGGGCGGCTGCTACTCCGCCGCCGCCGCCTGGACCGCGGCGACCTGTACCCCGCAAGTCGCGCACAACACCGCCATCGGAGTCGATCTCGGCGGAGAGTATGAGCGACTCTCCGCCGACGTCGTCTTCCAGAAGGTCAATCAGGCGATCAGCGTCGTCAACCCGCTGCTCGGCCCCGCCAGTCCGACGCAGCCGTATCAGTCGACTGTCAACAGCATCAACACCAACCAGATCAGCGGCGCCAATCTGATCGGAGTGACCAACACCGAATACGGCATCGTCACCGATAACACCGCCCTCATGGTCGCCGCAAAGTACACCTGGCAGCATTCGAAGTTCTTCGCCGGCTACGAGCACATTCGCCAGGACAACCCATCGAGCCCGCTGGGGATTGGCGCGACGGCCCAGGGCGGCTATCTGCTGAGCGGCGTCGAAGACAACAACCTCGATTCTCCCAAGGTTGTACAGGTGTGGTGGACCGGCGTGAGATACGCCTATGCGAGCAGGACCGACATGACCCTCTCCTACTACCACCAGGAACAGAACGACTTTCGCGTTCCGCCGGCCTGCACCCCCGCGAGCTACCGCTCGTCCTGCGCGGGCACCCTCGAGGAGATTTCGCTCTTCGTGGATCTCACCTGACGAAGCGCTTCGACGTTTACGGTGGAGTGGCCTATTCCGACGTGAGCGGCGGCCTCGCCATCGCCATTCCTCACGGTCCCGGCGTCCACTACTACTACAACAACAACCTGGCCCCGACCGTCGGGGGCCGCTTCACTTTCTGAGTCCGACTGTCGCGATACCGCCGCGCCTGCTCGCTCCGGCGACCTCGCCCTACGGCGAGCTCTTCGCCACCGTGGCCGCGGACGCGGGGTTGAGAATGAGCGGCAGGCCGTCCTTGCCCGACCCGATCACGACCACCTTGGCGTTGGGCGACTCAGCGAGCTTCTCCGTCGCTTCGATGCCCTGCCAGGCGAGGATCTTGTCGCTCAACCCCTTGGCTATGGTCGACTGGTAGTCGGCGATGCCGGCCGCCTCGATGCGCTTGCGCTCGGCTTCCTGGCGGGTGCGATCGAGAACGTAGCGCATCTCCAGTGCTTTCTGCTCCTCTTGCAGCTTGGCCTGGATGGCTCCCTGTACCACGTCAGGCAGATGGACCTCGCGAATCAAGATGGCGTTGACACTCAAATGACTGCCGTCGAGCTTGCGTGTGACGTCCTCACGGATCTCGCGCTCAATCTGCTCGCGCTTGGTGGAGTAGATCTCCTCGGGGCTGTAGCGACCGACCACGCGACGGGCGCTGGAGCGCACGTGCGGGCCGATGAGAGTTGAGTAGTACTGCGGGCCCGTCTGCTTGATCAGCTCCGCGGCCTCCGCGGCGACCGGCTGATAGAGGATCGAGGTCGTGAGCTTGATTTCCAGGCCGTTGTCCGCAAGCACGTCGAGATCGATGTCCCGCTGCTGCTCGCGCAGGTCGACCATGTAGACCTTGCTGAAGGGCGAGACCACGTGGAAGCCCTCGCTCAGGGTGCGATTCATCGTGCCCCTCGACGGCGTCCATTCAACTCCGGTGCGACCGCTGGGGATGGTGGAGCAGGCGGCCAACGAGGCGCTGACCGCGACGACAGCTGACATGGGCAGACGATTCGATTTCATCGTTGTACTCCTTTCGGGCGCCAGCGAAATACCAAGCGAGCTCGGTTGTTTCGCTTCCTGACGGTGAGTTTGCATCGCGTTGCGTTCGCGTGCCGCGCCAGCAGCCTCGAGAAATGCGGCGCCTCCAGGAGGCGCCGCGAGTGGCCGGGCCAGGGGGTTTGGCAGTGCACGGCCCGGATCAGTGATGCGTGCGTGCGCGCGGCATTCGCCCGCACAGCACCGGCACCCTACCGCAGCTGCATTAAATGACGGCGAAAGCAACATTAAATCCCGGATGACTGCAGGTTGCTCGACCGGGCCGATTGTTTCGCTTTCTGACGGCGGGTTTCCCCGTGTTGCACAGCCGCGCTTTCTCGTCGGAGCGCTCTGTGCATCTGGAACGAACCGTGATGCAGGTGGTCGTTAGAAGTTAGTATTGAGCGGCATAGTGGGCACGAAACGACGTGAAGTTCCAAATCGCTTCTGAGGTCGCGCTCGTTGGGAACACGCCGGGTATGCAGCTGCGGCGTGTTGGACCCCCCTCCTCCGCCGGACTGTGCCGGCGGTCGACTCGACGAGCGCGACCTGAGAGGCGATGGAGCGACCAGCTCGCGGCCCGGAGGTGTCGATCATGTTGAATACCGACATGCGCAGCCATGATGCGAGTGGCCCCGCTCCGCAGCAGCCATCGCCCGCAGCGAACGGGCCCGTTGCCGGCGCCCTCGATGAGCTCGCGATGGCCCTCTGGGTGCGCCGCTACGAAGCGGCATGGCTGGACCGCGACTGGAGTCAGCTGGAACGCTACCTCGCCGCGGACGTCGCCGTGCAGTCTCCCGGCATGAGCGTTTCCATCGTCGGACGCAAGGCGGTGCTGGCGCATTTGAACGCGATGATGCGCGAGGTGGACGTACACGAGTACAACACCACGGATCTCGATGGACGTTTCTCCGGCGAGCTCGGCATCGTCAGCTACCAGTGGCAGCTCGATTGGACGATCCAACATCGGCGCCAGCAGCTGGACGGGCGGGACGTATTGCTGTTGCAGGTGACCGCCAGGGGCTGGCAGTTGCTGCGCCGCGTGCCGTTGCTGCGCTAGGCTGCAGGCCAGGCCGATCGGCCGTTCAGCGCGCATCCGGCCCGAAACTCGCTGTCTGACATTGACCCAAGGGCCGGGACCTGGGTTCTGCGCAACGATGTGTGCGCTTCGGTAACGGCTTGTATCAGGGCGCGAGATGCACTTGCAGGATGCTAGTATCTTTTTTTCGCTGCGTGCGGGGCTGCGCGGGGCTCAAAAATATGGAGAGGGCCGCCCATCTGCTGTTGGTGGAGGATGACTCCGAGATCCGCGGCCTGGTCGCCGATATTCTCCGCCAGAGCGGTTTTCAGGTGACGGTCGCTCAGGACGGCGGAGAGATGGACCGGGTGATGGGATCCGATGCCGTCGATCTGCTGATCCTGGACATCATGCTGCCCAAGGAGGACGGACTCAGCCTGTGCCGGCGCGTCCGCGCCCGCGGCAATCTCCCGGTCATCATGCTCACGGCTCGCGGGAGTGAGGTTGACCGCGTCGTCGGTCTCGAGATGGGCGCAGACGACTACCTTGCCAAGCCTTTCAGCAGTCACGAGCTGGTCGCGCGCATCCGCGCACTGCTGCGACGCGCACACTACGCCCGGCCGGAGGCGCCCCACCGCCGCTCGGTCCTCAGCTTCTCCGACTGGCGTCTCGATCTGGTTGCTCGGCGGCTCTACTCCACCGAAGGTACACGCGTTCCGTTGACGGGCGGAGAATTCGAGCTCCTCGTGGCATTCTGCGAGCATGCAAACACGGTCCTGACACGCGAGCAGCTGCTGGATTTCACGCGCGGCAGAGCTCCGGCAGCAATCGACCGCAGCATAGATATCCAGGTGAGCCGCCTGCGACGCAAGATCGAACGCGATCCAAAGGACCCTGAGCTCATCCAGACCGTCCGCTCGGGCGGCTACGTGTTCACTGCGGAAGTCAGGTTGGAATGACCTTCCGCCTGCGGCGGCTGCTGCCCGCGGATCTGCGGGGACAGGTTGCGGGCATTCTTTTCATCGGCCTGGCCCTGTCACAGCTGATGGCTGCGGTGCTGTACTTCGTACTGCTGCCCGGCTGGCAGACGGAGCCGCGCCCGGAAGTCACCGCGGCGCGCATCAAGACCGTGGTGCGCCTGCTGGAGGCGGTCGAGCCGCCACGGCGGCCGGAGCTCGCGCAGTTGTGCAGCGATGCGGGCTTTCTCCTGCAGTACCGGCCCGCCGCCCGGCTCCCGCAGGGTGGCTTCACCTCCGACCCGGGATACTCCGCACTGCGCACCCGGATCGCGGCCCAGCTGGGAAAGCGGCTCGATGAAATTCAGCTGCAGCCGGACGCGGCGGCGGACTCCGCCGACTCGGTGCGTGTGGCCGTCGCACTGCTCGGCGGTGGAACCCTCGAGATATCGACTTCGGTCGGCCCCGAGCACCGCCTCGGGCTGGTCGCCCAGGTGGGCCTGGCGGCCTTCATGGTGTTCGCCACTGCCGGGCTGTGGATATGGCTCACGCTCATGGTGAACATACCGCTCACGCGGGTGGCACGGGCAGCCGAGCGGGTCGGCGTCGACATCAACGCACCACCGCTGCCCGAGCAGGGGCCGGCGCAGCTGCAGCGGGTCATCCGTGCCTTCAACGATATGCAGCAGCGGGTGCGCCGCTTTCTCAACGATCGGACGCTGATGCTCGGAGCGATCAGCCACGATCTGCGCACGCCGTTGACGCGGCTGCGGCTGCGCGTCGAGACCGACCGTGCGGCTACCGAGAAACAGAAGATGCTCGACGACATAGAGCTGATGGGCGGCATGCTGGCATCGACCATGGCCTTCATCCGCGGAGTCGACGACGCCGAGGCCCACGACCCGGTGGATCTGGCCTCGCTCCTGCAGACGGCGTGCGACATGGTCAGCGATCTCGGCGGCAGCGTCGAATATGGCGGCGCAATGCGCAGTCGCTATCGCTGCAAGCCGCAGGCGCTGCTGCGCGCCTTTACCAACGTGATCATGAATGCCACCAGGTATGGCAAGCGTGCACACGTCAGGCTGGCGGGCGTTCCCGCTTCAGGCTATGTCGTCGAAGTCGAGGATGAGGGGCCCGGCATCCCGGACGCCGAGAAAAGCAGGGTGTTCGAGCCTTTTTACCGCAGTTCCGGCGCCCGCGAGATCGACAGCCATGGAATGGGCCTCGGATTGGCGATCGCGCGCTCGGTGATCCTCGGACACGGAGGCACCATCGAGCTGCTGGATCTCCACCCACACGGCCTGCGGGTACGCATCGTCCTGCCCCACACGGCAGGCTGAGCCCAGGCCCCCGGGGCGGCTACTTCAGCGGATTGCTGCGGCTCAGGGTGCGCTGGAACATCGCGATGATCGCCGGCTCAGGCCGATGGATGGGCGGGAGCTTCTGATAGCTTTCCCAGCCTCCCCCGAGACCGCGATAGAGCGCGATGAACTGCTCCGCGGCGGCAACCTGAGTCTCGGCATACTGCTCCTCGAGCACGTACTCCGCCCGCTCCGCATCCACCACGTTGAGAAAATCGGTGAGGCCGCGCTCGTAGCGCTCGTTGGCCAGCGACACGGCCCGCTGTCCGGCGACCAGCGCCGTGCCAAGCTTGCCAATACTGACCTGCTCGGCGCCAAACAACGCGTAGCTCGTGTCCACCTCGCGTACCGCTTCCTGGATCGTCTGCTTGTAGCGCACCAGCTGCGCGCGCGTCTGCAGATCCGCTATCTCCACCTGCGCGTCCAACGCGCCAAAATCCAGCAGCGGCCACACCGCGGCGGGTCCGAGCGACCAGATGTGCTGCCCGAGCACCGGCTGCCCCTTGAGGGACTGGCGCTGAAAGCCGATCGCGCCGGTGACAGCGAGCGAGGGGAAGAGATCGGCTGTCGCGATACCGATGCGCGCGGTCGCGCCTGCGAGCTCGCGCTCGGCCTGTTGGATGTCGGGGCGTCGCCGCAGCAGGTCCGGTGGCAGCCCTGCATCGACCGCAGACGGCACGCTCGGCACCATGCCGGGGACATCTAGCTCCCTGACGAGGTCCTCGGGGTAGAGGCCGAGAAGCGTCGCGAGGGTGTACTCGGCCGCCCGCACCTGCGCGTCGATCGGCGCCGCCTGCGCCTCGAGCGTCGCCAGCTCACGCGTCGCGAGCGTCACATCCAGCTCGTTGGTGATGCCACGCTCATAGCGGATGCTGACGATGCGCAGCGACTCGCGCAGCACGGCGATGGCGGAGCTCAGCACCGAGACGCGCACCTGCAGCCCGCGCAAGTCGACGTAGGCGCGCGTGACATCGGCAATCACGCTCACCAGGACGGCATTGCGCGCCGCGCGCGTCGCCTGCTCGTCATAGCGCGCCGCCTCGATCTCGCGACGATAGCGGCCGAAGATGTCCAGCTCCCACACCGAGTCGAAGCCGCCGATCTCGTTCAGGTGCTGATAGCCCGAAGCATTGTCCGCGGAGATGAGCGGCTGCGCCGCCCGGCCGCGGGTGAGATCACCGCCCGTGCCACGCCCGGCCCCGCCGGAGGCCTCCGCGTCCGGCAGCACGGTGCCGACCACCGCGGCCTCGAAGACGCGCGCGGCCTGCAGCCGATCGAGAGCCACCCGAAGGTCCGGATTGGCCAGGACCGCCCGTTCCACCAGGGAGTCGAGCTCGGGATCCGCGAGAGAGTGCCACCACGAGGCCGGATCAACCTGCGGGGCCGCCGTGTCGGTGCCGCCGCCACCGGCGGCCGCCTCGGCATAACGGTCCGGAGTTGCGATGCGGGGGGTGTGGTAATTCGGCCCGACCGCGCAGGCGGCCAGTAGCGCCGCGAGAAACGCGGCCGCAGCGATTCGCGCCAGACTCACCGCTCGCCCTCAGCGCCGCGCCGTCGCGGCGCCCTGGGCGGATTCGGTCGGCCGGACGTGCACCAGCTGCCCATCGACAATCTGGCTGCTGACGTTGAGCACCACCTGCTCGCCCGCCGTCACCCCGGAAGTCAGCTCGACGACGCTGCCGTCGTCGCGGCCGATGGTGACCGGGTGGAAGCCGACATGTCCGTCGCGACCGACGAAAGCGACCTCCGGGCCGCTGGCGCGGAACACGAGCGCCGCAGCCGGCACCTGCACCAGGCCGCGCGGCGGGAGCCCGAAGCCCACCTTGACGTACATGCCGGGCACGAACTCGCCTTTCGGATTGGGGATGTCGACCTCGACCCGTAGCGTGCGAGCCTGCGGGTTGATGGCCTCCGAGGTGCGCGTCACCTTGCCGGAATACTGGCGCACCTCCCCGCCGTTGGTCCGCACCTCGACGGGTGCCTGGTTGTCGAGGAGGTCGGTGGCCGCGCTCTGCGGCGCGTCGACGAAAATGCGGATCGGATCGTTCTGCGTCATCACGTACAGGGGCGTCGTCGCCGAGGTGCTGCCGGCGGTCACGAGGTTGCCGATGTCGATGTCGCGGTTGGTGATCACGCCGTCGTAAGGTGCGGTCACCTTCTTGAATGTCGTCATCGCCGTGTACTGGTTGACGCGTGCCGCATCGAGCGCCACGTCGGCCTCGGCGGACTTCAGCCGCGCCACCGAGCTCTCGTAGTCCGCCTTCTTCTCCTCGCGTTCCTGCTCGGAGACCACGCCCTTGGGCGAATCGCGCCAGCGCTCGTAGGTGGTCAGGCCGAGACGCGACTCGGCCTGGCGCACCAGGACCTGGGCCTTCGCGGCCTGCAGCTGCGCCTGTGCGGCTGCGAGCTGCGCGTCGAGATCGGGGGTCTCGATGAGCGCCAGGACCTGTCCAGCCTTGACGTGATCGCCGATGTCGACGAACCACTTGCCGACATAGCCGTTGACGCGCGCGTAGATGGTGCTGGCATGCCAGGCCGCCGTCTCGCCGGGCAGGTCGAGCCGCTGCACCGCCCCTACGGGCGCTGCGGCCACGACGTCGACGAGCGGCGGCGCACCCGCGGCTTCCTCGGTGCTGTGCGCGACACTGCGCGCCTTGAAGAAGCGGTCGACGCTCACCAGGACGAAGGCGGCAGCCAGGACCCCCACGAAGATCAGCCCGGCCTTCTTCAGCCGCGCGCCGGTGTCGGGCGCAAAGCCCACGGAGACCGCGTGAGACTCGGTCTCCGCGACGTCGTCCCCGTAGTCGGTTTCCCGGATTTCGCCGTCCTCGTCCGGTGGCATGCCGCTGGTCTGCTTTGTCACGCGCCCTCCGCAGTGTGCGCCCGGGTGGGAGCCTGCGGCGCACGCCGCAGCAACCGGTACATGGTCGGTACGAACACCAGAGTTGCGAAGGTCGCAAACAGCAGCCCGCCGACCACCGCGCGGGCGAGCGGTGCGTTCTGCTCGCCCCCCTCGCCCACCCCGATGGCCATCGGCACCATCCCGAGAATCATCGCACCGGCCGTCATGAGCACGGGGCGTATGCGGGTGAAGCCCGCGGTCACCGCCGCAACCAGCGGATCGTCCCCCGCCTCCATGCGCTGGTTGGCGAAGGTCACGACCAGAATGCTGTTGGCGGTGGTGAGGCCGATGCACATGAGGGTTCCCATCAGCGCGGGCACCGAGAGATGCGTCTGGGTGAGGAACAGCATCCACATGACGCCGCTCAGGGCGAACGGCGTCGCCATGAGCACGATCAGCGGATCGATCCAGCTCTGGAAGTTGATCACCAGGAACAGGTAGACCAGCACCACCGCGAGCGCGATGCCGGTGAACAGTCCCGTATAGCTCTCGCGCATGGTCTCGACCTGGCCGCTGAGGGTGACGTGCATGGCCTTCTCAGCCGGCGGCTGGTTGGCGGCGATCACCCGATCGATGTCGCGCGAAGTCGAGTAGAGGTCACGCCTCTGGACGTTGGCCTGCACATCGAAAACAGGACGGATGTTGAGCTGTGAGGTGTTGAGCGGCACCGTCTGCCGGCCGATGGAAGTGGTGTTCATCAGCAGCTGCGTGCTGCCCTGCGCGCCGCTCACCGTCATCGTCTTCAGGTCCTGCGAGGAGGAAAGGTTGTACGTGGGCTGCTGCACCACCAGCGGATAGCTGACACCGTTCTTCGGGTCGACCCAGAAATTGGGCGATGTCTGGGCGCTCGAGCTGGTGGTGACGAGCATGTTGCTGGCGGCCTCCCGCTGTGTGAGGCCGACCTGCGTCGCCATGGCGCGGTCGACGTCCACCGAGAGCGCCGGCGCGTCCGGGACCTGGGCAACGTGCGCATCGACCACGCCGGGAACGTGGCCGATCAGCCGCGCGAGTCGCGCCGCCAGGCGGTAGGCACCACCGGTATCGGAGGCCGTCACGCGGATGTCGATCGGCGCGGGCTGTCCGAAGTTCAGCACCTGATCGACGATGTCAGCGGGCTGGAAGAAGAACTGCAGCGCCGGAAACTGCTGCGGCAACTCCCGCCGCAGCATCGCCGTGAGCTCCGCCGTCGGGGCGTGTTTCTCCTTGAGGGAGACGAGGATCTCACCGTCCATGGGCCCGACGGTTGCCGAGTCGCTGAGCGCGATGTTGATGCCGCTGTAAGGCAGGCCGATGTTGTCGAGGATCACCGCGATCTGGCCATTGCCGACCAGTTTGCGGATCGCCCCCTCCACCTGGGCGAAGTATTGCTGCGTGCTCTCGATGCGCGTGCCGGGGGGCGCGCGCACGTGCAGTCGCATCTGTCCGGCATCGACATCGGGAAAGAAATCGCGGCCGAGCAAAGGGAACAGCGGCAGCGACACCAGCATGATGGCGATGAATACCAGCACCGTGACCCTGGCCTGCGACAGCGCCCAGGCGAGGGCGTTGCGATAGCCGTCGCGGAAGCGATGGAAGCCGCGCTCGAAGGCCAGGTGCATCGCGTGGAGCGTGCGGCCGAGCCGCTTGAGGTGCGAGCGCCAGTCCGGGCCGGAGGGCGCGGCCCCCGGGGGCGGCGCCTGGTGGCCGCCCTTGGGCTGCGAGCGCATCAGGTACAGGAACAGCACCGGCACCATGGTGAAGGAGAGCGCCAGGCTCGCGAGCAGCGAGACGATCACCGAAACGGACAGCGGGGAGAACAGGTATTTGGCCGTGCCCTGCAGCAGGAATACCGGCACGAACACGATGCAGATGCACAACGTCGAGAGGAAGGTGGGAACGCCGACCTCGCCTGCGCCGTGCACCACCGCGTCCGGCAGGTGCTCGTGCAGGCCCGCGTGACGCTCGATGTTCTCGATCACCACCGTGCCGTTGTCCACCAGGATGCCGACCGCGAGCGCGAAGCCCCCGAGCGTCATGGTGTTGAGCGTCTCGCCGCCGGCTCCCATGAGCAGCACCGCGGAGATGATCGACAGCGGGATCGAGGCGAGGATGATCAGCGTCAGCCGCCAGTTACCGAGGAACAGCAGGATCATGAGCGCGGTGAGGGCGGCGGCCATACAGCCGCCCATCAGCACGCTGTTGAGCGCCGCCTTGACGAACACCGACTGGTCGAAGATCGGCAGGATGCGCACGCTCGCGGGCAGCATGTGGCGTATGTCGGGCAGTGCCTCGCGAATTCCCTTGATCACCGAGAGGGTCGAGACCCCGCCGGTGTTGCGGATGGTCATGAGCGCCCCGGGCACGCCGTCCACCGACACCGAGTTGGTCTGCACCTGGAAGCCGTCGTGCACATGCGCCACGTCGCGCATGAATACTTCGCGGCCCGCCACCTGCCTGATCGGGAACGAGTTGATGGCGTCGATCACGTCCGGGCTGTTGTTCATCGCCACCAGGTAATCGAGCGAGCCGATCTTCACGTCCCCGCCAGGCAGAATGACGTTCTGGCTCTGCAGGGCATTGCTCACGTCCGCGGGAGTGATACCGCGCGCCGCAAGCGCCTGGCTGTCGAGGTCCGCCATGATGACGCGCGGCTTGCCGCCGTAGGGATAAGGCACTTCGGCGCCGTGCACCACTGCGAGCGCCGGCCGGATGATGTTCTGGCCGAGGTCGTTGAGCGCGGTGTCGGGGAGCGAGTCGCTGGAAAGGCTGAGCTGGATGATGGGAACGTCGGTCGCGCCGTAGCGGATCACGAGCGGCGGCGTGATGTTCGGTGGCATGTACTTGAGCACCACCAGTGCGCTGCTCGCGAGCTGCGAGATCGCGCGGGTCACATCCGCGCCCTCGTGCAGGTACACGCGCTCGACGCCCACGCCCTCATAGCTGGTGGCCTCGATGCGCGCGATGTCGTCGACCAGCGAAGCCATCTGCCGCTCGTGCAGTGTGAGGATGCGGTTCTGGATGTCCCGGGCATCCATGCCGGCGTAGGTCCACACCACGCTGCACACCGGAATGTCCATCTCGGGAAAGATGTCGACCGGCATGCGCAGAGCCTCACCCAGCCCCAGCAGCGTGATGAGTATGAGAAGCGCGACCACCGTATAGGGTCGTCTGAGCACGTACTGGACGAGTGACATTCGTCGTTGCCTCAGCTGCGCGCCGCTTCCGTCGCCAGCGGATGCCTCACGCGGAAGGTGCTGCCCTTGCCGGGGGTGCTGATGGCTTCGACCTCGGCGCCGTGGGCGGCGCAGATCGACTGGACGATGGAGAGCCCGAGACCGGCTCCGCCCGGCTCGCGCGAGCGCGAGCTGTCGGCGCGGAAGAAGCGCTTGAATACATGCGGTACCGCTTCCTGAGGGATCCCCAAGCCGTTGTCCGTGACCTCGAGCACCGCCCAGGCACCCTCGCGCCGCACGCTGAGCGCGACGTGCCCGCCACGCGGGGTGTACTTGATGGCGTTGTCGAGCAGGTTGACGATCACCTGCTTGAGACGCGCCCGATCGCCTTCCACCGCGACGGCGGAGCTGGAATCGCACTCGATGCTAATCGCTCTATCGGTGGCGAGGAGACTCATCTGCTCGGTGGTCGTGGCGGCGAGCTCGGCGAGGTCGAAGCGCTGCCAGGCGCCCCCCACCTCACCGGCATCGAGGCGCGACAGGGCGAAGAGGCTCTCGACGATCTCGGCGAGCCGCTCGACCTCCTCGAGAACACTGCCGAGCGCCTCGCGCGTCTCGCGCGCCAGCTGCCCGTCCTGCGCCAGGCCCTCGAGCTCCCCGCGCATCACGGTAAGCGGTGTGCGCAGCTCATGGCTGGCATCGGCGACGAACTGCTTGGAGCCCCGCAGCGCATCCTCCAGGCGGCTGATCATGCGATTGAGGGATACCGAGAGCCGCTCGAGCTCATCGCCGCTCTCCACCACCGGCAGCCGCTCGCTGAGTGAGTGCTGCGTGATCTCCTCGGCCTTGAGCGCGATGCGCTCCACCGGCTCGAGTGCCCGGTGCACCAGGAGAAACCCGCCCGCCACCGCCACCGCCACCGCAATGGGCAGTCCCACGGCCAGCATGATCAGCACGTGCGTCAGGGTGTTCTCCACCGAGCCGCCGGAGACGCCGACCTCGACCCGGTAGAGAGTGCCGTCGCTCCCGGTGGCCGGGACGGCCGCAATCAGCAACGAGCCCTCCGGCAGTGCCACCTCGCGCGTCGAGCTCTGGAGGAAGTTGCCGACCACGGCCGGCACCTGGGCCGGCGAAAACAGCCTGCTGCGGGGAGCATCGGAGGCGTACACCACATAGCCGTCGGCTCTCGATATGCGGATGAAGCGATCGTTGATCTCGGGCGAATAAAGGGCCTCAACCTCGTTCGCGAGGGTTGCCTGGCTGGCGCGGCTGGCATGCGCCACCAGCGTTCCCGCGATCTGCCGGGCGCGACGCGCCTGGGCATCGAGAAGGTTGGCCTCCAGGTAATGGCGCACGAAGAAGAAGGTGAGGAGCGCGAGCAGCACGAACACGGTGGTGAGGACGCCGGCGTACCAGGCGATGAGGCGAAAGCTGAGCGAGCGCGTGTTCACGCCATGGCACTCATTCGGTTGCGGCGGGGGTCAGCCCGTAGCCGACGCCACGCACCGTGCGGATGAGCTTCACCGGAAAGGGATCGTCGACCTTGCTGCGCAGGTGCCGCACGTACACGTCCACGATGTTGGTGAGCCCCTCGAAGCTCTGATCCCACACGTGCTCGATGATCATGGTGCGCGAGAACACCCGCCCCGGGCTCGAGGCAAGGTACTCGAGCAGCGCATATTCCTTCGGCGTGAGCTCGATGCGGCGCCCGGCGCGGCGCACCTGTTGCGTGAGGCGATCGAGCTCGAGGTCCGCCACCCGCAGCACGCTCGAGCGCGGTACCGGGCCGCGGCGCAGCAGCGCCTTGACGCGCATCACGAGCTCGGCGAAGGCGAAGGGCTTGGTGAGATAGTCGTCCGCCCCCGCCTGGAAGTTCCTGACCTTCTCTTCGGTCGCATCGCGCGCCGTGAGAATCAGAATCGGCACCTCATGGTTTTTGCGGCGGATGCGGCGCAGCAGCTCCTCGCCCGGCAGCCCCGGCAACATCAGGTCGAGGATGATCAGGTCGTATTCGTAAGCCTGAGCGAGCTCCCAGCCCTGCGCTCCATCGTCGGCCACATCGACCGCGTAGCTTTCCTGCCGCAGCGCGCGCGCCACGAGATCGGACACCTTCTTTTCGTCCTCGACGAGGAGCATTCGCACGGGGGCGCGCCTCCCATAGGGGCGGAATCAACTGCCAGAGCACACCACAAGAGCATTAATCGGCCGCCAAAGGGGCATTAAAAACCATTCAGAAAAATACGCATTGCATTTAAGGCCTTGATATGCAACAGTTTAGCGCGTTAAGGGGAGTCCCTGGCACCGCTATAGAGCTCAGGTGTCGGCCCGGGACCGAGGCCGGCCTCGCCGGCTTGGTCACAGAACCGACATCTGGTCGCGATACAAGTGTCATACAAGCAAATCAAAGTGAAGCCCCGGCTTGCGGATTACCTGAGGTTGCGGCGCCGCAACGCACGCCGAGAGGCGTGAGCCAGGGCGTCGCGTCGCTTCTTTCAAAGCAAAGGAATTCCAAGATGATATCCATCCGTGCCTGTCTCATAACGGCCGCGCTGGTTGCGGCGGGCGCCGCACAGGCTCAAAGCGCGCCCTCCTCAAAAGCTGAGGACAGCAGCCTCACCTGGAAGGGGATCACCATCTACGGCATCGTAGACATCGGCGTGCAGTACGACACGCACAGCGCGCCTTTCAGCGATTATTTCCCGCCCGGATCGGCCTCGCTGGTCCAGAAAAACGACTACCAGTCGGCGTTCGGGGTCACCCCCAGCAACCTGTCGCAGTCGCGAATCGGGATATCGGGCAATGAGCCGCTCGTGGGCGACTGGGCCGGCATCTTCAGGTTCGAGACCTTCTTCAACCCCCAGTCTGGCGACATCTCGGACGCCTGCAAGTCCGTGGCCCTCAACAATGGCAAGGCGCTCACGGCCCAGTACGTAGGTGTCGACAGTAGTATTTGCGGCCAGCTGTTCAGCGGCGTGGCGATCGTCGGCCTCTCCTCGCCCACGGTCGGCAGCTTCACCTTCGGCCGTAATGTCACTCTGCTCGCCGACGGCATCGGCAAGTACGATCCGCTGTCAGCGTCGAATGCCTTCTCGCTGATCGGTTTCTCCGGCACCGCCGCCGGCGGTGGCGACACCGAGGATCGGCGACTCGACCAGTCGGTGAAGTACGCCGCCCGCTACGGCGGACTGCACCTCGGCGCCCTCTACCAGTTCAGCGGCCAGAGCGGCAGCACCAACACGGGCTACCAGCTGCAGATCGGCGGTGAGTTCGCGGGATTCTCGATCGATGGGTACTACTTCAAGAAGTACGATGCAGTCGGCATCGCCTCCCTGAGTGCGGCGCAGGTCGCGGCCATCCAGACTGGCACCTGCAACGCGGCGGCGCCTGCGGTTCCGCAGTGCTGGCCGATCAGCAACTCCGTGGCGGCGACGATCTCCGACAACGAGACCTACTCGGTGATGGCACTTTATGACTTCGGCGCGGCACTGCCGCTCAAGCTCATGGCCGGGTACGAGCATATCGCCTTCGATAATCCGACCAATCCGCTTCCGGCGGGCTCGCTCACCATCGGCGGCTACATCCTCGCCGTCACCAATAATGCAGCCTTCAACAACGAGAAGAGACTGCAGGTGTTCTGGGCGGGCCTGAGGTATAGCGTCACTCCGAAGGTTGACGTGCTCGCTTCATACTACGGCTACAACCAGAACAGCTACGCCACCGGCGCCAGTGCCGGTTGCACCAACACGAGTAACGGCGCCTGCGCCGGCACGGAGGGCGATGTCTCGCTCGTCATCGATTACAAGATGGCCAAGCGCTTCGACCTCTACGCCGGCAGCATGTGGTCGGGCGTGAAGAACGGCCTCGCCAACGGTTACATCTACAAGGACAACATCGCGACCACCGTCGGCGCGCGCTTCAAGTTCTAGGCCCTGCACGGCCAGCGCGTCCCTCTCAGGGACGCATCCTCGGGCCCGCTCACGCGGGCCCGAGCTTTTTCAGGGAGCGGCGCCGCCTCAGCCGAATCGGCCGGTGATGTAGTCCTCGGTGAGACGGTGCCGCGGGTTGGTGAACACCCGGTCGGTGTCGCCGACCTCGATCAGCTCACCGAGGTGAAAATAGGCGGTGCGCTGCGAGACGCGGGCCGCCTGTTGCATGGAATGGGTGACGATCACGATCGCGTAGGATTCGCGCAGCTCATCGATCAGGTCCTCGATGCGCGCCGTTGCTACCGGATCGAGCGCCGAGCAGGGCTCGTCCATGAGAATGACCTCCGGTTGCACGGCAATGGTGCGCGCGATGCACAGCCGCTGCTGTTGGCCACCCGAAAGTCCCGTCCCGGGGCTGCCGAGCCGATCCTTCACTTCGTCCCATAGCCCCGCGCGCGTCAGGCTCGAGCACACGATCTCATCGAGGTGCGCACGGCTGCGGGACAGGCCGTGGATGCGCGGCCCGTAGGCGACGTTGTCGTAGATCGACTTGGGAAAGGGATTGGGCTTCTGAAAGACCATCCCCACCCGCGCCCGCAGGCGCACGACGTCCTGCTCGGGACCATGGATGTCCTGGCCCTCGAGGCAGATCTCACCGCTCACACGGGCTCCGGGGATCGTGTCGTTCATGCGATTCAGGCAGCGCAGGAACGTCGACTTGCCGCACCCCGAGGGGCCGATCATCGCAAGCACCTGCTTGCTGCCGATGTCGAGGCTCACGTTCTTGACGGCGTGCTTGCTGCCATAGAAGACATCGACGCCACGACACGAAAACACCGCGTTCTCCACGCGGGTTTCCCCGATCGTGCGGGCGCCGGGTTCCGAATCCAGATGCAGCGCGGCAGGCATGCGCCCGCTCGGCTTGAGATTGAGGCCGCTGTCCTGGGGAGAAGGACGCGGAGCGTGGATCGGTGAGCTGCCCGCGGGGGCTCCGGGTGGAGCGGTTTGCGGCGAATCGCTCATGAGTTCCTCATCCGAACCGGCCCGTGACGTAATCGTCGGTGCGGCGGTCGCGCGGCGCCGTGAACATCTGCTCGGTGGGGCCGATTTCGATGAGCTCGCCAAGATACATGAACGCGGTGACGTTCGAGACGCGTGCGGCCTGCTGCAGGTTGTGCGTCACGATGGCGATGCAGAAGCTCTCGCGCAGCGTCTGCAGCGTCTCCTCGATCTTGAGCGTCGAGATGGGATCGAGCGCCGCGGTCGGCTCATCGAAGAGGATGACCTCGGGCCGGATCGCAATCGTACGGGCGATACACAATCGCTGCTGCTGTCCGCCGGAGAGGCTGCGGCCGTCCTCGTGCAGCTTGTCCTTGACCTCTTCCCACATCGCGGCATCCTGCAGAGCCTGATGCACGCGGTCGCGCAGCTCTCCCCTGCCGATCCGCCGCGAAAGCCGCAGTCCGAACGCCACGTTTTCGAAGATCGACATCGGAAATGGCGTCGGCTTCTGGAAGACCATGCCGACGCGGA
>DATGJR010000144.1:0-12909 GCA_035295065.1 Steroidobacteraceae bacterium
GGCTCATCGACGGCTACCTGCCGGCGGATGAGCTGGTGCAACTGCTAGATAACCCGGGACTCGACACCCAGGGCGACGATTGAGGCCTATTTCTCCAGCAGCTTGAGCTTGTCGGGCTTGCCTTCCCATTCCTTGGCATCCGCTGGCGCGGCCTTCTTCTCGGTGATCACCGGCCACTGCTTGGCCAGCTCGGCATTCAGCTGCTTGAAGTGCTCCTGACCTTTCGGCAACTCCTCCTCGGAGAAGATCGCCTCCACCGGACACTCCGGCTCGCACAGCGTGCAGTCGATGCATTCCTCGGGATCGATGGTGAGAAAGTTCGGTCCCTCGTGGAAACAGTCGACCGGACAGACCTCGACGCAGTCCATGTACTTGCACTTGATGCAGTTTTCGGTGACGACGAAGGTCATGCAGTTTCCTCGAGTACGGCTGATCATTGTGCCATGCCGGAAAGGCTCGCGCAGAGGGCCCCGGCGGCGCGCGCCGGGCTAGGTCGCGGGCACGGCGAGGCGGCGGTCGATGGTCGTGAAATGGTGAGGCTCGGCACCGGCCTCGCGATCCTCGAGGTAGCGACGTAGCGCGTAGTCCGTGCTCGGGAATGCCAGCTCGCCCCAGGGGATGTCGGCGGGCGCCACCAGCGAGACCTCGAGACTCTCCGGGCCCGGGCCGTACGCCTCCGCGCTCATCGAAGCGCGGAAGAACACATGCACCTGGCGGGCGTGCAGCACGTGCACGATCGCGAGCAGGGAGCCGATCTCCACGTGCGCGAGGGCCTCCTCGTGCGACTCGCGGGCCGCGGCCTGCTGCAGCGTCTCGCCGTTCTCCATGAACCCCGCCGGTACCGTCCAGTAGCCCAGGCGCGGCTCGATGGCGCGACGACACAGCAGGATCCGTCCCTGGTGCTCGGGCACGCAGCCGACGACCAGACGCGGATTCAGGTAATGGATGGTGCCGCAGGCGTCGCACACGTGACGCGGCAGGTGATCGCCCGGTGGGGTGCGCAGCTCCACCGGAGCCCCGCACTGACTGCAGTAGTTCATGGGAGAGCCGCGAGGATACGAGCGGGCGCCCCGGCTGTCGACAGCTAGAGAAGCCCGAATACGGCCACGCCGTTGGTGACTGCGACGAACACCTTGCCGTCGGCGATCGTGGGCGTGATGAACTTGTTGCCGGATCCGAAGGCGTCGCGGCCACCGGCCTGGTTGCTGTTGTAGAGCTCATGGGCGAGGTTGCCCGCATCGTAAGCATGCAGCACCGCGGGGCTGCCGTTTTCGTGGGCCCAGACGATGCCGCTGCCGCTGCCGTTGGCGGAGACGGCCGGCGCGGTACCGGGATACCCGAAGCTGGTCGCGGTCTGCGATGAGGGGCTACCCGACAGCATGGCGTTGCTGACGGTGAAAGCGCGCAGCGGTGAGTCCACGGCCCCGTAGTACACCGAGCCGTTGAACCAGGCGGGAGTCGACCAGATGCCATCCGGCAGCGCTCCCTGCAGCTCCTGCCAGATCTGATTGCTGCCCGGGTTGAATTTGCCCATCGAGTCGCGGTTGACGACGTACAGGTGAGTGTCCTTGCCGGCGCCCACCGCGAGATGCCGCGTGGCCCCGCCTGAGTCGGTGAGGTCCGGCAGCAGCATGATGCCGCCGGAGCCGAGATCGACGTCGCCGCTCGACTCGGCGACCTCGTTGTACATGGTGAAGTAGTCGGCGACCCCGAGCGTGCTGCCGCTCAGAGTCAGCTTCAGGAACGAGTTGCCGTAATCGCCCTGGTTCGGGAAGCCGTGGGCATCGAGGGTGGTCTCGAAGGCCCCATTGGCGGTGAGCAGGTAGACGTTGCCGGCGGAATCAGCTGCCGGACCGCCGCCCGACATCCAGATGGAAGGGCCGCCGCCGGCGCTGTTGGCGGCGACATTGAGCACGGCGGTCTGGCCGAGCGTGCTCGAGTTGTAGGCGATCACCCAGCCGGTGTAGGGCGCATCGTCGCAGTGAGAAGTCCACGTCGTGTAGATCACGCCATTGAGGAGCAGCAGCGCGGCGCGCTCCGCGTAGGCTCCGGGGTCGAAGGTGTTCGAGCCACCGCCGGCCGCCGGATAGACCGCGGCGATCTCCACGGGACCGTTCAGCTGCTCGGCTCCGGTGGTTACATCGAGCGCATGCAGGCGTTGATGGTAGGCCTGCGAGGCATCGATCGACATCGCGACGAGGTAGATGATGCCGTGGGCGCCCGCGTTCCTGTCGATCACGGGCGTGGCGGTGACGCCGATCGTCGGCGTCACCTGCGAGCAGTTGCGGTCATCGCTCGGTTTCTCGCCCGACCCGAGGAGCGACTGCTGCCATAGCACCGCGCCGTTGTCGCTGTCGAAGGCGTAGACGGTGGCGTTCTCGGTGGCGACGAATAGCACGTTGTGCGCGGCACCCGCGACCGAGAGAGCTGAGAGGTACAACGGCTGGGCGTCGACCAGGCCGTCCGTGCCGAGAAAGCGCAGCTTGCCGAAGCCCGCGGAGTTGACGTTCGCGGGGGTGAGCACCGTCTCGGTGAGATTCTGGCCCGTGCGGGCGATGTCGTTCTTATAGGTGACGACGTCGGTGTGTGAGTTGCTCGGGGGTGGGGGCGGCGGGGGCGGCGGGGGCGGGGGCGACGTGCTGGAGCCGCCGGGGCTGCAGGCGCCGAGCACCGCCAACAGTGCCGCGGCCAGAACGCCAATCGGGACGATCGGCCGAAGAGGGGTCATGAGCTGAATGCCGGCATGGGCCCCGCCAACATGGCAGGGCCGCCTGCGCGTGGCAAATCGTCGGCGCAAGACGACGCAGAAGCGCAATGCGCGCCGCGAGAGCGGGCGGGCGGGCGGGCTGAAGCT
Source organism: Steroidobacteraceae bacterium (assembly GCA_035295065.1). Classification (GTDB taxonomy): domain Bacteria; phylum Pseudomonadota; class Gammaproteobacteria; order Steroidobacterales; family Steroidobacteraceae; genus 13-2-20CM-66-19. Next base: position 2,855 of record DATGJR010000144.1, read on the forward strand.
CAGCGACAGCGCTCCTGATTTCGGCCGTTTTGGTCGAGGGTCTTCGAAACCAACTCCGACGCATCATGTTAAATGGGGCGCGCTGCGGGATCTGCCTATTTTCCACGCCCACGCTACTCGGTAACTTCAACCGTGCCGGTCGAGCTAACGCTCGCGGACGACGCCGGGGGTTGGTTTAGCGCCGCGAGGCGCTTCCGAGAAGGAAAATAAAGATGCCGCAACAATCCTCATCGATGCCTGCCATTGTCGCCGCCAGCGCCATCGGCACGACGATCGAGTGGTACGACTTCCTGATCTATTCCACTGCAGCGTCGCTGGTACTGAATAAGCTCTTCTTTCCGGCTCACGATCCGCTGGTCAGCAAGCTGCTGGCCGTCGCCACCATCGGCGTGGGATTCGTGGCGCGGCCGCTCGGGGCAATCGTCGTCAGTCACTTTGGCGATCGAGTGGGCCGCAAGTCCATGTTGATACTGACTCTGGTCAGCATGGGCGCCGCCACGACGGCGATCGGCCTGCTCCCGACTTACGCGGCTATCGGCGCAGCGGCGCCGGTGATGCTCGTTGCCTGCCGGCTGGTGCAGGGAATCGCCGTCGGCGGCGAATGGGGTGGCGCGGTGTTGATAGCTGTCGAGCACTCGCCCCCGGAGCGGCGCGGACTCTATGGAAGCATCGTACAGGTTGGTTTTCCTCTGGGCATGGCTCTCGGCACGGCCTCCTTCTTTGCGCTGGCGAATCTCGATGAGGCGCAGTTCCTGAGCTGGGGCTGGAGGCTGCCGTTCCTCGCGAGCGCGCTGCTGGTGGCAGTGGGAACCTTCATTCGCCTGCGCGCCCAGGAAACGCCTGAATTCAGGCGCAATGTGCGCGAGGGAACCATCGTGCGACTGCCGGTGCTCGAGGCGCTCCGTAGACACCCGAAGGAGGTGCTCATCGGCCTGGGCGCCAGGATTACGGAGATCTCCTGGATCTATCTGATCACGATATTCGGACTGAGTTTTGCCGTGGCCGACATGGGAATGTCGCGGGCGCTCGTTCTGGGCGCAATTGCTTCGGGTGCGGCGATCGAATTGATCACGATACCGCTGTGCGGCGCACTCTCCGACCGCATCGGGCGTCGACCGATCTACCTGCTTGGGTGTCTGGCCGCGATCGCGCTGGCGTTCTCACTGTTCTGGGCGATCAAGACGCGCGATCCACTGACAGTCGTATTGGCATTTGTGATTGGCATGTCCCTGGGTCACGGAATCATGTACGGGGTGCAGGCGAGCTTTCTCAGCGAGATGTTTCCCTCCCACCTCCGCTACAGCGGGGTGTCACTCGGGTATCAGCTGGCCGCACCCATCGGCGGTGGACTGGTTCCTGTCATTGCCACGGCCATGGTCGGTGCGAATCATGGGTCGACCTGGCCGGTCTCGGTCCTCATGATCGGGCTTGCCCTGCTCACGATGCTCGCGGTATGGGCCGCACCGGAAACCGCGCCGAGACAGAAGCGACACGCTGTTTCCGCGGAGCGGCGCGCCATGGTGCCCGAGGTCGGAGTCGAACCGACACGCTTTTAAGGGCGGCGGATTTTCCTGCCACTTCGGCTTTGGCCGCCCCGTGTTGGTCCCGCGGGTTCGTGGTCTGGAGCACGCCATCACCATGGCCATCAGGCTTTAGGTGCCCGCCGTCTGCTCTCTACACCTTCCCCGCGACACGGGGCTTGGCTCGGCATTAGCTCGAAGCGCGCAGGGCGCTTCAGGGCCTTCACCGACTTTGACGGGCTTCACCTCGGGGATTTCTCCCAGAGGGCTCAAGTTGTTACGTCTGAGTCCGCTGCGTCTACCAATTCCGCCACTCGGGCTTGAAGTCAGAGTATATCGAAATCCAACTGCGACCTTTTCCTCCTCTGCCGCATCTAAGGAGCCGTGACGAGGCTTTTTGAAATTACCGTCCCCGATGACCTGCGGGTCAGGGCATGTGCCGGGGAGGAGGGCGCGCGGCAGGCGATCTACGCGGCCGTGGCGCCGGCGACCTTCAGTCTCATCCGCCGTATCGTCGGGCAGACGAGCGCGGCGGAGGACGTGTTCCAGGACACCATGATGATCCTCTTCGAGAGACTTCCCGAGTTTCGCCGCGAGGCCCCGCTCGGGGCATGGCTGCGGCAGATCGCAGTGTCGCGTTGCCTGATGCATCTGCGGTCGCCGTGGCGGCGGGTGCGGCTGTGCCTGGAAGGGGGCGATGGTGAGGGGGCTCTCGCGAGCACGCTCGTCACCGCGGCGCTCCCCCCCGAGCTCATCGATGTGGAGCGTGCGCTCGCGGCGCTCCCGGCGACGGCGCGTGCGGTGCTGTGGATGTACGAGGTCGAGGGCTACTCGCACGCCGAGATCGCCGAGGCCTTTGGCCGCTCCGTCAGCTTTTCCAAATCGCAGCTTGCGCGGGCGCACGTGAAACTGCGCGCCTGGCTCGAGCCGCAGGGAAGTAGACCGACATGCCTCTTGAGTTAGAGCACGAGCCCGTGGTGGCGCGGCTGCTGCGCGAGTTGCCCGCGGGCGGCGCCTCGCCTTACGACTTTGGCGAGTTTCAGCGTCGCGCCCGTATGCCCCCCGCAGGCGCGGCCCGCATGGCCAGTGCCCGCGCGCTGGTTGCGACGGCCGTGATCGCGGTGGCTGTCTGCGCGACGGCAACGCGGCTCGGACCCGTGGAGCGGCCGCTGCCGCCGCACCCCGCGACGGCAGCGGTGCAGCCGGGCGAGGAGACGGTGTCGCGCAATGAGGATGTCTACATGGAGCGCTGGCTCTCGAGCCTGCCGCGCGAGCCCGCGCTGGTGCACGTCGGGACACGCTCGGCGGTCGAAACGCTGGAAGATGACATCGCGCAGGTCGATGACCTGGTGAGCGCCGCGCGCGCGGGGCGCACTCCGGCTGCGGGCGTGCAGCCGTTGCTCGCGGAGCGGGCGCAGCTGGTCAACTCGCTGGTACAGGTGCGCTACGCTGAGACTCTGGCAGATGCCTCACGCTGACAATCATTTCTGGAGCGAACACATGAGCCGCAGTTCCATGATCCTCGTCTCGAGTCTTGCGCTTGCGGTCGGTGCCGCCGCGGTCAGCTGCCGCCCGACCATCGCGCTCGCCGACCCGCCGCCGCCCGCTGCCGACAGCGCGCACCGCAGCGCCGAGGCGATGCGCCACGACGCGGATGCAAGCCGGCAAGACGCGGATGCAAGCCGCCACGACGCGGATGCGGCGGATCTGGACGCACAGCTGCAGGCCGCGCGCAAGCAGCTCGAGGCGGCCGCCCACAAAGTGGCAGAGCTCTCCGCACAGCTCAGTCGCCCGGTGATCGAGCAGTTCATGAATTTCGACTGGGACATGGGGGATGAGCACCCGCGGGCGATCATCGGCGTGCAGCTCGAGTCCGAGTTTGAGGGGCCGGGCGCCAAGGTGCGCGAGGTGAGTCCCGGGGGACCTGCGGCGGAGGCTGGCATCCGGGCGGGCGATGTGATCGTCGCAGTCAACGGAACGGAAGTGAAGGGCGATAACCCGGCGCGACAGGTGATGAGACTGATGCGCGACGTGAAGCCCGACTCCAGGGTGAGCGTGCGAGTGCGGCGCGACGGCAGCGCGCACGACTATTCGGTCGTGGCCCGGCGGGGTCCCAATTATCTGTTTGCACGCGAAGGCTTTTCGGGTCCGGAGCTCATGCCCGGCGGCCCCAGGGGGCCTGTGATGTTGATTCGCGGACCGGTGACCGACATGGAGCTTGCGACCGTCACCCCCCAGCTCGGCCGTTACTTCGGCAGCGATAAGGGCGTGCTGGTCGTGCGTGCGCCCGCCGACGGCGCGCTGAAGCTCGAGGACGGGGACGTGATTCTCGCCATCGACGGCCGCGCGCCGCTCAGCGGCTCGCATGCGACGCGCATTCTCGGCTCCTACCAGCCGGGCGAGAAGCTCACGCTGCGAATCGTGCGCATGCACAAGACGCAGGACATCGAGACCACTCTGCCGGACAGGCCGGTGCACCGACGCGCGGGCGAGGGGCGGGTACGGGGCGAGGCGCCGTTCACTGCTTTCCCGCCTTTGCCGTCCCTTCCCTCGCCCCCGGCTCCGCCCGCGCCCGACAAGCTCATGGCACCGGGCGATGCGGCCTGAAGCGCGCTGCGCCGCCGCGGCTGCCGGCAGAACGGCGCAGCCTTCCGTGTAACATGCGCGCGTGCGCCGCCAGGACTTCGCTTATCACCTCCGGGAGGAATTGATCGCGCAGGCGCCGCTCGAAGAGCGCTCGGCGAGCCGCATGCTCGTGCTCGGGGGCCCTGGGGAGGAGCTGTGCGATGCGACGGTGCGCGAGCTCCCCTCGCGCCTCTCGCCGGGCGATCTGCTCGTCTTCAACGACACCCGCGTCGTGGCGGCGCGTCTCATGGGCGCCAAGCCGAGCGGCGGGCAGGTCGAGATCCTGCTGGAGCGCGCGCTCGGGGAGCGGGAAGCCCTCGTGCAGATGAAGGCCAGCAAGCCGTTGCGCCCCGGCCTCACGGTCGCCACCGCGGGGGGAGAGGTGCGCGTGCTCGAGCGCGCAGACGACCTGTGGCGGATCGCACTGCCTTCCGCGGTGCTCGAGTTCTTCGAGCGCTGGGGTGAGGTGCCGCTGCCGCCGTACATTCGCCGCGCGCCACGGGCCGCCGACCGCGAGCGTTACCAGAGCATCTTCGCGCGCGAGCGTGGAGCTGTGGCTGCGCCGACCGCGAGCCTGCACTTCGACACCGCTCTCAACGCCGCCCTCGATGCGCGCGGCGTGGAGCGCGCCTTCGTGACGCTGCACGTCGGCGCCGGCACCTTTCAGCCCGTCAGGGTCGACGATCTGGCCGCTCACCGCATGCACGCCGAGCACGCCACGGTGAGCCGGGCGACCTGCGAGGCCGTGATGCGCACGCGCTCGCGCGGCGGGCGCATCGTGGCGGTCGGCACCACCGTGACCCGGGCGCTGGAGTCGGCGGCGCTGGCGGCCTCGGGCGGAGCACTCACACCCTGGAGCGGTGAGACGCGGCTCTTCATCACCCCGGGCTTCCGCTTCCAGGCGAGTGACATGCTGCTCACGAATTTTCACCTGCCCGAATCGACGCTCCTCATGCTGGTGAGCGCCTTCGCGGGGCGCGAGGCAGTGCTCGCCGCGTACCAGCATGCGATCGCGCAGCGCTACCGCTTCTTCAGCTACGGGGACGCGATGCTGCTGACCCGGAGAGCCCCGTGAGGCCGGCTTTCAGCGTCACTGCACGTGCGGGCGCGGCGCGTCTCGGACGGCTCGCGTGCGCGCACGGTGAGGTCGAGACTCCGGCCTTCATGCCGGTGGGTACCTACGGGACAGTGAAGTCCCTCACCCCCGAGGAGCTGACCGGGCTCGGCGCCCAGATCGTGCTCGGCAACACCTTTCACCTGATGCTGCGGCCCGGCGCCGCGGTCATCGCGGCGCACGGCGGGCTGCATCGTTTCATGCACTGGGAGCATCCGATTCTCACCGACTCCGGGGGCTTTCAGGTGTTCTCGCTCAAGAGCCTGCGCCGCATCAGCGAGGAGGGGGTGCGTTTCCGCTCACCCATCGACGGGAGCGAGGTGCGCCTGACGCCCGAGGATTCGATGGACATGCAACGGGCCTTGCGCTCCGACATCGCCATGGCACTCGATGACTGCACCGTCCATCCGGCCAGCGAGTCCGAGGCGCGCGAATCCATGGAACGCTCGATGCGCTGGGCGGCGCGCAGCCACGCGCACTACTACCGCTGCGGGGCCGAGAGCGCGCCGGGCGGGCTCTTCGGGATCGTGCAGGGCGGCATGCACGTGGCGCTGCGGCTGGCTTCGCTCGAGGCGCTGACGCGTCTCGACTGGCCGGGACTCGCGGTCGGGGGACTCGCGGTCGGTGAATCCGAGGAGGAGCGGCTACGGGTGCTCGAGGCGGTGGTGCCGGCCATGCCTGCCGACCGGCCGCGTTACCTGATGGGAGTCGGGCGGCCCGAGGACATCGTGGCGGCGGTGCTGTGCGGGATCGACCTGTTCGATTGCGTGATTCCGACGCGCCACGCGCGCAACGGGCACCTCTTCACCCGCCGCGGCGTCATCAACATCCGCAACAGCATCTATCACAGCGACCTCGCACCCATCGATGAGGGCTGCAGCTGCTACACCTGCAGCCACTACACGCGCTCGTACCTGCGGCACCTGGATCGCTGCAACGAGATCCTCGGCTCGCGACTCAACACCATCCACAACCTGCACTTCTATCTCGGCCTGATGCGCGAGCTGCGCGCCGCGCTCGCCGCGGGGCACCTGGAGGCATGGGCGGCGGACTTCATCGCCGGACGCCGGGGGCAAGCCGACGCTGTGGCATAATGCCGCCCTTTCGCTTTCCGGAATGCCTACATGAATTTCCTGATCTCCGATGCCTGGGCGCAGTCCGCCGCTTCCGGCGGTCCCACCAGCCAGTTCATGCCGCTGCTGATGATGGTGCTGTTCGTCGGCGTGTTCTATTTCCTCCTGATCCGGCCACAGCAGAAAAAGGCCCGCGAGCACCAGGCGCTGGTCTCCAAGCTCACCGCGGGCGATGAGGTGGTGACCAACGGTGGGGTGCTCGGCCGCGTCACCGACGTCGGCGAGACCTTCGTGACGCTCGAGGTCGCCGAGGGCGTGCGCATCAAGGTGCAGCGCTTCCAGATCTCCCAGCTGATGCCCAAGGGCACCCTGAAAAGCGCCTGAAGAATGCTCGAGTACGCGCGCTGGAAGTACCTCCTGGTAGTGGCGGTGTTGCTGCTGGCGGTGTTGTTTGCGCTGCCGAACGTCTTTGGGGAGGACCCGGCGCTGCAGGTAGCGCGCAAGGACCACACCGAGATGACCGCGGACGCCGCCCAGGCCGTGGAGTCGTTCCTCAAGACGAGCAATGTGCATTTCGAGAAGAGCTACATCGACCAGGGGCGCCTCATGGTGCGCTTCGCCAATGTGCCCGATCAGCTCGCGGCGCGCGACGCGGTAGACGGCAACGCGGACTTCAAGAGCATCTACATCACGGCGCTGTCGTTTGCCCCGCGCACCCCTGAGGTGTTGCGCGCGCTCGGCCTGCGCCCGATGCCGCTCGGCCTCGACCTGCGCGGCGGCCTCTACCTGCTCTACCAGGTGGACGTGAATTCCGCCGTCAGCCAGGCGCTCGAGGGCTACGCGACGGACGCGCGGCGCGCCCTCACCAGCGCGAACATCCCCTTCAAGGAGGTCACCGTCGGGGCGGCCGGACAGCCCAACACCATTCGCATCCAGCTGGCACCCGGTGCGGACGTGAGCGCCGCGCGCAGCGCGCTCACCCAGCCGCTGCAGGGCCTCGCGGTCGTGAGCACGAGCTCACAGAGCGGTCCGGCGCTGGAAGCCTCCATGACCACCGCGCAGGTGCGCGAGCGTCAGGACTATGCCATTCAGCAGAACATCACCACGCTGCGCAATCGCGTCAACGAGCTCGGCGTCTCGGAGCCGATCGTGCAGCGCCAGGGGGTCGACCGCATCAACGTGCAGCTCCCCGGGGTGCAGAACTCCGCGGAGGTGAAGGACATTCTCGGACGGGTGGCGACACTCGAGTTCCGCCTCGAGGACATGCAGGACAACGCCGCCGAGGCCGTGCAGACCGGGCGCGTGCCACTCGGCACCAAGCTCTACACCCATACGCGCATCGGCCGCCCGATCCTGCTCAAGCGCGAGATCATCGCCACCGGTGACCAGCTCACCAACGCCACCACCGGAGTATCCCAGGAGGGACCGTCGGTCAACGTGCGGCTCGATGCGCGCGCCGGCGAGAACATGCTGCGAACCACCAAGGCCAACCTCAACCGCCGCATGGCGGTGGTGCTGATCGAGAAGCACCCCGAGACCACCGATGTCGACGGCAAGAAGGTGACGCGCGAGGTGACCGATGAGGACGTCATCAACGACGCGACCATCCGCGGCGTCTTCAGCAATAACTTCGCGATCACGGGGCTCCAGGCCGGTGAGGCGCGCGAGCTCGCCCTGCTGCTGCGCTCGGGCTCCCTCGCCACCGCTATCTACGTGGTGGAGGAGCGCGCCATCGGCCCGAGCGTGGGACGCGACAACATCGACAAGGGTGTCACCGCGCTCGTCATCGGCATGGCCGGTGTGTTTCTCTTCATGGGAATCTACTACCAGGTGTTCGGCGTGGTGGCGGACCTGGTGCTGCTCGCCAACGTGGTGCTGCTCACCGCGCTCCTCTCGATGATGCACCAGGTGCTTTCGCTCCCGGGCATCGCCGGCATCCTGCTCACCGTCGGCATGGCGGTGGACGCCAACGTGCTGATCTACGAGCGCATCCGCGAGGAGCTGCGCAAGGGCGTCTCCCCGCAGGCCGCGATCCGCGCCGGCTTCGAGAAGGCGTTCTCGGCGATCGCCGATTCCAACATCACCGCCTTCATCGCAGGCGTCGTGCTGTGGGTGCTCGGCAGCGGCCCGATCCGCGGATTCGCCGTGGTGCTGACGCTCGGCATCGTCACCTCGATGTTCACCGCGCTCATGGGCAGCCGCGCGCTCCTCACCCTCATGTACGGCGGCCGCCGCAAGCTCACGCGGCTCGCGATCGGCTGATCCCGTCCGACCACTCAGGAACCCACCGTGGAATTCTTCAGCCACCAGACCAGCTACCCCTTCATGGCCACCCGCAAGGTGTGGTACACGCTGTCGGTGCTGCTGATTGGCGTCTCGCTCGGCTCCTTCTTCACGCGCGGCGTGAATCTCGCCATCGACTTCACCGGCGGCGTGAGCGCCCAGGCGACCTTCACCAAGGCACCCGACGTCGACCAGCTGCGCACGCGGCTCGTGGCCGCGGGCTTTCGCGACCCAGCAGTGCAGGTCTTCGGCACTTCGCGCGACATCAGTATCCGCCTGCCGCCCGACCCGAAGCAGACCGCGGGCGGGACCCGCACCCAGCTCGAGACCGTCCTGCGCGGCATCGACCCGGGAGTGCAGGTGGCACAGCTCGATGTGGTGGGGCCCCAGGTCGGCAACGAGCTGCGGGTGAGCGCGATCTGGGCCCTGTCCTTCACACTCCTCGGGATATTCGCCTACCTCGCCTTCCGCTTTCATACCTGGCGGCTGTCGGCGGGTGCGATCCTGGCGGTGCTGCACGATCCGATCCTGGTGATCGGATTCTTCTCCATCACCCAGATGTCGTTCGACCTCGCGGTGGTGGCGGCAATCCTGGCGGTGATCGGCTACTCGCTCAACGACACCGTGGTGGTATTCGACCGCATCCGTGAGCGCTTCGAGGGCAACCGCCGCTCATCACCCGATGCGGTGCTGGATCAGTCGATCAACCAGACCCTCTCGCGCACCATCATGACCAAGGTCGTCACGTCGATCGTGGTCGTGGCGCTCCTGATCCACGGAGGACCCGTGCTCAGGGGTTTCTCCGCGGCGCTGCTGATCGGCATCATCGCCGGCACCTACTCCTCGATCTACATCTCGAGCGCCGCGGCGCTCGACCTCGGCCTCACCGCCGAGCATGTCTTCCCGTCCGTCAAGAAAGCAGCGCTCGATCATCTGCCGTAGCGGAGCGCGCCGACGCTGATCGCCGACCCACACGCCTGGCTCGCCTTCCTCACGCTGGCGCTGCTCGAGATCGTTCTCGGCATCGACAACCTCATTTTCATCTCCATCCTGGTCGCACGACTTCCGCCGCAGCGGCAGCGCGCGGGCCGGCTCGGCGGCCTCGCCCTCGCCATGGTCACGCGCATCGCGCTGCTCTTCGCGATCGTGTGGCTCACCCGCCTCAGTGCGCCGTGGCTGCGCATCGCCGGCGCGGAGCTCTCGCTGCGGGATCTGGTGCTGCTCGCCGGAGGGCTGTTTCTGCTCGCCAAGAGCGTGCTGGAGATTCACCGCGCCCTCGAAGGGGAGGCCGCGGGAAGCGCAGTCCCCCGCCTCGCAGGCAAACTGCTCTCGGTCGTGCTGCAGATTGCCGTCATCGACATCGTGTTCTCGCTCGACTCGGTCTTCACGGCCGTGGGACTGGTGAAGGACCTGCCGGTGATGGTGGCGGCGATCGTCGCT
>DATGJR010000145.1:0-9385 GCA_035295065.1 Steroidobacteraceae bacterium
TCCTCGATGAGATCGGGGAGATGCCGCCGCCGCTTCAGGCGAAGCTGCTGCGGGTCGTGCAGGAGCGCAGCGTCGAGCGCGTCGGCGGCCGCGTGCCCGTGGCGCTCAACCTGCGGATCGTCTGCGCCACGAACCGCGATCTGCAGACCCTCATGGGGAGCGGCGCTTTCCGCGAGGATCTCTTCTACCGGTTGAGCGAGGTCACGATCCGCGTCCCGCCGCTGCGCGAGCGGCAGGGGGATAGTCTCCTGCTTGCGCAGTTCGCCTTGCAGCAGATCTCGGAGCGCTTCGCCAAGCCGACGCGCGGCCTTGCCCCGGATGCGATCCGCGCCATCCAGGCGCACCGCTGGCCGGGAAACGTGCGCGAGCTCGAGAACCGCATCAAGGGGGCGGTGATCATGGCCGAGGGGGCGGTGGTGACAGCCAATGACCTCGGGCTCGAGGATCCGGGCGATGACCCCGAATACCTGAACCTGCGAGTGGCGCGGGCGCGCGCCGAGGCCCAGGCAGTGCGCCAGGCGCTCGCGGTGGCGCGGGGGAACCTCTCGCGGGCGGCGGAGCTGCTCGGGGTGACCCGGCCGACCCTCTACGACCTCCTCGATAAGCACAGCATCGACTCAGCGCCCTTTGCCAAGCCCGTGGCAGCGCTCGCCGAGCCCCAGCATGCGCCGAGGGACGCTGAGCCGAGCGCAATAAAACCGTAATAAATCCGTAAAGTCGATGGCATGTTCGTGTCATCGATGCTTCACGGACGAACGAGGACCGAGCTCGCGTTTCTGGCCGCGACGCTGGTCGCCCTCGGGCTGGGCACCGGACCCGAGCTCGCGTCCAGAATGGCAACCCTGATCCATGAGTCGGGCGTTGCAACCGCTACTTCATACGTCGCCGTATGGGTGGTGAGCGGGTGCTGTCTCTGGTTCTTCCTCAGCTTCGCTCCGCGCATCGTGCGGGTAGTGATTGCGCCGCTGTTCTTCGCTTCGGCGCTCTTCATCTGTGCGTATTACCTGGCGGCGAAGGAGCCGCTCGAGGCGCTCGGCTTCGAGCGCATGCTGGATGCCAGGGACTATGCCGGCGATGCCGCGAATCAGTATCGCCCACAGCTCCTCACGGCGGTCCTTCTCAACCTGCCGCTCGCCGCGGTACTGCTCTTCTCCGTCTTCCGGAAGGATCCCGCCGCGCATGCGACACCCGTGGCCAGGACGGCGGGCGTGCTGTCGCTGTGTCTCGCGACCGCCGTCATCGCCGCCATCTGCTGGGTGCGCGGGGGCAGGGGCACCGCCGGACTGCCGACCCCCTTGAGAATCATCGCGTACTCGGAAGCCCTGTTCGCGGATCAGTACTTCGGGCGCAGTGCCTATCCCCATCGTCCGGTCGCGGACACGCCGCACGCAGGCGTGAGGCACGTCGTCTACGTCGTGGACGAGAGCGTCGTGGACGATGTATTCAGGAAAGACTCAGACGTCCGGATCGACACGCCCTCCCTTCCGTCGGGCATCGAGTACGACTTCGGACCGGCGGTCTCGGGCGGGGACTGCAGCTCCGACTCCAATCTCATCCTCCGGGTCGGACCGCGTCCGCTACACCTCAGCGAAGACCTGGAGAGGAACGCGAGCATCTGGGAATACGCCAAGCGCGCAGGCTACGAGACCGTCTATATCGACGGCCAGGACCGAAGCGACGTGCTGCACAACTGGATGAGCGCGCGCGAGCGCAGCTTCATCGATCACGTGTATGTATTTCCGAACGTGCCGGTCCCGCTGCGCGATGGGGCTGCAGGAAAGCTGATCGCGGAGCTGACGGCCAAAGATACGCCGCAATTCATTTACGTGAACAAGGTCGGCCCGCATTTCCCCTACGACTCGAAGTATCCGGCGGCCGCGGCACACTATCTGCCGACCGCGGGTTTTGCGGGGGATCCCGGCGCCGCCTTCGCCAACCAGCAGCACATGCTCGGCACGATGGCCGCGCTCTCGGGAACCGTGCCTTTCAGGAACTCCTATCGCAACGCGGTCGAGTGGAATCTCAACTCGTTCTTCAAGGCCCTGCCGGGACTGCCTCAGGACACGAGCACGGTCGTCGTCTACACCTCCGATCACGGCCAGAATCTATGGCGGGAGAACGGCATCACCATCACGCATTGCACGAGCGTGCCGCGCTCCACCACCCGGGTGCCGCTGATCGTCTTCACGGCCAACGAAAAATGGTCCGGGATTCTGCGCAGCGCCAGCCGCGAGAACTTCGGCAGGACCAGTCACTTCAATATCTTTGCGAGTCTCCTCGCATTCATGGGGTATCAGGCGCCATACGATGAGCCACGCGCGCCGCCGCTCTGGGCCGCCGATCCTTCGCCCGAGGGGCTCCTGACGGTGAAGGACGGCCTGACATTCAGATTTGGCGGGATGCCCGCGACCCTGGAGACCATATGCCCCCGCGACGAGCGGCTGCTGCCGCTCGGCCGCTGCGCACCCGATCTGCAGATGGCTGCCGCCGCCGGACGTTAGACGCGCTGCTTGAATTCCTCGGGCGTCAGCTGGTGACGCGCCAGGAGCTTGTAGAAATCCGTGCGGTTGCGACGCGCGAGGCGCGCGGCCTGGCTGACGTTGCCGCCCGTGATCTGCAGGATCTGCGAGAGATAGCTGCGCGTGAACTCATCGCGCGCCTCATCGAATGAGGGCAGGCGCCCGGGCGAGCCGCCGAGCGACTGCTGCACGAGCTCCACCGGAATGATGGGAGTCTGCGACAGCGCGACGTTCTGTCGTACCACGTTCTGGAGCTGGCGGATGTTACCGGGCCAGTCGGCGGTCGCGAGGAGCTCCACGGCTTCCGGCGCATAGATCTTGCGCACGCCGCTCTCACGGGCGATCTGCGCGAGGAAATGGGCGACCAGGAGCGGAATGTCCTCGCGACGTCGGCTGAGTGGCGGCACTTCGATGTGCACCACGTTGAGGCGGTAGTAGAGGTCTTCGCGGAACTGCTGGCTGGTCATGAGCTGCTGCAGGTCCCGGTGCGTGGCGGAGATCACGCGCACGTTGACGGGGAGCGGGTCATTGCTCCCGCCGGGGCGGACCGCGTTCTCCTGGAGCACGCGCAGGAGCTTCACCTGCAGCCGCATCGGCATATCACCGATCTCATCGAGCATGAGGGTGCCGCCGTCTGCAGCGACGAACATTCCCCGCTGCGCGCGGTTGGCCCCGGGAGAGGCGGCCTTCTCGTTCCCAAAGAGCTCCGACTCGAGCAGGTTCTCGGCCATGGCGCTGCAGTTGATCGCCATGAAGGGCTTGTTGCGCCGTGGGCTGCCCCGGTGAATGGCTCGCGCCAGCAGCTCCTTGCCGGTGCCACTTTCACCGGTGATGAGCACGCGGGCATCGGTCCCGGCGACCATGTGCGCCTGCGCCAGCTTTTCCTCCATGATCGCGCTGCGCGTCACGATCTCCGCGCGCCAGTCCTCATCCGAGGCTCCGAAGCCCGAGATGCGCAGCGCCTTCTGCACCTGATCGAGCAGCTCCTGCTTGTCGACCGGTTTAGTGAGGAAGCCGAAGGCTCCCATCTGCGTGGCCTGTACGGCATCGGGAATGGTGCCGTGCGCGGTGAGAATGATGACCTTCAGCCCCGGCCAGCGGTTCTGCAGCTCCTTCAGCAGTCCAATGCCGTCCATCTGGTCCATGCGCAGATCGGTGATCACGAGATCGGGGCGAAAACGGCTGGCAGCCGCCAGCGCCTGCGCCGCGCTCTCGACCGCCTCGACGTCGTAGCTCTCGGCGCGCAGGCGAATCGTCAGCAGGCGCAGGAGCCCCGGGTCGTCGTCGACGACGAGAATGCGTGCTTTGCGTTTTCCGGTCCCGGTCTGGTTCACGGCCAGCTCCTCCTGCTGCAGCTCAAATTCAGGGATTCTTAGGCTTGCGCTCATTCAGCGAGCGCTCGATGTTGGCGATGGCGTCGAGCTTGGCGCGTGCCTCATCGAGCTCCTTGCGAAGCCTCGCGTTCTCCTCGAGCTCGGCTTGCAGGCGGCGGTTGGCGTTCGCCGTGCGCACCTGATCCTCCCTCACCGCATCCGTCTGCAGCCTGCGGTTTTCAGCGACCAGCGTCAAATGGTCGTCAATTTGCGAAAGCTCGAGGAAGGTGAGGGCGCGCTCGGCCGGGACGAGCGACTCCGGGTGCGCCATCAGCTGGCGCAGCAGCCCCTGCGCGCGCGGCTGGTCGGTGGCGGGGTGCCCGGGGGTCGCGAGGATCAGAGCGAGCTTGAGCTCGTGGCTCGGCGTCGGCGCCGTCTCATACTCGTTGCGTGCGGTGGCGGCGATTTCCGCCTGCTCCGAGGCGCTGCCCTGCACCAACTTCTGCAGCAGCAGGAGGTATTCCGACAACACCATCGCCGAGACCGAGGGCGACTGCGCCGCCGTGGGTGTGGTCGCGCTGCGCGTGCCCGTCATCAGGCCGCCGGTGCAGGCGTTGAGCGAGAGCGCCGCGGCGATCACGATCGCCGCCGCTCCGCGATGCGCCAGGCTTGGCTTACGCTGCATGCGCATGCGCCTTGGGCTTCGCTCCGGCACTCGCAGGCTCCCCGTCGTTCGTCGTGCTGATGGGCATCGTGATGCGGAAGTGCGCCCCCGGAAACTCCCCGTCCAGGATCTCCACCGTGCCCTTGTGTGCCGAGACGAACTCGAGCACCACGGAGAGACCGATGCCGGTCCCTTTCACTGCGGTGCTGCGCGAGGCCCGCCCGGTGTAGAAGGCCTCGAAAATATGAGCCCGGTCCTCCTTGGGGATGCCCGCGCCGCTGTCGGCCACATCCAGCACCAGGCGGTCCGAGCTGGCCCGCGCCCTCAGGAAGATGGTCCCACCCTTGGGCGAGTACTTGACGGCATTCGACACCAGATTCTCGAGAATCAGCCGGATCTTGCCGCGGTCCGCGATCAGCACGAGGTCCTCGACCCGCACGTCGAGCCGCACCCGCTGCGAGAGCAGCGTCAGTTGCTGGTTTTCCAGCACCTGCTTGACGAGCGGCCGCAGCCTAAACTCCGTGGTCTCGAGACCGCCGCTGGAGGTCTGCCAGGCGCTGAAAGACAGGAGATTCTCGATCATGCGCTGCAGCTTGATGCCGTTCTCGCGCAGGATTGCCGCCACCTCGCGCTGATTCGGGTCGAGCTCGCCCACCGCCCCATCCATCAGGAGCTCGGTGCCCTCGCGGATATTGGCGAGCGGAGTCTTCAGCTCGTGTGACATGTGGCGCAGGAACCGGTTGCGCTCGTGCGCGAGCTCGAGCAGCCGCTGGCGCAGCCACTCGAGCTGGCGGCCGAGGCGCTCGAGGTCGTGGGGACCCGGAACTGCGATCGGGTTGATGAAGGTGCCTTCGCCCAGCTCGCTGATCGCGCGGTCGAGCTGGCGCAGCGGCCGGCCGACGCCGAGGGTGAGGACAATGAGCGCGAGCACGGCGAGCGGAACCAGCAGCGCCGACTCCCACAGGAGCTGTTGGCGGGCGCGCAGCGTCAGCGTTTCGAGCGCGGCGACCTGGGTGTCGATCTCGGCGTTGCTCTGCTGCGCCACCTGCTCGACGAGCGTCGACAACTGGCTGAAGCGCTCCGCGAGCTCGGCGGCAGCGGTCGCGCTGGTGCTCGCGGGGGTCGATAACACCACGAAGCGCGTACCCGCCTGCAGGTGCCCGAGCTCATCGAGCGTGCGACGGGTGTCATCGGTCGCGTGACGGCGCAGCTGCTCACGGGTGAGGGTGAGCCGCTCGTCCTCCGTGCGGTACACCTCGAGGAGCTTGGGGTCGTTGAGTACGTTGAAGAGTCGCGCGGTGCGCTCGAGGGAGGCGATTTGCGCAAACAATGCCTGGCTGGCGCGCGCCGCGGTCACGCCCTCGAGGATGATCCGGTGCCCCGTGTCGGCCAGATGGCGCATCTGAAGCAGGGCCGTAACGATGGCGGCCAGCAGCGGGCCGGCGATCAGCGCCAGGCCGAGCAGCATCAAGCCACTCAGGGACTTGGGGCGAGCCCACTGCATGGAAGCCATTCTACCGGGGGTCCGGAAGGAGTGTCTGCGAATGGCGACATGCCGTCGGCCATCGACTACGGGCGCGTGCGCCCGGCACTCCTCACCAGGGATCCCGCTGCAGTCGGCGCTCCCATTCAAGCGAGGTGCGCACGATCGCATCGAGATCATCGAGGCGCGGCTGCCAGCCGAGCTCTTTGCGGATGCGCTCGGCACGGGCGATTAGCGCCGGGGGGTCGCCCGCGCGAGGCGGCTGCTCTTCGACCCGTAGCTTCAGCTGGGCAGCTCGCTCGACTGCGGCGAGCACCTGCCGCACGCTGTAGCCGTGACCGTAGCCGACGTTGAGGGTCGCCGATGCACCGCCCCCTCGCAGATAGGCGAGGGCATCGACATGCGCGCTCGCGAGATCCTCGACGTGCAGGTAATCGCGCACGCCCGTGCCATCGGGCGTCGGGTAGTCGGTGCCGAAGATCGACACTCCCGGGCGCTTGCCGACCGCCGCCTCGCACGCCACTTTCACCAGCAGCGTCGCGTTCGGCGTCGCCTGGCCGATGCGCCCGGAGGTATCGGACCCCGCGACGTTGAAATAGCGCAGCGCCACGTAGCGCAGCGCCGAGGCGGCCGCCAGATCACGCAGAATCCATTCCGACATGAGCTTGGAGGTGCCGTAGGGGTTGATGGGCGCGGTCGGGGTGGTCTCGGCGGCCACGCCCTCGGCAGGAATACCGTAAACGGCCGCGGTGGACGAGAACACGAAATGCGGCACGCCCTCTTCGAGACAGCATTCGAGCAGCGCGCGCGTCGCGCAGGTGTTGTTGCCGTAGTACTTCAGCGGCTCGCGCATGGACTCCGGCACGATGGTGTAGGCGGCGAAGTGCATGACGGTATCGACCGCATGCTGGCGCAGGAGCGAGCGCACGGTCTCGCGATCGTCCACCCGGCCGACGACGAGCGGTGCATCGACGACCGCACGGCGGAAGCCGCGCGAGAGGTCGTCCAGCACCACGACCCGCTCGCCGCGCGAGCGCAGCTGCAGCACGACGTGACTGCCGATGTAGCCCGCGCCTCCCGTGACTAATATGCTGCCGCGTTCCATGGACTCCACTTCGGCCACATTGCGATGACGCAAGGGCTGCGATGATACGCAAAAGCACCGCGAGCGACCTGCAGCCCTTCAACGGGCTCACCCCCGAGGTGGTGCTGGACGCGGCCGCGGCGGTCGGACTCGACCCCGACGGACGGCTGTTCGCGCTCAATAGCTACGAGAACCGCGTCTACCAGCTGCACGGCGAGCGCGGCATCCTGGTGCTCAAGTTCTACCGGCCGGCGCGCTGGAGCGACGCACAGATCCTCGAGGAGCACGAGTTCACCGGCGAGCTGGCAGCCGCAGAGCTCCCGGTGGCCGCTCCGCTCCATCTCGGGGGTGAGACGCTGGTGCGCTATCACGAGTTCCGTTTCGCCTGTTTTCCCTGGATGCGAGGCCGCGCCCCGGAGCTCGATCGGCCGGAGGCGCTGCAGCTCCTGGGGCGGAGCCTCGCGCGCCTGCATCAGGTGGGGGCGTTGCGCGCTTTCACCGTGCGTGCGCGCTTGAGTATCCAGCGACTCGGTTGGGACGCACGCGCGCACGTGCTCTCGAGCGAGCTCCTGCCCGAGAGGCTCACCGCACGCTATTCCTCGGTGAGCGGCGCGCTGCTCGAGCGGATCACGGCGGCTTTTGCCGCGGTGGGAGAGGTCGGCGCCATTCGTCTGCACGGTGACTGCCATCTCGGCAATCTCCTGTGGAACGAGCGGGGGCCCGCCTTCGTCGATCTTGACGACTGCCTCATGGGGCCGCGCATGCAGGATCTGTGGATGATGCTTTCGGGGACGCCCGATGAGCAGCAGCACCAGTGGGCGGAGCTCCTCGAAGGCTACCGGCAGTTCGCAGACTTCGATCTGCGCGAGCTCAGGCTCATCGAGCCGCTGCGGGGGCTGCGGATGCTCCATCATGCCGCCTGGGTCGCGCATCGCTGGAGCGATCCGGCCTTTCCGCGCGCCTTTCCCTGGCTCGCCGAGGAGCGCTACTGGGAGGGGTACCTGCAGGACCTGCTCGAGCAGGTGGAAGTGATCGACGACCCGCCGTTGCTGCGCGATACGGGCAAGACTTGAGCCCGAAATGCCGATTCCGCACGTGCGCTCAGATAGGCTCCTTTGGTAACGTGCGCGCCTCATGCGCAACCTAGCCACGAGTCTCGTTCTGCTGCTCGCCCTGTGCACCTTCGGGTGCGGCTCCAAGGAGGACACCGCCGCTGCCGCCAAGGCCGCCAAAGCGGCCACCGTCAAGAAGGTGGTGAGTCCCGCCGATTCGCTGTCACCGAACCTCGTCGGCGGGGTCGTGACCGGCAAAGCGGGGGCGGGGCTCCTGCAGGTGAAATTCGAGCTGGCGGGGCGGCCGGCGGTCGGCCAGCCGGTGGACGTCGACATGGTCGTGCTGCCGCAGGCCGATACCATCGAGCAGTTCTCCGGAACCATCCAGGGCGATGACGGCCTGGACATCCTGAGCGGCGAGACAATCGCCCCGACCGAAAAGCCCGCCTACGGCGTCCCGGTTCATCACAGTTTCAAGCTCCTTGCGAAGCGGGAAGGCATTTTCACCCTGAGCGCCGCGATGGCGATCGCCTCCGGCGGCCAGTCGCTCAACCCCGTCTATTCTTTCCCAATCATTGCCGGGAACGGACTGGCAGAGCCGGCAGGGGGTCCTGCGGCCACTCCCGGGCCCGGGAAGCCCCCTGCGACTGCTGCGGCGCACTAGTTCTCCCTGGAACCGGGATTGGCTTCACGGGCGGCGCCACAGCTGCCCCGTATGATTTCAATCGCGCCCAGTCGACATCATTATGTCAAACACCCGGACCATGCGGACGCTCGCTGAGCCTCAGGAGGCAATCCCGGGCCAGACCACGACGCTCGTCCGGGCGGATCCGCGGCCTGAGAGCGACGCCGAGCTGCACCCGGCGCTGCGCGCAGCGCTCAAGGAGCTGCAGCTGCGGACCGGGAGTGCCACGCCGGATCTCGGCATGCTCCTGCGACTCATCAACGATCACTACCACACGGCCGAGCGCGAGCGCCGCGGGATCGTCGAGTCGATGCGCCTCATGGCCGATGAGGCACGCGCGCTCGCACACGAGGCGCGTGAGCAGAGCTCCGAGCGGCTGCAGATCATTCTCGACCACATCAAAGACGTGGTGCTGGCGCTCGATGCGGACGGGGTGATCCGTACCTTCAATCCCACCGGCGAGCGCGTCTTCGGCTACGACGAGGCCGAGGTCGTCGGCCAGCGCATCGATCTGCTGCTGCCGAAGCTCGCCAACGGCGAGGGCGTGCCCGAAGCGCTGCAGCGCCTCGCCGCCAGCACCGGCGA
>DATGJR010000146.1:0-16429 GCA_035295065.1 Steroidobacteraceae bacterium
CACGCGGGCCATCGAGGAGGGAAAGGTCTGGTCCTGCTGGGCGCACGGCTCGAGGCTTTGGCTCTTCACATGCCACATGTCGCTACCGCTGTCTCGCGAGCGTGGATCGCCCGTCATCGAGGTGCAGCTCTACGCAGAGGATGCGGAGCTCAAGGAATCCGGAATGTGGCGCTACGATCCGCTCGGAGCCTGGAATCGCTGCGCCGACTGATTCGCTGCCGTGCTTGCTTCCCCAACGGCTTCTCGGCGGCAACCTCGACCCCACCGGAAGGATCCGGTGGGGTCGGTTTCTTTCAGCGACTAATCCCCAATGCCGCGAATCGTCTTGATGCGCTTGATGGCGGCGGCGGCCCTCGCATCCTCGGCGACGATCAGCGACAAGGTGTCTATCGTGGCGCTTCCGGTACGCACCAGGTCCAGTGCACGCGTCGTCGCCTCATAGTAGTCGGCCCACAGCCGCAGTTCCTCGGCCGCTTCCTCGGGTGTCACCGCCTCACGCATCGTCCTGATTCGCGTGCCTTTCGGCCTGGCCATCGGTCGACAAAGACGCGGCGGTGGCGATGCTGGTACGCAATCCGTTAGCCACACCGGCCCTGCGGGTCCATCGGAACGCCGCCGCATAGAATATATGTCGCGTCCCGGCCGGGAATCTCACCGCCACGCGCAAAAAGTACCCCGCGAGGGCGTGCGTCCAACCCCCGGGAGAGCCCGTGAGCGCAGCCCCCGGCTGCGCCCGCGGCGTAAGCGGCTCAAGCCGACTGCAGGCTTCGCCTCCGCGACTCACAGATCGCCGGAGCTAAATCCTCGAGACTGGCCCCGACGTGTGCCGACAGGGTCTTTGTGGACGTGGTCGATACAGGCTGGGTCGGCACGGTGATCGGGTTTGGCACGATGACCGGTGAGGACGGAGGACCATGACCGCCGCCGTCCTGTGCGACTGCAACGGATGTGAGGGCCGGTGCCAGAAAAAGAAGGGTGATGACCGCGTATTTCATGTGAGTGCTCCTGAGGGGCCAGCGATACACGGCGTGAGCGAGGTGAGTACGCAGTCCATTGCCAGCGTCGCTGGTTGTTGATCCCTGAGAACGCGCCGTATCAGGGATCTGTCCCGAGACGCCCTCGACTCTCACTTGCGCGTGAGACCGGAGCGCCTCAGCTGACAGGTAGCAAGTGAGAGGGAGAACTCACCTCAACACGGGAGCTGTGCAATGACTCAGGTCGATGTAGCGGTCGCGGTTGCGGAAGACGCGCGGGAGCGTCTTTATGAAATAGCTGCCGCCTGCCGGGCGCTTGGCCTGCAGCACACGGCCACGCTCCCGGTGATCGGTGTGCTGGTGGGCTCGATGGAGTTCGGCGAGCTCGCCCGGCTCTGGGCGGTTCCCGGGGTGCTGGCGGTGGAAGTAAAGCGGGACTATCGGCGGGCGGTTATCGCGAAGATGCGGCGCCACCCTCGGTGCGCAAATTGAAAGGGAAGGCCTCTGCGGTTGAGTTTTCGCCGTCAGGCCCGATGCGCAGGACATAACTGCCAGAGGCGAGGCGGGCGGCCTTGGCGAAGCAATGCACGTACCCATCCGAGCTCAAGGGCAGACCGGTCAGACCAGCCACCGGCTCGGCAGAGCCGGTGGCTTCCCGGCGAAGGAGCGTCATGCGGTAGGTGTTTGCCCGAACGGTCGGCGCGACACGGATCTCGATCAGGCCTGAGGCCGGCAGATCGAGATCGGGTACAGAGCTGCCGCGTACGGTCACGAAGGTGAAGTGCGCCCCGATGGCGGCGAGTTGCGGGGGTGTGCCTGCTGTGATCGATGGTGTCAGGATCGCAGAGGGGTCAGCGGCACGAGACAGCCACAGAAACAGCGCAACTCCCGCGGCCGCGGCAGCCGCGAGTACCGGGGACCAGACTGGAAAGCGTCGGGTTTGGGACGGAGCTTTCCTGAAGTAGGTCGCGCGCAACTGACGAAAGCCCTCGCGCATCCGCAGCGATTGTTCGAGCTCGCGCACCAGCTTCGGCTCATGCACGAGACGATCTTCAAATACGCTTCGCTCCTCGTCCGACAGGCGTCCGACGATGAAGTCCTGCATGGTCACGAGGTCGCGATCTGCGTTCATCACTTGAACCCCGCCACGAGGGTGCAGAGAGTCACTGCCGCAAGCATCAGCAGGTCGACTTTACGGAAGCCACGGTGCTCGATGAGCTCGCGGAAGCGATTGCGGGCGCGAAAGACGACGCGATTGAAATGCTCCTCCGACAGCAGCAGGTCGCGGCATATGGTCTCGCGGTCCTCATCGTCGAGATAGAAGCGGATCAGAACCTCACGATCCCGCGCCACCGGCATCTCATCGAGCATGCGCCGCACGGCACTCGCCCATTGAGGCCCGTCGACGCTTTGCGGCTCCGGGTCGCTGTCAGGCAGCGCAAGCTCGTCCAATCCTTCGGGACTCGAGAGCGCGCTGCGATCCTTGCGGCGATAGTTCCTCAGGTGGTTGAGCGCCACGCGGTAAAGATAGCCTCCCAGATTCTCGGGATAAGCGATTTCTCCGCTACGAAGCTTCTCGAGCGTCGTGACCGCCGCGTCCTGCAGAATGTCCGCGGCAAGCTCCGGGTCGCGCACCCGCCGCAAGATGAGAGCGCGAAGCCCGGGATAGTCACGATAGACTGCGGCGAGATAGGAAGCCGGGTCCGACACCGGCGCGGGAAGATCGGCTTGCGGGGCGAGCATCTCAGAGGATGCTGCCTGGTGATTGACACCATGCATGAGCTAAGTATACGCCGCGGTCGTGAGGCACCGCACGAATCGTGGCGCACTCGCGCCCCGAGCTGGCGTCTCGTGGCCGCGATCGCGCTCGCCGCCTGGGCGCCGCCCGGTCTTGCCGCAGGCGTCTCGTGCACCCGTGCCCTCGGCGCGCCCGCGCATACCGCACCCCTGAGAACCCTGGGGCTGGCAGCCGCGACAGCGGAGCTTTCCGTCGTTGCAGGCCACCGCTACCTGATTCAGGTGGACGAGCAGGGCAACGACGCGCTGGTTGAGATCGTCGACTTAAGAAATGGGGTCATTGCCCGTGCCGACCACCCGGAGCGGCGCACGGGCACCCGCCGTATCCTGCTGACGGCGCCGGATTCACAGTCGCTCCTGGTTCGTGTAACGGGCAAGGAGCATGCGCACGCCCTCGGGTCGGCAAACGTCAGAGTCTTTGATCTCGCCGTCCTGCGGGAGCATCCCGATTGCATGTCGATCCTGAGCGAGCTCGCCGAGGCTGATGGCGAATACGCCGCAGGGCAGGAGATCTCGAGGGGCCACTCGAGCTCTGCCACATCGAGCGCTCGCGATGCGTTCCTGCGAGCGGCACGAGCCTACTTGGCTGCCGAGAAGGCATTGGCAGCACCTGCAGATCAGGCGCTTCGCGGCCAGACGGAGCTGGCGCTGGCCGCCGTCGAGTATTTTGATCTGGACGACTGGGCCCAGGCGGCCGATTGGGCACGGGCGGCGGCCACCACTCTCGGCGCCGAGGACCCCTATCGCAGGGCGCGTGCCGAGGCGCTCCTCGCCAGCGCATGGATAGAGATCGGGTCGGCGGCACCGGCGAGCCGGACGCTCGCCGGATCCGAGTCGAAAGGCCCTCTGGAGCGCGCACGGCAGCTGCTGCGGCGCTTGCTGCGCTTCCACCTGGCCCGGGGTGAGCAGTATGAGGCGGGGCTGCAGCTCACGAATATCGGGCTGACGTACCTCGATCAGGGGAGCTATCAGGAGTGTATCGAGGCATCCACCGGCGCGGGTCGCCTGTTCGCAGCCCTACATGAGACACAGCGCCTTGCGCTGGCGTGGCAAAACCGCGCGTTGTGCCTGTGGGGCCTCGGGCGGCTGCCCGAAGCGCGGGACTGGTTCGAGCGCGCACTGGCCGACATTGGCCCGGAGCCCTACCCGAGAATTTATGGGCTGGTGATGACCAACACGGCGCTGGCCCGCTATGCGCTCGGTCACTATGACGAGTCGCTCCGTCTCTATGATCGAGCGCTCGCCTTCACTGAGAAAGTTCAGTCTCCGCGCGAGAAGGCGTACTGCCTCTATGGGATCGGCGTCAACTATTACGCGCTCGGCGATCGGGAACGCGCGCGCGAGTTCCTCGAGCGCTCGCTCGCGATCCGCACCGTGGCGCTCGACGGCCGCGGGCGCATGTCGAGCCTGAGATCGCTCGCGACCATCGATGCCGAGCAGGGGAGGGTCGAGCAGGCGCTCGCGGCCGATTCCGAGGCGCTCGGCCTTGCGGTCGCGCCCTCCGCCATTGCGCGCATCAAAATTCAGCAGGCCGTACACACTGCAGCCGCCGGCCGTCCCGGGCAGGCCAAGGCGCTGCTGGACGAAGTCCTCTCGACCGTTTCAAAGAGCAGTCCCCCGATTCAGGCAGAAGCGCTGCTGCAACGCGCGAAGCTTCTTCGCAGCATGGGTCGGCCACGCGAGGCGCTGCAGGATCTGGCGGCGGCCGGACCCGGCTTGCGAACCTTTGGTAACGCCATGGAGCAGTTCGAAGGGGACCTCGAGCGCGCCCGAGCCTGGCGCGCGCTCGGCCAGCCGGGCGAGGCGCTCGCAGCCGTCGAGCGAGCGCTGGGGCAGGCCGACGCCGTGCGCTTTCAGACCGCGAATCCCGAGCTGCGGGCTCAACTTCAAACACCGCTCCGTCCGGCCTACGACCTCAAACTCGCGTTGCTTCGCGAGCGGTATGAGCACGCCATGGCGGCGGGGCGAAACCAGGAGGCCCGGGCGCTCGCCGCAGCGGCATTCGCAACCGCGGACGCCTCGCGTGCCCGTTCGTTTGCCGACGTTGCCGCTCAGAATTATTCGCCCGCGGTTCGTCGGGAGCTCGCCCCTGAGCTGCACCGTCGCGAAGAGCTCTACCGCGAGCTTTCGGCGCGTCGGTTTGCCCTCGACACGCGACTCGACAGGTTCGGACCGGCCGATCCTCAGGCACGGCGTCTGGTTGCGGACATCGCGGACCTCAGTCGACAGGTGGACACGGTCAACACCGTCATCGCGACGCGCGCCGGCACGCCGCCGCGCGCGGGCCGCGAACGGATGAGACTGCCCTCCCTCCCGGCCGATACAGCGCTGGTTTCGTACTGGCTTGGGTCCGAATCGGCGTATGCCTGGGCGGTCCTGCCGGGAGAGATTCGCTGGACGCGGCTGGCGGCATCCCCGAGCGCCATTGCCGAACAAGCGACTGCGTTGCATCGCTCGCTGACGCGGCTGGTGGACCTACCGATTGAGCGTCGGCTCGGGGACGCTCGCACTCTTTATATGATGATCGTTCAGCCCCTCGAGCCATCGGTCTCGCAGGCGCGCAGGTGGGTGATCATTCCGGACGGCGCACTCGACTACGTCCCGTTCGCGGCCCTGCAACTGCGCGACGGTCAATCGCAGTCTCCCGTCGTTACGGAACATGACGTGGCCGTGACGCCGGCTGCGTGGATGCTGGGTGAGAGCCGTGCCCCGGCGGCGGTGCACGAGCGCCACCGGATCCTGCTGGTGGCCGATCCCGTGTACCAGGCGGATGACCCCCGGCTGGCAGCGGTTAAGAATGTGCGGGCAGGCGCACGATTCTCCGCCCCGGTGGACAACAGCACCAGGGACTATCAACGGCTTCGGTTCACCGCCGAAGAGGCCGCGGGGATCTCCGCGCTCTTCCCGGCGGCGGACGTCGATGAATTGATCGGGCTTCAGGCCACGCGCACGCGGCTGCTCGCCACCGACTGGTCCCAATATCAGTTCATCCACATTGCGACGCATGGCATCGCCGATGCGCAGGTCCCCGAATTGTCGGCATTGATTCTTGGCTCCTACGATGAGGGAGGCCCGGTCGCCGATCGGGCGGTGCGGGTCGCGGATGTCTCTCTCAAGACCCTGACGGCTGAGGTTGCGGTGCTCAGTGCCTGCGAGACCGCCCTCGGTAAAGAGGTACGCAGCGACGGACTGGTCGGGATGAGCTCGACGATGCTCGCCCGCGGCGCCCGCGCCGTGGTCGCCTCTCTCTGGCCCGTTCCGGACGAGCTTGGCGCGCGCCTGATGACCGAGTTCTATCAGCACATGCTGCACGACTCGATGCGCCCCGAGGCGGCACTGGGTACTGCCATGCGGTCGATGGTGTTGCGCGATCGCCCGGTCGACCCGGCGCTATGGGCCGCTTTTCAGCTCTCGGTGGGTACGCTGGGGAGGCCGACTAAGGCGGTGGATCATCGTCAGACCGCAGCCGGTAGCCCACTCCGGTCTCCGTGATCAGATAACGTGGCTGGCGCGGATCGGGCTCGAGCTTGGCTCGCAGGCTCTTGATGTACACGCGCAAGGAGCGAGAGTCATCGTCCCGCCCCGGTCCCCAGACCTCGCGGATGAGCTGACGCTGCATCACGATCGAGCCGAGCTGGCGCGCGAGGCAGCCGAGCACCCGGTACTCGAGTGGGGTCAGATGGATCTCGCCGTTCGCGCCGTGAGACTCGCGCCGCGCGAGGTCGACCTGCACGCTGCCAAAGTTGAGCACGGCGGAGGGTGCTGCGTGTGTCACGCGCCGCAGCGCGGCGCGCAGCCTCGCCAGGAGCTCCGGCGCACTGAAGGGCTTCACGATGTAGTCGTCCGCACCGGCATCGAGCGCCGCCACCTTCTGCTCCTCCATGGTGCGGGCCGACAGCACCACTATCGGCACCGGTGACCAGGCGCGCACCCGACGGATGACTTTGAGTCCGTCGCCGTCGGGGAGCCCGAGATCGATCAGCAACAGGTCCGGTTTGTGGCTGCGCGCCTCGATCTCGGCGCGCAGTGCGGTGTCGGCCTCGATGCAGCGGTAGCCTTCCGCCGTGAGGAGTACCCGCAGCACGGCGCGGATACCGGGCTCGTCCTCGATCACCAGCACCTGATGCATTGACTCGGTCATGGCGGCGCTGCGCTGCTGCCTGCCGGGGTCGCCTCTGCCGGGCCCTCGGTCGCCGGCAGCGTGAACACGAAGCGCGCCCCCGAGCCCTCGCGCCGTTGCGCTTCGATCTCCCCGCCATGCGAGCGCACGATCGCCTGCGCGATGGCGAGCCCCAGACCGACACCCACCACGGCTCCCTCATCGGTGCCGCGCTGAAACTTGTCGAAGAGGCGCGCCGGATCGCCGGCCGGAAGTCCCGGCCCGTCGTCCTCGACCGACACCTGCACGAAGTCGCCGACCGGCACCGCCGACACCGACACCCGGGTGCCGGGCGGGGTGTACTTGGCGATGTTGTCGAAGAGATTGGCGAACAGCTGCACCACGAGCGTGCCGTCGACCCACACCGGCGGCAGGTCCGGCGGCAGGCGGGTCTCCACCCGATGTGAGGCAAGCTTGTCCTGATAACGGGTGAGGGCGCTGCCGATCAGGTCATCGAGCGTTTGCCAGTCGCGCCGCAGTGCGACTTGCCCCGACTCGAGGCGCACCAGATCGAGGACGTTGGAGACGAGCTCCGACATCTCGCGGGCCGTGGTCTCGATGGAGCGCGCCAGCTCCAGCCGTGTGGCCTCATCGAGCGTCGCGCCGTGCCGAGCGAGCGCGCTCCCGGCTCCGGCCATCACCGCAAGCGGAGTGCGCAGATCGTGCGAGATCGATGACAGCAGCGTATTGCGCAGCGTCTCGCGCTCGGCGGCCAGACTCGACTGCACGGCGACCTCCGCCAGCTTGGCCCGCTCGATGGCGACTGCGACCTGACCGGCGAAGGTCTCGAGCAGATGACTCTGCTCGGGCAAGAGGACCCGCCGCGCGTTCTCCGGCAGCACCGCCAGCACGCCGACCGTGCGGCGCTCATCGCCGAGCGGGACGTAGAGTCCCCGGGCGGCCGGCAGGGTGTCGGAGCCCAGGCCCGCGCGCCGGCCATGGTCGGCGACCCACTGCGCCACCGCGAGATCCGCGCCGCGGAATGAGCTCTCAAGCGCCGGCTCCGCCGGATAGTGGAGCTTGCCGCCCGCATCGGGCAGGAGCACCGTCGCCCGGCACTGGAACACCTCGGCGACGTGCCGCACGGCCACCTCTGCCATGCTGGTGATGCCGCGCGTCACCGAAAGCTCGCGGCTCATGGCATAGAGCAGCGCCGTGCGCCGCTCGCGCGCCCCGGCTACGCGCGTCTGCTGGCGCACACTCGCGGTAAGGGTCGCGATGACCAGCGCGATGGTGACCATGGCGCCGAAGGTCACCAGGTACTGCACGTCCGAGACCGCAAACGAGTAACGCGGCGGCACGAAGAAGAAGTCGAAGGCGGCGACGTTCAGCACCGCGGTGAGGGCCGAGGGGCCGCGGCCGAGCCTGAGGCCCGCCACCGTCACGCCCAGCAGGTAGACCATGACCAGGTTGGAAAGCTCGAAGTGCGGGTACATCGCTGCGGCCAGCAGGGTGCACAGGAGCGTGGTTGCAACCGCCCAGGCGTAGCGGTCCCACCGAACCGGAGGCGGTGAGGGCAGCTCTCCGGTCGCGGTGCGCGCGGCAGGTGCGGGGGGCGTGCGCCCCGAAGAGGCGATTTGCACGA
The DNA here is from genome assembly GCA_035295065.1 of Steroidobacteraceae bacterium. GTDB lineage: Bacteria > Pseudomonadota > Gammaproteobacteria > Steroidobacterales > Steroidobacteraceae > 13-2-20CM-66-19. The sequence continues at coordinate 8,516 of DATGJR010000146.1, forward strand.
CGTCGAAACCGCGTGCGCGGCGCGCCAGCTCGGTCGCGGTGGAAGGCCGCAGCCAGGCGCGCCAGCCGCGGCGCTTCGGCGCCCCGACGATCACGCGCGTCGCCAGACGTGTCTGCGCGTATCCGAGCAGCGCATCGGCCGCTGAAGGACCGTCCAGTGTCACGGTCTCGCCGCCGAGGGATTCGGCGAGTCGCAGTACATCGATGCGGCGGTTGCGCTGCGCGTCTGAGAGGCGCATCAGCGAGGGCGTCTCGACGTACACCACGGTCCATTCGGCATCGAGCGCATCCGCCAGTCGCTTGCCGGAGCGCACCAGCTGCTCGGCCTGCTCGTCGGGGCCGACGGCGACCAGCACCCGATCGCGCGCCCCGCGCGCCTGCGCCCGGTCGGGCGGCAGCTCGCGTGAAGCCGCCTCCACCCGGTCCGCCACCCGGCGCAGCGCGATCTCGCGCAGCGCCATGAGGTTCTGCTTGCGGAAGAAGCGCTCGACTGCGGAGCGCGCCTGCTCGGCGACGTAGACCTTGCCGGCGTGCAGTCGTGCAATCAGGTCATCGGGCGGCAGGTCGATGAGCTCGATATCGTCGGCCTCATCGAACACATGGTCGGGGAGCGTCTCGCGCTGGCGGATGCCGGTAGTCTGATAGACGAGGTCGTTGAGGCTCTCGAGGTGCTGAACGTTGACGGTGGTCCAGACGCTCACCCCGGCCGCCAGCAGCTCCTCGATGTCCTGCCAGCGCTTCGGGTGGCGGGGGGCGGGGAGTCCCCCGACCACGTTCGAGTGCGCCAGCTCGTCCACCAGCAGAATCTGCGGGCGGCGCTCGAGCGCCGCGTCAAGATCGAATTCCTGACGGACGATGCCGCGATAGCTCACCGGGAGCGTCGCAAGCCGCGGCAGGCCCTCGAGCAGCCGCTCGGTCTCGACCCGCCCGTGCGGCTCGACGTAGCCCACCACGACGTCCGTACCGGAGGCACGCATGCCGCGCGCCGCTTCGAGCATCGCGAAGGTCTTGCCGACGCCCGCCGAAGCGCCAAAAAAAATCCGTAGCCGCCCGCGCTTCTCGCGCGCTTCCTCGGCCTTGACTCGCTCGAGCAGCTGGTCTGGGTCGGGCCGGACTTCGGCCATGTCAGGTCATTTCAGCGCGTCGAGCGCCAGGTTGAGCTCCAGAACGTTGACGCGCGGCTCTCCGAGAACTCCCAACAACCTACCCTCGGTGTGCGCGGCAATCAATGCCCGCACACGATCCTGCGGCAGACCCCGGGCGCGCGCGACGCGCGCCAGCTGGTAGTCGGCGGCGGCGAGGCTCTCCTGCGGATCGAGGCCACTGCCGGAAGCGGTGATGAGATCGACGGGGATCGGAGCCTTGTTGTCCGGGTCCGCAGCCTGCAACGCATCGATGCGCGGTTTGATGGCATCGAGCAAAGCGGGATTGAGGGGTCCGAGATTCGAGCCGCTGGAGGCGGTCCCGTTGTAGGGCTGCGGGGTCGTCGCCGAGGGGCGGCTCCAGAAATACTCAGGCGCCGTGAAGCTCTGCCCGATCAACGTGGAGCCGACGACCTTGCCGTCCTTCAGGACCAGACTGCCGTTCGCCTGGCGTGGAAACAGCGCCTGTCCGATCCCGGTGACGACGAGCGGATAGACGATGCCGGTGACCGCCGTGAGAATCGCGAACAGGACCAGAGCCGGACGGAAGAATGAGGTCATGTGCTTACCCTCAAGGGTCAGGCCAGGTGTGTCACGACGAGCGCCATATCGATGAGCTTGATGCCCGCAAAGGGAATCAGGATTCCCCCCAGCCCATAGATCAGCAGATTGCGCCGCAGCAGCACCGCGGCGCCCAGGGCGCGATACTTCACTCCCTTCAGGGCAAGCGGGATCAGTGCGACGATGATCAGTGCATTGAAGATGACCGCGGCGAGGATGGCCGAGAAGGGGCTGGCGAGGTGCATGATGTTGAGCGCATCGAGCTGCGGATAGGTCGTCGCGAAGGCGGCGGGAATGATCGCAAAGTACTTGGCGACGTCGTTCGCGATACTGAAGGTCGTGAGTGAGCCGCGCGTCATCAGCATCTGCTTGCCGGTCTCGACCACCTCGATGAGCTTGGTGGGGTTGGAGTCGAGATCCACCATGTTGCCGGCCTCCTTGGCGGCCTGGGTGCCGGTGTTCATGGCCACTGCGACGTCCGCCTGAGCCAGCGCCGGCGCATCATTCGTGCCATCGCCGGTCATGGCGACGAGGCTCCCCTGCGCCTGGTGCTCACGGATCAGCTTCAATTTCGCCTCGGGCGTCGCCTCGGCGAGGAAGGAGTCGACGCCCGACTCCGCGGCGATGGCGGCGGCGGTGAGCGGGTTGTCGCCGGTGATCATGACCGTCTTGATGCCCATGCGGCGCAGCTCCCCAAAGCGCTCCTTGATGCCTCCCTTGACGATGTCCTTCAGCTCGATGATGCCGAGGACCCGCGGCCCGTCGCTCACGAGCAGCGGAGTACTGCCGCGCCGCGCGACATCTTCCACGCTCGCCTGGACGGCTTTCGGGAAAGCCTGCCCGAGCCGCTCGACCTGGCGGCGGATGGCGTCGGCGGCGCCCTTGCGGACCTGGCGCTCACCGATGTCGACGCCACTCATGCGGGTGTGGGCCGAGAAGGGCACGAAGGTCGCATGAAGTGAGGCCAGATCGCGCTCGCGAAGGCGAAAACGCTGCTTGGCGAGCACGACGATGCTGCGGCCCTCCGGAGTCTCGTCCGCGAGCGAGGCGAGCTGAGCGGCGTCGGCGAGCTCCTCCTCGGTGACGGCTGCGGCGGGTATGAAGGTCGCGGCCTGGCGGTTGCCGAGCGTGATGGTGCCGGTCTTGTCGAGCAGCAGCACGTCCACGTCTCCCGCGGCCTCGACCGCGCGGCCGGAGGTCGCGATCACGTTCGCCTGCATCATGCGGCTCATCCCCGCCACGCCGATCGCCGACAGCAATCCACCGATGGTGGTCGGAATCAGGCACACCAGCAGCGCGATCAGCGCCGTGATCGTGATCGGCGTGCCGAGTGCCGCGACCTTCACGCTGTAGAGCGAGTACGGCAGGAGCGTCGCGGTCGCAAACAGGAACACCAGCGTCAGCGCGACCAGCAGGATCGTGAGCGCGATCTCGTTCGGCGTCTTCTGCCGCTTGGCGCTCTCGACCATGGCGATCATGCGATCGATGAAGGTCTCGCCCGGATTGGCGAGGATGCGCACGATGAGCCAGTCGGACAGCACGCGCGTCCCGCCTGTCACCGAGGAGAAATCGCCTCCGGATTCGCGGATGACCGGCGCGGATTCCCCGGTGATGGCGCTCTCATCGACCGAAGCCGCGCCCTGGATGACCTCGCCGTCGCCGGGGATGAAGTCGCCCGCCTCGACCAGCACGACGTCGCCCTTGCGCAGCAGGTCACCCCGCACCCTCGACTGACGGGTGCGGTCGGCCGGGTCGGCCAGCTTGCGCGCCATCACGTCCTGTTTCAGGCCACGCAGCGCCGCCGCCTGTGCCTTGCTGCGCCCTTCGGCGGCCGCTTCGGCGAAGTTCGCGAACAGCACCGTAAACCACAACCAGATGGCGACATTCAGGATGAACCACGCGGGGGCTTCGCCCCTGCCAGCGAGGGCCTGGATCCAGAGCACGGTCGTCAGGATGCTGCCGATGTAGACGACGAACATCACGGGGTTGCGCCATTGCACGCGCGGGTCGAGCTTGCCGAATGCATCGACCACGGCCGGCCACAGGAGCGTGCGGTCGAACATCGACAGGCGTCGCCGCGTGCCTCCGGGCGCGCGCGCGGCGGCCGGCCCCTCGAGCCCTTGTACGGGCGCGCTCGCAGCCGCCGACGAGCGCGGCTCGAGCGGATTGCGGATGAGCTCAACCATGTCCGCCACCCCAGAGCATCAGATGCTCGACGATCGGGCCGAGCGCCAGGGCGGGAACGAACGTGAGCGCCCCGACCAGCAGCACCGTGCCGATCAGCAAAATGACGAAAGTCGGTCCGTAGGTCAGCATCGTGCCGGAGGTCACCGGCACGCGCTTCTTGGCCGCCAGCGAGCCGGCGATCGCCAGCACCGCGACGATCGGCCAGTACCGTCCGAGCCACATCGCAAGTGCCAGGGCCGTGTTGTAGAAGAGCGTGTTGGCGGAGATGCCGCCGAAGGCGCTGCCGTTGTTGTTACTCGCCGAGACGAAGGAATAGAGGATCTCCGAAAACCCGTGTGCGCCGGGATTGGCGGCGCCCGCCTGGCCGGCCGCGACGCTGACGCCCACCGCGGCTCCGAAGAGCACGATGAACGGCATGACGAGGATGGCGACCGAGCTCATCTTCATCTCGAAGGACTCGATCTTCTTGCCGAGGTATTCGGGGGTGCGTCCGATCATGAGACCGGCGATGAACACGCCCACGATGGCGAAGATCAGCATGGAATAAAGGCCCGTACCGACACCGCCGAACACCACCTCGCCCAGCATCATGTTGAAGAGCGGCACGAAGCCGCCGAGCGGCGTGAATGAATCGTGCATCGCATTCACCGCCCCGCAGGAGGTGCCGGTCGTGATGGTTGCGAAGAGCGAGGAGGCCGCGATCCCGAAGCGCGCCTCCTTGCCTTCCATGTTGCCGCCGGGTTGCAGCGTACTCGCGCTCTGGTCGACGCCGAGCCTCGCGATCAGCGGGTTTCCGCCCTGCTCGTTCACGAGGGCGACCTCGACCATGACCAGAAACAGGATCGTCATCGCCGCGAGCACCGCCCACCCCTGGCGGGTGTCTCCCACCATGCGACCGAAGGTATAGGTGAGCGAGGCGGGAATGAGGATGATCGCCAGCATCTCGATGAAGTTGGAGAGCGGCGTCGGATTTTCGTACGGGTGCGCCGAGTTCGCGTTGAGGAATCCTCCCCCGTTGGTGCCGAGCTCCTTGATGGCCTCCTGCGAGGCGATCGGTCCCATCGGCAGCGTCTGCACCCGGGTGGCCGCGCTCTCCATGACCGCCTCGCCCTTGGCGTCCTTCACCGCATTGCCGGCGGCATCCACCTGCGGCTGCTGATACTGAAGCGTCTCGATGGTGGTGAGGTCCTTGTAGGGGCTGAAATTCTGCAACACGCCCTGGCTCATCAGCAGCACGGCGATGAGCGTCGCGAGCGGCAGCAGCACGTAGAGCGTCGAGCGGGTCATGTCGACCCAGAAGTTGCCGATGGCGCTGGCTCCATGGCGCGCAAATCCGCGGATCAGGGCGATGGCGACTACGATGCCGGTGGACGCGGAGAGGAAATTCTGTACCGCGAGCCCGGCCATCTGGGTGAGGTAACTCATGGTCGACTCACCCGAATACCCCTGCCAGTTGGTGTTGGTGACGAAGCTCACTGCCGTATTGAAGGATGAGTCCGGCGAGACATTGGCGAAATGCTGCGGGTTCAACGGCAGCCACTGCTGCAGGCGTTGCAGGCCGTAGACGACGAGCGCCCCTGAAGTGTTGAACACTAGGAGCGCCAGGGCGTACTGCTTCCAGCGCATCTCGGCGGCCGGATCGATGCCGCACAGCCGGTAGATCCAGCGCTCGAGCGGGGCGCAGATGCGCAGCACCCAGATGGGGCGTCCCTCCAGGACGTTGGCCATATAGAGACCGAGGGGCTTCACGCACAGCAGCGCCACCGCCAGATACACGACGATCAGGATCTGCGATGCGGCGGTCATCAGAATTTCTCCGGCCGGAACATCGCGTACAGGAGGTAAACGAACAGCCCGAGCGTGAGCAGCCCGCTCACGACATAAATGGCGTTCATTCGAAGCCTCCGAGGCGGGAAATGGCGGACGCCACCCGGTGAGTCACCGCGTACAGAACGAGCAGACCGAGAATGAAGACAATATCCACGGGACGCTCCACTGATTGGCAGCTGGCCGACTACCTTACCGCGGCCGCTGTGAGCCCCGCGTGAAGAAACCAGGACGGGCTCGCTTCGCGCAACGGGCCGCCATTTCTTAACACCGGTTGGTCTATCGGCAAGCGCGCGGCTGCGTACGATGGCCGACTCGAGCGGATATCGGCATAGGTGCAAGCGATGAGAGGGTCAACGAAATGGATGCCAGCGGCAGCCCTGATGGTCATCGCCGCGGCACTGCCCGCCGCTCATGCGGCTGAGTGGGGCGCGATCGTCGGGAGGCTGACGACAGCGGCCGGCGCGCCTGTGGCGAACGCCACCGTTACGGCTGTTCGTCCCGATGGCGGCGCGATTCGCGCGACCCTCTCAGGGAGCGATGGCGTCTATTCCTTTGGCGACCTCTCACCCGGTACGTGGGTCGTCAGCGCGCAGGTCGCGGGATTGCCCGCCGTCAGCATGCCGACGCTCCAGGTTGTGACAGGCACGGCGACGCGGTCGGATCTGGTCATGAACGTGCCTGCGGCACCAGCACCGGCGGCCCCGGCGGCGGCGGGCAATCCGGTTGGCGCACCTTCTCCCCAGATGGCCGCCGCGGCTTCGGCCGCAGCGATGGTGCCCGAGGCGCTCCAGGCACCGCCCCCCGCTCCGGAGGTGGATGCCGCTACGCCGTTCGCAGTAGGCGACATCGGCTGGATGAACGGCACCACGCGCACCTCGACGCCGATCTTCGATACGAAGTTCTTTACGCCCGAGGTGCGCTTCGATATGAATTATCTGCAGGACTTCAACCATCCGGTCGACCATACGATCGTCGGCTCGACCGAAGAATTCCGCTCCGGCGAGTTCCAGATCGAGCAGGTGAGCTTCGGCGGCAATTTTCACTGGAACAACGTGCAGGCCCGCTTTCTCTCCATGCTGGGAATGTTCGCGGTCACGACGCCGCGCAATGACGCGAGCGCAGGCGTGGGCCAGTGGGACCTGCAGGGCGCTTACAAGTACATGTCCGAGGCGAACGCCGGGTATCACTTCGACGTAAACCACGGGCTCAACGTGGATGCCGGCATTTTCGTCTCCTACATCGGACTCTTCAGCTACTACAACTTCGATAACTGGACGTATCAGCCATCCTTCGTGTCCTCCAACACACCTTGGTTCTTCAACGGACTACGCGTGCAGTGGTTCCCGACACAGACGCTGAAGATCGAGCCGTGGCTGATCAACGGCTGGCAGTCGTATGCCAGGTTCAACAGCCATCTGGGCTTTGGCGGCCAGGTCCTCTGGATCCCGAACGAGAATTTCAAGATGGTGTTCAACAGCTACTCGATCGGCCAGGACAACCTGGCGAGCGGCAGCGGCGTGCCGAACAACGGCGGCAGCCCCAACGCCGCGATCGGTCTGCCCAATCCGGTCGCGCCCTACATCAACTACGCCAACGTGACGCGCGTGCACGAGGACGACAGTCTTCTGTGGAAGTACTACGAGGCCAGGGACAGTGGCCCGGGCCTCTCCAAGATGGCGACCTCGATCACCTGGGATATCGGCTGCGAGTACGGCGGTGGCGTGCACTGCTCGAGCGGGCCCAACAAGGCGAATTTCTTCGGCATGATGGCCTACAACCGCTTCTGGTTCGACCATGACACCTACGCAGTCACGGTCGGCGGCGGCTTCATGAACAATCCCGGCCGCTATCTGGCGCTCCTGCCACCGATCAACGGCGCGACGGCGGTGAGCGGCACCCCGTACTTCACGGAGAATCCCGGCCAGAAGCTCTATCAGTGGGATACGCAGCTCAACTTCCAGTACATGCCCAAGCCCTGGATCACGTGGTGGACCGAGCTGACCTTCCGCCATTCCGACGTTCCCTACTGGAACGGATCGGGCGGCGTGACACCGCCCCTCGGCAACACCGGCTCGCCCTCGAGCTACGTGTGCAACAACGGCAGCATCATCGGCGCCGACAACTGCGCCAATGAGGGCGGCCTCTGGTTCCCGGACCTGCGCAGCCGCGAGGTCGTCTGGGGAGCGGGAGTGATG
>DATGJR010000147.1:0-5704 GCA_035295065.1 Steroidobacteraceae bacterium
GTCGTCGATGTCCGGCGGCGCCGGAGCTTTCGCCATCGGCTTGTTGGCCGGCACGATCACCGGCCGGGTCTTCATCTTGGGGCGCGCGTTGAAGACGACGATCGTCTTGCCGGTGGCGCGCAGCAGTCCCTGGTCCTCCAGCACCTTGAGCACCCGCCCGGCCATCTCGCGCGAGCAGCCGACGAGGCGCGAAAGCTCCTGCCGGCTCACCTTGATCTGCATGCCCTCGGGATGCGTCATGGCATCCGGCTCACCGCACAGATCCATGATCGCGTGCGCCACTCTGCCGGTGACATCGACGAACGCCAGGTCACCGAGCTTGCGGTTGGTACGATCGAGGCGCGTGGCAAGCTGCGTTGCCAGCTCGAAGACCAGCCCCGGGCTCTCGGCGGCGATCTGGCGGAAGCGCGGATAGGTCATCTCGGCCAGCTCGCACTGATTGCGGGTGCGCACCCAGGCGCTGCGCGTCGGCTGCTCGTAGAACAGGCCCATCTCGCCGAAGAACTGGCCGCGATTGAGGTAGGCGAGCACCATCTCGTTGCCTTCCTCGTCCTCGATCATCACTTCGACCGAGCCGCTGATGATGTAATAGAGCACATCCGGCAGGTCGCCGGCGTGGATGACCACGGTCTTCGAGGGTACCGCGCGAATGCGGCAGTAACTCAGGAAGCGGTTGATCGCCGGAATTTCGCTCAGCGGCTTGATGTTTTCTTCCATACCGGCTCCCCCAATCACTTCTTAATATACAGCCTTCGCCGTCAGACCCAGTAGGCGGTGCCGGTCATGACGCGGGCGGTGCTGCGCATCAGGGCACAGACGGGTGCCGGGAGGCGCTCCCCGCCCGCCGCGGCCGCTGTGGCGCCGTGCTGAATCTCCTCCGCCCTCATGGTTTCAAGTATCGCACGGCTGCGGGCATCCCCGACCGGGAGCCTCTCGAGATGGTCATCCAGATGGCCCTCCACCTGGCGCTCGGTCTCGACGACGAATCCGAGGCTGATGCGATCGCCTGCGAGTGCGCTGAGCGCTCCGATGGCGAATGACCCTGCGTACCAAAGCGGGTTGAGGAGGCTGGGCCTGGCCTTCAGCTCCGCCAGCCGGGTCTCACACCACGCGAGGTGGTCGGCTTCGGACCGCGCCGCCTCCAGCAACATGGCGCGCGTGGCTTCGGAACGAGCCATGGCGGCCTGTCCGTGATAGAGCGCCTGAGCCGCGAGCTCGCCCGAATGGTTGACGCGCATGAGTGCCGCGCTCTCGCGCTGCTGGGCTGCGGTCAGGGTGCCGCTATCCTGCTGCTGCGGGCTGCCGGGAGCGGGACGGGTGGCGCGGGCGGGGGCGAACACCGAGCGCAGGGCCCGATCGAGGGCTGCGATGGCGGTGTCCAAGGTGCGGCCGGACTGCATACTCAAGGCCTCTATTATAGGCTCCGCACCCCCCCGCCGGGCCCCGCAAGCCCGGCTGTGCGTCCTCGCTTTGCATTGCGGGGGGTGCTTGAGTAAACTTCCCCGCCTTTTTTTGGGCCCTGACCCTGGGGTGTTTCCCCGGCAGGCCCTGTCACGAGTGAGCTATGAAGACCGTATTTGCCAAAGCCGGCACCGTCCGCGGCGACTGGTTCGTCGTCGATGCCAGCGACAAGACATTGGGGCGTCTCGCATCGCAGATTGCCCATCGCCTCAAGGGCAAGCACAAGGCCGACTACAGCCCGCACGTCGACATGGGTGATCACGTGGTGGTCGTCAACGCACAGAAGATCCGCGTCACGGGCCGCAAGCTCACCGACAAGATCTATTACCACCACACCGGACACATCGGCGGCATCAAGTCGATCGCGCTCGAGAAGCTGCTCGCGGAGCATCCCGAGCGGGCAATCGAGTTCGCCGTCAAAGGCATGCTGCCCAAGAACCCGCTCGGCAGGCGCATGTTCAAGAAGCTCCACGTGTTTGCCGGTGGCGAGCACCCGCACCAGGCGCAACAGCCGAAGCCGCTCGACTTACAGTAGGACACACTGAATGCCTGCCACGCAGAACCATTACGGCACCGGTCGGCGCAAGACCGCCACGGCGCGCGTGTACCTCAAGCCCGGCACCGGGCAGATTACGGTCAATGACCGCTCGCTCGATGAGTTCTTCGGGCGCGAGACCGGTCGCATGATCGTGCGTCAGCCGCTCGAGGCGGTGAAGCTCAACGCCCGGTTCGACATCGCCGTCACGGTCAACGGTGGCGGCACCACGGGCCAGGCCGGCGCGATTCGCCATGGAATCACCCGCGCGCTGATCAAATATGATGAGAGCCTGCGCAAGGCGCTGCGCGATGCGGGGTTCGTTACCCGCGACGCGCGCGAAGTGGAGCGCAAGAAGGTCGGCCGCCGCAAGGCTCGCCGCGGGACGCAGTACTCGAAGCGCTGACCCGAACGGAGCTACGATGCCCGATCTGCGAAAAGCGCCGCAGGCGTCTTCTCGCCAACGGATGATGGGGGATCGTCTAGTGGTAGGACAACGGACTCTGACTCCGTTTACCTAGGTTCGAATCCTAGTCCCCCAGCCACTTTCAGAAAGGGCCTGTCGAAAGACGGGCCTTTTCTTTTACCGGTGGGAATCGCGGACGGGACTAGGATGAGAACCGTCAGGTTCGACTAGCCGAGCGAGTCTTCGAGCGAGGCTGGACGACGGCTTCGCGAAGCGAAGCTGTCGGGCCCCGAAGGGGCCGAGGCGCGCAGCGCCGAGCAATCCTAGTCCCCCAGCCACCTCCAGAAGGGGCCCGTCGAGAGACGGGCCTTTGTCTTTTGCCAGCGCGAGTCGCGGACGGGACTAGGATGAGAACCGTAGGTTCGGGCCCCGAAGGGGCCGAGGCGCGCAGCGCCGAGCAATCCTAGTCCCCCAGCCAACTAAATTCCCCAAAAGGACCAGGGCGGGACGCCCCGAAGGAACCAGGCACTTCGCGCGGGCCTCGCTGTCGAAAACTCCAGCGCCGGAAACCTACGGATGGCGCAATTCCAGGAGGTTCCCCCCATGGCGACGGCCCAGTCGAAACCCAGCGAATCGCAGATCACGCTCCCGCCCTTGCCCTATGTCCGACAGGCGCTCGAGCCGTATATGTCCCGCGAGACCCTCGACTACCACTACGGCAAACACCACAAGGCCTACGTGGACAAGGTGAATGCTCTGATATCGGGCACCCCGCACCAGGGCGCAACGCTCGAGGATCTGGTCATGCACGCCGACGGCGCGCTCTACGACAACGCGGCGCAGGCGTGGAACCACGGGTTCTTCTGGCAGTGCATGTCGCCGCGCCGCCAGACACCCGGCAAGGAGCTCGAGGGTGTGCTGCGCAGCTTCGGCGGGCTCGAGACCCTCGAGCGTGAATTCGCCAAGGCGGCGGTTGCGGTATTCGGCTCCGGCTGGGCCTGGCTCGCCAGGGACCGGGGCGGCGCCGTCCGCATCATCACCACCCCCAATGGCCACACACCGCTGCGTGACGGGTCCAAGCCGCTGCTCACCTGCGACGTCTGGGAGCACGCCTACTATATCGACCACCGCAACGATCGCGGGGCCTACCTCAAGAGCTTCTGGCAGCTGGTGAACTGGGACTTCGTCGCCAGTAACCTGCGCTGAAGCCTAGCGGGTCTCCACTCGCTCCGCCGTTCCGACCAGCAGCACGTCCGCTGGTCGGGCGGCGAACAATCCGACGGTCACCACCCCGGTGATCTGGTTGAGATCACGCTCGAGAGCCACCGGATCTGCGATCGTGAGTCCGTGCACGTCGAGGATGTGGTTGCCGTTGTCGGTGACGAATCCCTCGCGCCACAGCGGCCGCCCGCCGCGTGCCGTGAGCTGCCGGGCGACCAGCGTGCGTGCCATTGGAATCACCTCGACCGGCAGAGGGAATCGGCCGAGGGTGGCCACCAGCTTGGTGTCATCGATGATGCAGATGAAGCGCCCGGCGGCCGCGGCGATGATCTTCTCGCGGGTCAGCGCGCCGCCGCCTCCCTTGATGAGATGACGCGCGCGCGTCGCCTCATCGGCGCCGTCGACGTAAGCCCCGAGCTCCCCCACCTCATTGAGATCCACCACCTCGATGCCGGCGGCCCTCAGCCGCACGCTGCTCGCTGCGGAGCTCGATACGGCCCTGCGGGGGCGCGGCTGTCGTCGTGCGAGCTCCTCGATGAAGAGATTTACGGTTGAGCCGGTGCCGACGCCGATCGTGGCATGGTCCGCGACCAGATCGAGTGCCGCGAGCGCGGCACGCCGCTTCTTTGCGTCACCGTCGGCAGACATGGCTCTTTCCCCGCAGCTCCAGCGTCCCCCAGAAACGACTGTGCCCGCATGATGAGCGGGCACAGTCCTCGAATACGACTCGGCGGCCACTTTCGCGACCGCCGAGTTAAGGCCTATTTCTTCTTGCTTGCTTTCTTCTTGGCCTTCTTCTTTGCCTTCGCCATGTTGGCTCTCCAATCTGACGGGTTAGTCCGGGATCCGAGTATATACACGCAAATCTAAATTACAAGCGACGAGCGGCGTGATGTGCTAAGCGCTGCGCGCGTCGCGACTCATCGCGAGCGCTCACAGCGCGCGCGCGTTGCGCACTTTGGTGCACTCATGTGGCCGCGGGACGCGACTCGAGCGACAGAATGAACCTCCAGTGCGCACTCTCCACCGGCGTGATCGAGAGCCGATTGCCCGGACGCAGCAGCGCCATCCCCTTCAGCTCCCGGGAAGCGTGCGCGCGCAGCTCCGCAAGCGCGATGGTGCGTGCGAGGCGGCGCTTGAGCCGCACGTCCACCATGAACCAGCGCGGGTTGGCGCGATCGCTCTCGGAATCGTAGTGGTGATGCTTGCGATCGAAGGCGGTGGGGTCCGGGTAGCCTTCCCTGACGATCTCCATGATGGCGACGATTCCCGGCACCTCGGTGCTCGAGTAGTACATGAAAGCCTGATCGCCCTTCTTCATCGAGTCGCGCAGCATATTGCGTGCCTGGTAGTTGCGTACGCCGTCCCAGCCGGTGGTCTGCCGCGCGGCCGCCTCCAGATGCTCGATGCCGAAGGTGCTCGGCTCGGTCTTCATCAGCCAGTAGTGCATCGTATGAATCCTCGGTCGGTCGCGACGGCGTCCATGAGCACATCATGCGGGGCTGCCGTGAGGTGCTCGATCTGCTGGAACGAGTAGCCGAAGCCCACCAGCTGAGGCTTGTGCCAGCGGTCGCGCAGTTGCCGGTAGGCGAAGGCACGGTCATAGAAACCGCCGCCGCTGCCGAGGCGCAAGCCGCGCGTATCGAACCCCACCAGCGGCAGGAATACCAGGTCGAGCCAGCGTGCCGCGATGGCGGTGAAGCCGCCCGGCTCCCCGATCCCGAGCCGGTTGCGCCGCAGTGGGCCGCCCATCTCGACGAAGCGCATGCGGCGCGATGTCCGCCGCGGGTCGATGCGCGGCAGATAGATGCGGCAGCCGCGGCGTGCGGCGAGCGCGATGAGGGGCGCGCTGTCGAGCTCGGCAGGGAGCGCACAGTAGATGGCGACCCGCTGGCCGGCGCGCAGGTGCAGGGCATGATCGGCGTGATGCGCGGCGCGCTCGGCGGCGGCGGCGCGCTCGCAAGGACTGACGGCGCGGCGCCGGGCGGACAGCTCGGCCCGCAACGATCTGCGGGCCGCGCCTGCAGTGCAATCAGCGAGCGCCACCCGCATGTGCCGGTGCGAACCGTTGCTCTCGAACC
>DATGJR010000148.1:0-14247 GCA_035295065.1 Steroidobacteraceae bacterium
GCCAACCTCACCAACCAGGTGCGCGCGATCGCGGAAGTCGCCACCGCCGTGACCAAGGGCGACCTCACGCGCTCCATTCAGGTGGAGGCGCGCGGCGAGGTGTCGGAGCTGAAGGACAATATCAACGCGATGATCGGCAACCTGCGTGCGACCACCGAGCGCAACACGGAGCAGGACTGGCTCAAGACCAATCTCGCCAAGTTCAGCCGGATGCTGCAGGGACAGCGCGATCTGGCGACCGTCGGCAAGCTCCTGCTGTCGGAGCTCGCGCCGCTGGTCAATGCCCACCAGGGCGTCATGTACGTCATGGACAGCGCCAGCCAGCCGCCGTCTCTCAAGGAGCTGGCGAGCTATGCCGACGAGGGCTTCGATGATCGTGCGCCGCGCCGCTACGCCATCGGTGCCGGCCTCGTCGGCCAGGCGGCGGCCGACCGCCAGCGTCTGCTGCTGCTCGACATGACGCCGGACGACATCCGCGTCCACGGCGGACTCCTCAATGCGCGACCGCGCAGCGTGATCGTGTTGCCGGTGCTGTACGAGGGTCAGGTGAAGGCGGTGCTGGAACTGGCGTCGCTGCGCGAGTTCACCGCCTCGCATCTTGCCTTCTTCGAGCAGCTGACCGGCAGCATCATCGGCGTGGTGCTGAACACCATCGAGGCCACGATGCGCACCGAGGGGCTCCTGACCCAGTCGCAGCAGCTGGCCGGCGAGCTGCAGGCGCAGCAGACGGAGCTCCAGCAGACCAACGCCGAGCTCGCCAACAAGGCGAAGCTGCTCGCCGAGCAGAATGCGGAGGTGGAGCGCAAGAACCAGGAGATCGAGCTGGCGCGGCGCGCACTCGAGGACAAGGCGGCGGAGCTGGCGCTCACCTCACGCTACAAGTCGGAGTTCCTCGCCAACATGTCGCATGAGCTGCGCACGCCGCTCAACAGCATCCTCATCCTCGGCCAGCAGCTCGCGGAGAACGCAGACCAGAATCTCTCGAAGAAGCAGGTCGAGTTCGCCAGCACCATCCACGCCGCCGGGACCGACCTGCTGAATCTCATCAGCGACATCCTCGACCTCTCGAAGATCGAGTCCGGCACGGTGACGGTGGAGTGCGAAGACCTGCTGTTCACGCACCTCCGGGAGACCGTCGAGCGCAATTTCCGCCACGAGGCGGATGCGCGCCAGCTGTCGTTCACCGCGGACTTCGACGGGCACCTCGGCAGGGCGATGGTCACCGACTCGAAGCGCCTGCTGCAGGTGTTGAAGAATCTGCTGTCGAACGCCTTCAAGTTCACCGAGCGCGGGGGAGTGCGGCTGCGGGTGGCTACGGCGGCGGGAGGCTGGAGCCCGGAGCATCCGATTCTCAGCCAGGCGCCTTCGGTCGTGGAATTCTCCGTGAGCGACACCGGCATCGGCATCTCGCCGGAAAAGCAGCGCATCATTTTCGAGGCATTCCAGCAGGCGGATGCCGGCACGGCGCGCAAATACGGCGGCACGGGACTGGGGCTGGCCATCAGCCGCGAGCTGGCGCACCTGCTGGGCGGGGAGATTCGCCTGAGCAGCATGCCGGGCGCCGGCAGCACCTTCACGCTCTATCTGCCGCTCGCCTACATGGGCTCGGCTTACAACAGAGGCGTGGTGCAGAAACCGCCAGGCGCGACGCAGTCGCAGCCGCAGCCCTATCAACCGGTCGTGATGGCGGCGACGCGGCAGGAGGAGATCCCGGATGACCGCGAGAACCTCAAGCCCGAAGACCCGCTGCTGCTGCTGGTCGAGGACGATCCGCACTATGCGCGCGTGCTGATAGACCTGGCGCGACAGCGGGGCTTCAAGGTGGTGCTGGCGCGCACCGGAGCCGAAGCGCTGGCGCTCACGCAGAAGCATCGCCCGACCGCCGTGTCGCTGGACGTCTTCCTGCCGGACATGCTGGGCTGGACGGTGCTCAATCAGTTGAAGCGCAACGCGGAGACGCGCCACATACCGGTGCAGATCCTCACGATCGAGGACGAGCGGCAGTACGGCCTCGAGCGCGGCGCTTTCTCATTCATCACCAAGAGTGTCACCACGGAGGGGCTCGACGAGGCGCTCGGCCGTCTCAAGACCTTCACCGCGAGTCGCAGGCGGCGGCTGCTGGTGATCGAGGACGATCCGGCCGAGCAACTGAGCGTCAAGGAGCTGCTGGGGCACGCGGACGTGGAGATCGTCTCCGCCGCGACCGGGGCTGCCGCGCTCGAAGCGCTGCGCGGCAGCGTCTTCGACTGCGTGGTTCTCGACCTGCGGCTGCCCGACATGTCCGGCTTCGAGCTGCTCGCCGAAGTGCAGGGCGACGAGAAGCTGCGACATACGCCGATCATCGTCTTCACCGGCCGCGAGCTCAGCGATCAGGAGGAGATCGAGCTACGCAAGAATGCCAAGAGCATCGTGCTGAAAGGGGTGCGCTCGCCGGAGCGACTGCTGGATGAGACCGCGTTGTTCCTGCATCTGGCGATCGCAGAGCTCCCCGAGTCGAAGCAGCGGATGATCGAGGCGCTGCACCAGAGCGATGAGCCCCTGAGCGGGCGCAAGGTGCTGGTGGTCGATGATGACATCCGCAATATCTTCGCACTCAACAGCCTCCTCGAGCGCCACAGCATGCACGTGATCACGGCGAGCAATGGCGAGGAAGCGATCAAGCTGGCCGAGAAGACCGACGATCTGGCGCTGGTGCTGATGGACGTCATGATGCCGGAAATGGACGGCTACGAGACCATGCGGCGCATTCGCAGCAACCAGAAATTCCGCCTGCTGCCCATCATCGCCCTCACCGCCAAGGCGATGAAGGGGGACCGTGAGAAGTGCCTCGAGGCCGGGGCGTCTGATTACGTCGCCAAGCCCGTGAATACCGATCAGCTCCTGTCGCTGGTGCGCATGTGGCTACACCGCTAGCACGCCGGGAGCGGAGCCGCTTCGGAGACTCCGGCGAGAAGGTAAACATCCTGCTGGTGGACGACCAGCCGGCGCGGCTGCTCACTTACCAGTCGATTCTGAGCGAGCTCGGTCAGAATCTGGTGTCGGCGCGCTCGGGCGCCGAGGCGCTGGAAAAGCTGATGCGCGATGAGTTCGCGGTCGTGCTGCTCGATGTCAGCATGCCCGACATGGACGGCTTCGAGGCCGCTCATCTGATTCACGACCACCCGCGCTATGAGCGCACGCCGATCATTTTCGTGACCGGGGTGCACGTCACGGAGCTCGATCGCCTGCGCGGCTACGAGCTCGGCGCGGTCGATTACGTATCCGTCCCGGTGGTTCCTGAGATCCTGCGCGGTAAGGTGGCGGTGCTGGCGGAGCTCTACTGCAAGCGCCGCGAATTGCGGGAGCTGAACGAGAGTCTGACGCAGGCCAACGCCCGGCTTGCCGAGGCGAACCTCGCCCTGAAGGCCGAGAAGACGCGCGAGCTCGAGGTGCTGAATGCCACGCTGCAGCAGGCGAATGCCGAGTTGGAACACGCCAACCGCAAGCTCCAGAGCGAGGTGGCCGAAAGAGCCAGAGCCGAGCAGGCGCTGAAGAGTGCCGATCGAAGGAAGGACGAGTTTCTGGCGCTGCTCGCACACGAGCTGCGCAACCCGCTCGCGCCGCTCTTGAACGCGGTGGAGCTGATGCGCCTGCAACCCCGGGAGCCACAGCTCAGCTATGCGCGACAGGTGATCGAGCGCCAGGCGGGTTATCTCATCCGGCTGGTCGACGATCTGCTCGACGTCTCACGCATCACACGCGGGAAGATCACTCTCAGCCGCCAGCCGATCGAGCTGCATGGCCTGATCGAGCGCGCCGTCGAGATGGTGCAGCCGCTCGCCCAGGGTCGCCGCCGTCAGATCAGCGTCGCGATCGGCGATCGAACGCTGCGGGTCAACGGCGACCAGGTACGGCTCGTGCAGGCCTTCGGTAACGTGCTCAACAATGCGGTCAAATATACCGACGCCGATGGTCTCATCGAGGTGAGCGTGCAGCGTCGCAACGGCTCGGCCGAGGTGCGGGTGCGCGACGACGGCATCGGCATTCCCGCCGATCAGTTGACGGGTATCTTCGATCTCTTCACGCGCAGCGCCGGCGGAGCGGATCACGCGCAAAGCGGGCTCGGCATCGGCCTCGCCCTGGTGCGCCGCCTGGTCGAGATGCACGGCGGGAGGGTGACTGCCTACAGTGACGGAGTCGGATCGGGGAGCGAGTTCGTGATCGAGCTGCCGTTGCTGCAGGCCGCGGCGCCGGAAGAGCAGGGTGCCGCTCCCCCGCCAGGAAGCGGCGAGCCACAGCCGCGAACGCCGGGCATTGCGGAGACTCCGCTGCCGGTGGTGCGGCGCAGGATTCTGATCGTTGACGACAATGTCGACGCGCTCGACAGCACGGCGAGACTTCTCGAGCTGAGCGGGCACGAGGTCTTCAGCGCAACCGACGGCACCACGGCGCTCGAGGCTGCCCAGCGCCTCCTGCCTGAGGTCGTGCTGCTGGATATCGGCATGCCGAAGATCGACGGCTACGAGGTCGCGCGACGAATACGCGCCGAGCCCTGGGGGCGCGACCTGACGCTGGTGGCGATTACAGGATGGGGTCAGGAATCCGACCGCCGCCGCTCGCAGGCGGCCGGCTTCGACTCACACCTCGTGAAGCCCGTCGATTCAGGCAAGCTGGCGAGTCTGCTGGCCTGCCCGCCGCAGGCCTCAGAGCCACTCCGGGAACCCTCATGACCTGCCGGCGGCGGCCGCGACGACCAGGTCGCGCAACGCTATAGGTCCCGCCATCTTGTCCAGGCAGTCATCGAAGCCCGACCGGCGCGCGAGCGCGCGCGTCGGCGCATCGAGCGCCATGCCGCTCAGCATCACGAGATAAATGGAGGGGCCCGAGCGCTCACGGATCAGCTGCGCCAGCCGGTACCCGTTGGTTCCCGGCAGGTGAATATCGATGAGGACGACGTCCGGTGGCTCATCCGTGAGCGCACTCAGCGCCTGCTCTGCGTCCGCGGCTTCCCTGACGATGTAGCCGAGTGCGACCAGCGCATCGCGATAAGCGCGCCGCACCTGCACGCTGTCATCGACGAGGAGAATGCGACGGGCGCGCGCGCGCCCCGAGCCATCCGCCTTCGGCGCGGGAGGCGACTCCGAAAGTACCGCCCCGTGCTCCGCTGCGGCTTGCGCTTCGGCGGCACGAAACCTCATGACGAGCTCGAACTCATGCTCGTTGTGCTTCACCAGATCGAGCCCGCCGCCCTGCAATTCCATGAACTGCCGTGCCGTGCGCAACGCCAGGCCGCCGCCATCCCCCGGGAGAGCGCGCGCATCCCCCTGGCAGCGAATGCGTATCTGCGGCTCGCTGCTGCGCGCGGCGCGCACGTCGACGACGCTCTCAGGCGCGACGGCGATCAGCAGTGCTCTGAGCACGGCGAGGAGAACCTGGGATGAGCGCGGTACATCCGCGCAGACCGCCGGTCCCGCTTCGGCGGCGAAAGTGCAGCGTCGAAGCTCCCGCTGGGAGAGCTCCTCGCGCGTGCCCTGCAGTATGTCCGCCATCGCGACCGCACTCAGGGCGGGTTGCAGTGTGCCATGCTCGCATTGCTCGGCGAGGACGAACGCATCGAGAATGGCGAGTGTCCGATGTAAGCCGCGATCGACCTTCTCGACCAGCAGCCGGCTGGCCTCGGCGTCGAACCCTCGCAGGCGCGCGAGATCCGCCGATGAGGCAAGCGGGCTCAGAGCGTCGCGCAGCTCGTGCGCGAGCTGGCGCAGGAGCGAGCGCTCCTGCTCCGGGCTACTATCGTCAGAATCCAACATAGGTCGGATGATACGTGGGCTGACGGGCCACAGTGAAGGAGTCGTGCATGAAACGGCATTTGCTCAACCGACGCGAATTCAATGCGGGCTGTGCTGCTTTTGGCCTGCTCGCCGCCACGGGAGCTGCGGCAGGTGAGACATCGGGCCGCAGCGTAGCCTTTCCAGACGGCGCCGCCGTCCCGGCCGTCGGTCAGGGCACCTGGCACCTCGGGCAGGGGAGGCATCCGGCGGCTGTGGAAGAGGAGGCGCTGCGCACCGGGGTGTCGCTCGGCATGACGCTGATCGACACCTCCGGCAACTACGGCCACGGCCGCTCTGAGAAACTGATCAGCCATGTCCTCGGCGGCGAGCGCCGCCGCATATTCCTGGTCACCAAGGTCGAGGGCGATGAGGTGTCAGGCGATGGCATCGCGCACGCCTGCAGCAAGAGCCTCGCGCGCCTCGGCACGGACTATATCGATCTCTATCTGCTGCACTGGCCGATTCCCAGTGAGCAATTTTCCGGGGTGGTGGCCGGATTCGAGCAGCTGCGCGCCGCACGGAAGATTCGCGCCTGGGGGGTATCCAACTTCAGTGTCGAGCAGATGGAGGAGCTGTTCCGCGTGCCGGACGGACCGCACTGCGCGACCAATCAGGTCCCTTACAGCCTGCACAACCGGCGCATCGAAGCCGAGCTCCTGCCCTGGTGCCAGCAGCACAACGTGCCGGTCATGGCGTACTCGCCCCTCGGCGGTGACAAGAACCTCGTGGTCACTGACCATACGCTCGAGCAGATCGGCGCGGCGCACGGGTGCTCGGCGGCGGCCGTGGCGCTCGCCTGGGTGATCCGCAGCGGCCACGTCATCGCGATTCCCGAATCCGGCTCGCCGGCGCATGTCAGGGAGAACGCCGCAGCGCTCTCGATCGCGCTCACGCCGCAGGAACTTCAGACGCTCGAGGCGGCATTCCCCGGCGGCGCCTGATTCGCGCCTTCACTGCGATCCGAACGGACCATTTGCCGTCCCGGGGCCACCCGGGACCGCGATCGGCTCCTCGGCTGCCGAGAGAGTCGGCGGACCCGCGAGCCAGCCCCCGGTAAACCCCGCGCGCTCGAGTCCGCGTCGCAGGTAGGCGTTAGCACGCATCAGCCGCCAGACGAGGCCGCTGCGATAGTTCTCGATCATCGCCAGGATCGGCCCCTGGTCGATGGCGATATAGTCGACGTCGACCCAGCCGGGGTGCCCGGGCCGCAGTGGATCGGTGGGAGATTTGCGGAAGCTCGCGTTGAAGGCGTCGAAGAATCCGTAGGCGGAATAGATCGAGGAGCCGTAGCGGCGGTACATCTCGAGCATCGCGGGCAGCACGATCTCGGGCGCAAACGGCAGTGAGCTGATCGCGGCGGTCGGAGCGATGGTGCCGTCGTCGACGGTCTGACCGGGTGCCACTCCGCGCGCCGCGTAATGCAGGAACGAGTACTGCTTGCCGCGATATTCCTCATGCGCCCCCGGACCGTCCGAGGCGCTGATACCCCAAACGTTCCTGCCATAGCCCTGCCAGGCCATCGGGTTCGCGATTGCGTAGCGTCGTTGCGCATAGGTGGCGCGGCGGCTGTTCTCGAAGTAATCGAGTCCATGCTTGCGCATGAAGGCATCGCGGATGCCGCGGAAATCCACCCATACGTGCGTGTATTGATAACCGAACAGCGGCGCGAAGCTCAGATACGTCAGGTTATAGACGGTGCCCCACTGCTTATCGTAGGCGGCGGTCCACAATTTCCATGCGCCAGGATTCACCGGGTGAGTCGGCGAGCCGAGCGCCAGCAGGTAGACCAGCATCGCCTCGTTGTAGCCGCGCCAGTCGAGCGTCGAGAACCCGCTCTCCGGCCACCAGCCGAGCGCGATCCCCGGCGGGCGCGGCTGTGCCCAGGTCCAGTCCACCCGGCGGTAGATGCTTTCGGCCAGCCGGCGGATCTGCACGTCGCGACGGTCGTGGGTGTCGAAGTAGCTCTCGCAGAAGAGCACACCCGCCAGCAGCAGCGCGGTGTCGACCGTCGAGATCTCGCTGTTGTTGGTGCGAGCGCCGGTCTGCATGTCGATCCAGTGGTAGAAGAACCCATGCTCGTTGGTCTCCCGCTCGAAGAAGCGCAGGGTGACCAGCACCCGCTCCTGGGCCTCTGTGCGCGAGATGTACCCGCGCTGGACTCCGATCGGGTAGGCGGTGAGAGCGAAGCCGACGCCGGCGATGCTGGCAAAGGAGGGCGTCGGGTAGCGATCGGGAATGAGGCCGTTCCTGGGATTGGCGGTCTCCCAAAAGAACCTGAACGTGCGCTCCTCGAGGTCGGGGAGAAACCGATCGGCGCTGATCGGGGCCTGAAACTCGGCTGCCGGGGAAGGCTCCGCGGCGCTGACGCAAAGTGATGCCAGGAGGCCCCAGGCGGTCACCGCCATGACGGCTGCGCTGCGGCCCGACCGTCGGGTCACTATGGCTCCTCGCCCTGTGTTTTCATGTGCTTAGTATCGCTCCTGCCCGGGGCCGGAGGTGACTCCAGGACCGTCAATCTGCGACGTGATTCCGGCTGAGGGCTCCCGGCGAGCGGGCGCGGGTCTTGGGACCGCCGCGGCGCCTGCGGGTTCAATGACAGTCACTCGTCTTCGATTTCGTCCGTCAGCACGGCCTTGCGGCGCGCGAGAAAATCGCGCATGGCCTCATCCTGCGCGGGGTCGATGCCCGGGTCCTGGTAGTCGGCGAGCATCTTCTTCCACACGCGATTGGCGCGCTGTTCGGCCGTGAGATGTCCCTCGAGCGTCCACTGCTCGTAGGAAGAGTAGTCAGCGACCGTCGATTGATAGAAGGCGGACTGGAAATTGGCCAGGGTATGCGCGCAGCCGAGGAAGTGGCTGCCGGGACCGACTTCGCGGATGGCATCGAGCGCCTGACCGCGCGCGGAGAGGTCCATGCCCTGCGCCAGCATTTGCATCATGGCGCACTGGTCTGCATCCATCACGAACTTCTCGTAGCTCGCGACCAGGCCGCCCTCGAGCCACCCGGCCGCGTGAGTCACGAGATTCACGCCGGCCAGAAGACTCGGCAGAAGCGTGTGGGCGCTCTCGTAGGCCGCCTGGGCATCGGCGACCTTCGATGAGCAGAGCGAGCCGCCGCTGCGGCAGGGGAGGCCCAGACGCCGCGCGAGCTGCGCGGTGGCGAAGATCATCTGGGTTGCTTCAGGCGTACCGAAGGTCGGCGCTCCGGTGCGCATCGATATCGCGCCGACGAACGATCCGAGGATCACCGGCGCACCCGGCCGCACCAACTGCGTGAGCGCCATGCCCGCGAGCGTCTCGGCGAGAATCTCCGCCAGGCATCCTGCAGGTGTGACCGGACCCATCGCACCGGCGAGCACCGCCGGGACCACGATCGTGCCCTGGTTGTGGCTGGCGAACTGCCGCAGCGCCCCCAGCATCCGCCCGTCGTAGACGAGGGGCGAGTTGGAATTGATGTTGCCGAGGACCACCGGGTGGGTCTCGAGGTAACTTGCGCCAAACAGGCTCTGCGCCAGCGCGACGGCATCGGCGGCGTGCCCGGCGGTCTCGGGCGTCGCCTCGCACCCCTGATCCGACCAGCGGAAGAAGGCGTATTGCACGTCGAGATGGCGTTTGTTGGGCGGTATTTCCATCGGCTCGCACATGCAGCCGCCCGAGAAGTGAATCGCCGGCGCCATGTGCGCGAGCTTGATGAAGTTCTCCAGGTCCGTGAGCGTGCCGTAACGGCGGCCGCGCTCGATATCGCTGACGAAGGGGGGACCTCCGACCGGCGAGAACACGGTCGCGTCCCCGCCGAAGCGCACGTTACGCTCGGGGTTGCGAGCGTAGAGCGTGAATTCCGAGGGCGCCGTTGCAAGGAGTCGGCGGGCCATGCCGCGCGGGATGTGGACGCGCTCGCCCTTGACGTCCGCACCCGCCGCCCGCCACAACTCGAGGCTCGGCGGATCGCGCCGGAACTCGACACCTATCTCCTCGAGGATCGTCTCAGCGTTCGCCTCGATGATCTCGGCCGCTTCGCTGCTCAGGAGCTCAACGGCGGGGAGGCGCCGACGGATGTAGGGATACTTGGCCGCGGATGCGCGCGCCCGTGCCCGGCGGCTCTCACGGCTATGGTGTGCTGGGGCGGAAGGTCCGGTCACTGATTCAGTGTCTCACTGGGCGACGGGTTCATTTGGCGATTGTAGGGCTGAAGCGCAGTTGCGTATGCGATAAGTTGTGCCCGATGTCCAGCCCTCTGCGCCGAGTCGCCGTTCTCACAGCCGTCGGGCTGCTGGGGATCATGGGAGTCTTGGGCGCCCTGGTGCTCGGCTTTCTGCTCAACTTCCGTCACTTCGCGCCCGCCGCCACTTATCCACGACCACGCACGGCTCTCGAGGCGCAGCGCCAGGATCTCGACTACTTCGCAAAAGTGATCGCGCTCGATCGCGCTTTCTCGCCCGCCGCGCGGGCCTGCGCCGGGAAACGCATCGCGGCTCTCGAGTCTCTGAGCGAAGCCTTGCCGCCACCCAAATTGCAGGTCGCGCTGATGCAGCTGATGGCGTCAGCCGACAATGGTCATTCCCGAATGGACCCGACCGCAGGTGAGGGCACGCGGGTCCTGCCGCTGCGGGTGTCGAGCTTCGCCGGAGGTTTCTATGTGATGCGAGCCGCGACTCCTTATGAAGACATGCTCGGTGGTCGGGTCGAGAGCATCGACGGACAGAGCTTTGAGCAGCTGCTGGGCCGGCTCGAGACCTTGCGAGGCGGCATCGAACCCTTCCGCCGCGAGAACGCGGCGATCTTCATCATCGTGCAGGACCTGCTCTTTGGGCTGGGCATCGCGCAGGATCCCAAGGCCTCGACTTGGACCGTCTCCCTGCCCGACGGTCGGGAGGTGACCCACCGGTTGGAGGCTTCTCCGCTCCCGAGGGGCGAGGGACTGCCTTCCGGCGAGCGCTGGCTCTTCCCGAACGCAGTCGAGAAGGGCTGGGCGGCTTATCGTCCCCAATCGAGCGAGGTACCGGAAACCTGGCTCGAGCCCGGCAATCACTTTCGCCTGTTTCCTGCCGCTGGCAGCTGCGCCCAGGTGGTGCGGCTGCAGAGCATCGCCGACGCGGACGGGCAGAAGATCGCGCCCTTTCTCGCGGCGACCGAGAAGGCTCTTCGCGCACAACCCCCTTGCGCCGTGATCCTGGACCTGCGTGGCGACGGCGGCGGCGATTACACCCAGACGTGGCATTTCGCGCACACACTGCCTCGGCTCCTTCGGCCCCGCGGCCGGATCTTCGTGCTCACCGACTCGCTGACTTTTTCCGCCGCCATCACCACGGCTGCCTTCATCAAGGAAGCGGGCGGCGATCGGGTGACCCTCCTCGGACAGCCGGTCGGCGACCGATTGTCTTTCTTCTCCGAAGGGGGCAGAGCCTGCCTGCCGAACCTCGAGGTCTGCGTCTACTACCAGACCGGTAAGCATGACTACGCTCATGCGTGCAACGACTGGCACGAATGTTATTGGCTCAACTGGCTTTATCCCGTCCGGGTGAGGAGCCTGCAGCCGGATATCCTCGTGCCGCTGCGGTTTGAAGACTGGAATGCGGGACGCGACATGGCTTATCTGCAGGCCTCTCAGCTGGCCGCAAAGCTTCAAACGACCGGTTCAGGCACATGAATTCGGCGCGCCGCGCTGAACCAATCGCGGCCCTGCGGATGGCGGAGTAAGCTAATCGGAGTTGCGCGGTTCTCGGGAGCTGCAATGAGCCGCTGGCGTAAGAAGCAGGTCGTCATAGACGCATGGCAGTTCATGCCGGCCGGACGGCGCGAGGAAGTCCCGCCCTGGATCGACCCGCAGTGGTTTCATCAGGATCTCTCACCCGACGCCGATCGCACCGTCGAAGATCGTGGTACAGCCTACATGCTCATTCCGACACCCGGCGGCGCGCTACGCGCCGATCTTACGGACTGGATCATTCGCGGCGTGAAAGGCGAGGTTTATCCCTGTAAGGCCGACGTTTTCGAGGCGAGTTACGAGCGGGCCCGATAGGGAGTCGCGGGCCGGTTTTCGTATGGGTCGACGGGTGATGTAGATGGATCTGGATCTTCGCGGACGCTCCGTACTGATCACCGGCGGGTCGCATGGCATCGGGTTGGCAACGGCACGCGCCTTTGCTCTCGAGGGCTGTCACCTGCATCTTGCGGCACGAGTTGAATCCCGGCTGCGCGAGGTGCAGCGCGAGATTGCCGGGAGTTTCAGCGTAGAGGTGCAGGTTCATCCGCTCGACCTGAGCGTCGGCGACAATGCTCGCGCTCTCGTGCACGCCTGCAGCGACGTCGACATACTCGTCAACAACGCAGGCGCTGTCCCCGGCGGCAGCCTCGGGGAGATTGACGAAGCGCGTTGGCGCGAGGCGTGGAACCTGAAAGTTCTCGGCTACATCAACGTGACCCGTGAGGTCTACGGGGCGATGGCCGCGCGCGGCCGCGGCGTCATCGTCAACGTCATCGGCACCGCCGGCAACATCGTGCCGGCAAGCTACATTGCGGGCGTCAGCGGCAGCGCTTCATTGGTTGCCTTTACGCAGGCGCTCGGCGGCATGAGTCTGGACCGGGGCGTACGCGTGGTCGGGGTCAGCCCCGGCGACGTGCTCAACGAGCGCGGCATCCGCTTCCTTCGGCAACAGGCTGCAGAGACCCTGGGCGATGCTGAGCGGTGGCGCGAGCGGCTCGCAGATCAGCCCGGCCAGCGCGCGGCGACCGAAGAGGACATCGCCAATGCGGTGGTCTTCCTCGCCTCGGATCGCGCAGGCTACATCAGCGGCGAGGTGCTGGCCGTCGATGGCGGCCTTCGCTGGCGTCAGCGTGTGCTGTAGTTTGCTGAAAATCGCACACGCCAACTGAGGGTTGGGGATTGCACGGAACGCGCCAACCGGTGTGGACAAATCTGAGGGCGCCGCAATGGTGGCGCTCCCGCGCCGCGGTCGTCGTGGTGGTCCTGATCGGCTACGCAATTCTTTTCTATGCTGTTGCGCACACTCGCCCGCCGCGACCCAGCGCGGACGGGTTTCCGATGTTGACACCCGTTATCTCCCAGCGGGGATTGCGTCGTGGAGACGGGCTGGGTGCCAGACCGCCGGCCATACCGAGTGAAGATCAGTCAACACCGCCGGCAAAACATTGGATATTTCCTCCCATCGATCTGTGGCCCAGTGCTTCGGGGTGGACCGCCGTACCCTCGGAGTTCACACCGGTCACCGACGCACAACCTGATCCGCGAGACGTACCGCCGCCTGTTTCCCCGGAAGGGCACCGTGCCAGGCCATCGATTCTGCGGATGGTCCGCTGGCTGCGGCCCGGCTACCCCGTGGATTGGGCATCGGGCGGTGTGCAGGGTTCGGTGGTGCTCGATGTGCTGATCGATCCGAACGGCAAGCCGGTAGAGATCAAGGTGGCTCGGGGCTCGGGATTCCCGAAGCTCGATCAGTCCACTGCGCGGGCCGCTAACGACTGGCGGTTTGCACCACCGCGCTGGAACTCCCGGCCCGTCGAAGTATGGGGCCGGATCGAGGTGCGGTTCCTCGCTCACGCCGGTGACGGTGATGCTTCCGATACGATGCCGTAAAGCTGCCGCTCGCGCGGTAGGCGGTCGAGAGGGGGCTGAGTGCCGGAGAATGGTGGTAACCAGATGGTCTATTGCTCGCGATCACGCTCCCGCGCGAATAAGCACACCTCACGGAAGACGAGCCGGAGATCGCGCGGCGCGGAGCGGTCGCAAAGCTCACCTCTCTTCGCTCCCCGTTACGGCAACAAAGCCGGGAGAGCCATCGCGGAGCACGCGAAGAAGCAACGGGAGCTTCTTTGATGGCTGGCTGACCGTCGCAAGATCCGCGACGTCCTGCAAGTGCTTGGAGCCTGCATGGGTGATGAGGTCACCAATCCTCAAGCCGGCCACCGCTCCCGCACCATTCGGGCGCAGCTGCGTCACGATCAAGCCGCTGGCCTCGCCCTGTGCCTTGAGCGCCAGGCGAATCTCGGTCGTCGCATTGGCCACGCCGAGCTCGAGGCTCGGCACCCAGGTGTCCCGACCACCCGCGTGAAGCGGATCGGCGGGCGGATCCGGGAGTTGACCCACGGTCAACGCAATGGCCTGCTCGACACCTCCTCGCACCACGGATGCATTCACCCTCGTGCCGGGTTTCAGTCGTACCACGGCTCTTCCCAGAGTGATAAACGTCACTGGCGTGGAACCGATGCTCAGCAATACGTCGCCGGCCAGCAGTGTGCCCGCAGAGGGTCCTTGCGGTTCCACGGCGGTGATCAGTGCACCTGCAGGAGATTCCCGCCCGAGAAGAGCCTGCGCCAGCGCGGGTGTCATCTCTTGCACCTGGATGCCGAGATAGCCCCGGCTCACGCGTCCGTGTGCCTCGAGCTCGGCGACGACGGAGGTGACCGTTTCCGCTGGAATT
>DATGJR010000149.1:0-10024 GCA_035295065.1 Steroidobacteraceae bacterium
CCGGCATCAGCCCGCAGGACCTCGCCCAGAAGCTCTCGCAGGCCCTGCCCGCCGCAATCGACAAGCTCACTCCCGCGGGGAAGGTGCCCGCCGGCTGAGGCAGAAGCGGCGGATGCGCTCGCACGCCGCATCGATCGTCGCCTCGTCCGTCGCAAAGCAGACCCGCACGCAGGCGGCGGTGGCGGCGCCGAATGCCGCGCCATCCATCACCGAGACCTGCTGCGCCGCGTACAGCGCGCGCACGAACCCGGCGCCCGTCAGTCCCGTGCCGCGCACGTCGATCAGCATGAACATGCCCGCCTCGGGCTCGATGAGGCGCAGCTGCGGCAGTCCCTCGAGCCCCGCGGCGAAGCGCCGCTGTCGCACGCCGCAGTAGTCGCGCGCACGCTGCTCGGCCTCAGGCGCGATGGCGAGCGCGGTGATGGCCGCCTCCTGCACAAAGCCCGGGAGTCCGAACAGCATGCACATGGCGAGGAGCTCGGTCTTCCCGGCAAGCTCGCGCGGGCCCACCAGCCAGCCGGCGCGCCAGCCGGTCATCGCGTGCGACTTCGAGAGGCTCCCGAGAGTCACCACCTGCTCCGGCAGGCGCGCCGCGAGCCCCGGCACGCGTCCCCCGGGCGCAAGCCCCGCATAGACCTCATCCGCCACCAGCCACAGGTCGTGGCGCCGGGCCAGCGCGCCGATCGCATCGAGCTCCGCGGCATTGAAGACGATACCGCTCGGATTGTTGGGGCTCGCCCACACGATGGCGCGGGTGCGGGAGTTGACGAGGCTCGCGAGCGCCTCGAGATCCGGCCGCAGGTCGGCCCCGGCGGGCGCCCGCACGAGCCGCGCGCCGCCCACTTCCAGGGTCGCCGGATAGGTGGGATACATCGGCTCGAAGGTCACCACCTCATCTCCCGGACCCGCGAGGCACAGCGAGGCGGCGAACAAGGCGTTCTGCGCTCCGGCGAGAAAGACCACGTTGGCCGCGCTCACGGGCTGCCCGGTGCGCCGCTCGTGGCTGCGGGCGATCGCTTCGCGCAGCTCCGGCCGCCCCGCGGGCGCCACGTAGTGGGTGTCACCGCGCCGCAGCTGCTCGATGGCGCGCTCGAGCACCGGCGCCGGCGTGTCGATGTCGGGGTCGCCGACGCTCAGCACGATGACGTCCTCGCCGCGCGCCCTGGCGGCGGCCGCTTCGTAGTGCGTCAGCCAGGCATCCGAGCCGCTGCCGCTGATCCGGCTGGTGAGGGAGGAGAATCTCACGCAGCTAACTGTGCGTGGGCGGTGCTAACATTTCAAGCGCATGAGCGAGGCTCCCTGGACCGTCGGACGCTACGTCGCGGAAGCGCTGCTCGCCAACGGTATCGACACGGCGTTCGGGATTCCCGGCGTTCACAACATCGAGCTCTACCGCGGCATCGGCGCCGCGAAGCTGCGCCACGTGCTCGCGCGGCACGAGCAGAACGCCGCCTTCGCCGCTGACGGATTCGCGCGCGCCGCCGGACGGCCTGCGGCCGTGACGGTCATCTCAGGCCCCGGGCTCACGAACACACTCACCGCAGTCGCCCAGGCATACTCCGACTCGGTACCGATGCTGGTGATCGCCAGCACCCCGGTGCGCGCCTCGCTCGGCCGACGCTGGGGCATGCTGCACGAGCTGACCGACCAACGCGCGCTCGCCGCCGCAGCTGCCGGCCTGGCGCTCCATGCCGGCACCGACTCGGAAGTACGCGCGCACCTCGAGGCGGCGTTTGCCTTTCTGGCAGGCAGGCGGCCGCGCCCGGCCTACCTCGGTGTGCCGCTCGATCTGCTCGCCGAGCCCACGGTATTGAGGCCCGAACGCTTTGCATCGACGCCCGCCTTGCCACAACCGGCTTCCGCGGCCATCCACGCGGCTCTGGAGCTCCTCAGCCGCGCGCAACGGCCGCTGATCATTGCCGGCGGCGGCGCCCGTCACGCGGGAGCCCCGCTTGCGGCGCTGCTCGCGGCACTCGACGCTTACCTCGTCACCACGGTGGCGGGCAAGGGAGTCATCCCCGAGAGCCACCCGGCCAATTGCGGGGCCAGCCTCACGCTGCGCGCCACTCAGGAGCTCATCGCCACCGCCGACCTCGTGATCGCAGCGGGTACCGAGCTCGCCGAAACCGAGTTCTACACGCCGCAGCGCTTCGAGATTCCCGGGCGCCTGATCCGCATCGATATCGATGCGGCGATGCTCGGCAACCTCTACCCGGCGGACGTCGCAATCCATGCAGATGCCGCCGCCACCTTCGCGGCGCTGGCGCAGCGTCTGCCGCGACGCCGCGGCTGGCGCAGCCTCGATGGCGATGCCGCCGGGCATCGAAAACGACTCGAGGCGAAGCTCAGCCCGGCCGAGCACGCGCGTCTCTCGGTGGCACGCGCCATCCGCGCAGCTTTACCTCCCGAGGGCGTGGTCTTCACCGATATGACTCAGGCCGCCTACTCCGGCCACTACGCCTTCTCCGCCGATCGGCCCGGCTCATGGTTTCATCCCTGCGGGTACGGGACGCTCGGCTACGCCCTGCCGGCGGCGATCGGCGCCAAGGTCGCACAGCCGCAGCGTCCGGTGGTCGCCCTCGCCGGAGACTTCGGCGTGCAATTCACGCTGCAGGAACTCGTGACCGCCGCGGAGCTGCGTCTGCCCCTGCCCCTCGTCGTATGGAACAACGAGGCGCTCGGCCAGATCCGTGACGACATGCTCGCGGCGGGGATCGAGCCACTCGGAGTGCACGGCCGCAATCCCGACTTCGTGGCGTTGGCCGCCGCCTGCGGCGCCCGGGGTCGGCGCGTGCAGGGTGCCGCGGCGCTCACCGAGGAGCTGGCCGCGGCGCTGCGCGCGCCCGGGCCGACCTTGCTGGAAGCGCGCGACACGGACTTCTGATGAGCGAGGCGCAATCCGGCGTCCGCGTCGCCCCGGGCGCCCCACTCCTCACGACGCTGTTCGCCACCCGCCGCCGCGGGCTGGTGCAGGCGTCCTTCGTGACCATCTATCTCGTATGGGGCATCAGCTTCGCGGTCGGACGCATCATGGCGACGGAGCTCCCGCCACTGCTCGCCGCCGGCCAGCGCTTCTTCCTCTCAGGGAGCCTCATCACGCTGCTCCTCTATGCGAGCGGCCTGCAGCTCCCCACCCGCGCCCGCGACTGGCGGCTGATTTTCGCCGCCTCGTTTCTTGGCATCGCACTCAGCAACGGTCTCAATGTGCTTGCGCTGCGGCACATCGCCTCGAGTCAGGTGGCACTGATCAGTGCGAGCTCCGCATTCTGGATCGCGTGGACCGGGAAGTACGGCCGCCATTCGACGCCGGTCAGCAAGCGCACCTGGATCGGTCTTCTCGTCGGCTTCGTCGGGGTGGCCATTCTGGTTTCGGCGCACGGTGTCGGGCTCCAGGCCCGCTTCGGCTGGCAGCTGGTAGTCCTCGGCAGCGCCCTGGCGTGGGCGCTCGCGACCGCGGCGATCCGGGAATCGCAGCCCGATTGCGACCCGCTGGCCTTCACGGCGGCCTACCTGCTGCTCGGCGGCACGATGCTCCTCAGCGCGGGACTTGCGACCGGGGAGGCGGCACTCTGGACATGGTCGCCGACGGGAATTGCGGCCATGGTGTTCCTCGCCCTCTTCAGCTCGACGCTCGCCTTCCTGGCCTACACCTATCTGTTGCGTCACGAGCCGCCGGCGCGCATCGGCACGTACGCGTACGTCAACCCGCTGGTCGCCGTGCTCGCCGGCTGGGTGCTGCTCGATGAGCGGCTGAGCGCGCTTCAGTGGGCGGGAACCGCGGTCATCTTCGCGGGCGTGATCCTGGTGAGGAATCTGCGCCTCTTTCCGCGGGTGCGTCCGCGCCGCGGCGAGCTCACCTGAGTCGCTTCCAGTCCCTGAGGATCTCCCGAGCGGCGTTGTGCCCGGGGATTCCCGACACTCCGCCGCCGGGATGAGTCGAGGCGCCGCACTGATAGAGGCCGCGTACCGGCGTGCGGTAGTCGGCCCAGTGCGGCACGGGGCGCTGCCAGAAGAGCTGATCGGCGCTCAGCTCGCCGTGAAAGATGTGTCCCTGCGGAAGTCCCACGATACGCTCGAGGTCGGTCGGCACCAGCAGCTCGAAGTCGATGATCTCCCGCGAGAAGCCCGGCGCCAGCTCATCGATCACCGCGAGCGCCGCCCGCGCGAGGTTCGGCTTCTCCTTTACCCAGTCGCCGCCCTTCAGCGTATGGGGAGCGTGTCCGCCGAACACATTGATGACGTGCTTGCCGGGCGGCGCGAGGGAGTCGTCGACGATGGTCGGTACCACCGGGGTGAGAAACGGCTGCCGGGAGTACCAGCCGTACTTGGCATCGTCGTAAGCGCGCTCGAGGTAGTCGATGCCGGGAGCGAGATGCACGTAAGTCGGATAGGCGAAGCCCGCCGTGCGCGCATCGAATGCGCGGTAGGCGGGCGGCTTCTCGGCCGCGATGTTCATCTTGAACGCGGTCGAGAAGGTGCGGAACGAATCAATGTCGGCGAGGAGCTCCGGCGGGAGGTGCTCGGGCTTGACCAGCCGGCGAAAGAGGGTCCGGGCGTCGGCATTGCAAGCGACCACGCGCGCGCTGAACTCGCGTCCATCGACCGTGCGCACGCCGCGCGCGCGCCCGCCGGCGACCAGAACTTCCGCGACCGCAGCATCGGTCAGCGTCTCCAGGCCGTGCCTGCGGCCACTCGCGGCAATCGCCTGGCTGATGGCGCCCATGCCGCCGCGGATGAATCCCCAGCCGCCTGCGCCCGCATGCTCACCCAGAAGATGGTGCAGGATGACGTAGGCGGTACCCGGCGATCGGGGTCCGGCGAATGTCCCGATGCACGCGTAATAGCCGAGCACCGACTTGATGACGTCGCTCTCGAACCATACCGAC
The DNA here is from genome assembly GCA_035295065.1 of Steroidobacteraceae bacterium. Lineage (GTDB taxonomy): Bacteria > Pseudomonadota > Gammaproteobacteria > Steroidobacterales > Steroidobacteraceae > 13-2-20CM-66-19. Next base: position 4,887 of record DATGJR010000149.1, read on the forward strand.
AGATAGTCGTAAGCGCTCTGCGTCAGCAGATCGATCAACCGGTACATGCGCTCGCCGATCGTGCGCTGCCGCCACAGGAGCGCCGCCGCATCGCGGAAGTTGCGCCAGCGGCGCCGCGTCGGATCGATCGGCGTCTCGAACAGCAGGCCCCGCACCAGCCGCGCGGCCTCGTCCAGGTGCCGGGCGAATTCGGGGTAGATGGCGGCATCGTGCCGCGAGAAGCGCGCAAACTCCGCCTGCGTACGGGCGAGATCGTCGCTGTAGATGATGTAGTCGTCACCGCCGAGCGGGCAGAACAGGTCGTTGGCCGGCAGCACCGTGAGACCGTGTGCCGCGAGCTCAAGGTCCGCGATCACCCGCGGATGCAGCAGGCTCATGACGTACGAGAAGCGTGAGGCGCGAAAGCCCGGTGAGAACTCCTCGGTCACCGCCGCGCCACCCAGGAGCTCACGACGCTCGAGCACCAGTGTCCGAAGTCCCGCCTTCGCGAGATAGGCGCCGCAGGTGAGCCCGTTGTGTCCGGACCCGATCACGATCACATCGTAGTCAGTCGCCATGCTTCCCCCGCCGGCGATTCTACGCGACGCCCACCTGTGGCATGCTCGCGCGCGGCCGCCGCTCTTCAGCCACGATAAGGGAGAACCTCAGATGCGACCTGGGCTCGCCGCGATTCTGCTGACTCTGGCCACACAAGTGTGCGCCCGCGCAGCTCCGGTACCGGCGCCCGAAGGACCGGGCTGGCCGATGGGCTCGCTCGCCGAGAGCGGCATCGCCGCAGACGCCCTGGGTGCTCTCTCCGGCGACATCCGCGGCGGCAAGTACGTCAAGATCGGCAGCGTGCTCGTCGCCCGGCACGGACGGCTGGTCTACGAGGAGTATTTCGACGGCGGCATCGAGTCGCTGCGTGACACGCGCTCGGCGACCAAGAGCATCACGAGCCTGCTGGTCGGCATCGCGATCGACACGCACGCACTGAGCGGCGTCGATGCGCGGGTGCTGGAGCTGCTGCCCGAGCGCAAGGCGAAGCTCCAGAACCCCGATCCGCGCAAGGAGCGCATCACCGTCGAGGACCTCCTCACCATGAGCTCGCCGCTCGAGTGCGACGACTGGAACGATGCCTCGCGCGGCAACGAGGAGCGCATGTACCTGGTCGAGGACTGGACGCAGTTCGTGCTCGATCTGCCGATTCGCGGCCGCTGGTACATCGGCAAGAGCCCGCCGCCGCCCGCCTTCGGACGCAACTTCAGCTACTGCACCGGCGGGGCCTTCGTGCTCGGGGAGCTCCTGTACCGGGCGACCGGCATGCGCGCCGACCAGTATGCGCAGCAGAAGCTCTTCGCTCCCCTGAGCATCGGCAACGTCCAGTGGGTCTATTCGCCCCTCGACATGCCGCAGACCGGCGGTGGCCTGCGCCTCACCTCGCGCGACCTGCTCAAGATCGCTCAACTCTGCCTCAACGGCGGCCGCTGGAACGGCCAGCAGGTGGTGAGCGAGGCATGGGTGAAAGCCTCCTCGGCCCCGCACGCGAAGATCGACGACAGCACCGACTACGGATATCTCTGGTGGCTCAAGTCATTCGGCTCCGATGCGCGTAAGTTCGCCGCCTATTTCATGTCGGGCAACGGCGGCAACAAGGTCGCGGTGATTCCGGAGCTCGACATGGCCGTGGTCATCACCAGCAGCAACTACAATACGCGCGGCATGCACGAGCAGACCGAGCAGATCCTTGATCGGGTGCTGTCGGCTGCGAAATAGAGCTCAGGATCCGCGCGCCGCGGGCCGTCCGGTCGCCCTGGAGCGCACGGTGGCCTCGGCGAGGTAGTCGAGGTCCTCGCCGCCGCCCGCCGCGCGGCGCTCCGCGACGAAGGTCTCGAGATGCGGATTCGCAGCCCCGGCACGCCGCGCCGCGGCCAGCGCGAGCTCGCGGGAGACGCGCCTGGCTTCCTCGATCGCCGCCGCGGCGTCCTCGTAGTCGCGATTGCCCGCCGGATCGTGCACGCGAAACACCTTGAACGTCGGCTGGTTCACCAGGACCTCGCAGGTCTCCGACACCACTCCGACTGCTGCTCCCACGGCGTTGCACACCGCGGCGTGCTCGGGCACATGCAGGCTCGCCCCGAGACGACGCGCGACCTCGGGGAAATACGCCGCGGCGGGGGCGCCGATGGCGACCAGCGCCGTCCCGAGACGCAGCCGCGCCTCGATGAGGTGCGAGAAGGGGCGCCCCGCTACCACATCTTCCAGCAGCCGTCCGAGCGGGCCCCAACGCCCATGCACCGACTCGATTCCCGGATCGTGCGCGAGCGCGCATTCGATCAGAACCCGCGCCGCCTCGCGCACCACGTGGTTGTAGACACGCTCGCACAGCGCCTCCGGCGCCGCCGCCTCGCGGCGCGCACTGGCATTACGCTCCTCCAGTGCGAGCACCACCGCACCGAGCCGCGCCGCCTCAGCGTTCCAGTCCTGCTGTCGCCCAAGCACGTGCATGGCATCGCTCGGCGTGAAACCGGCGAGTGTCGCAAGACCACGATCGACCAGGCGGCGCACCGCCTCGACCCCCGGGGTGGTGCGGGCGATGTCATCGAGTGGGTGCGGGATGGAGGTGAGTGACGCCCACACCCGCTGCTCCAGGCGGTCGAGCGAGGCGGGAGGCTCTGCGGCGCTCCGCCAGGCAAAGCGCCCTGCGAAATGTGGCAGCCGCTCGGCTGCCGCCAGCTTGCGCAGCGCAGGCAACACCTCGGGGAAGCGCGCGCCGAGCAGGCTCAGCGGCATCACCTTGCGCGGTCCCACCGCGAGGCGCGCCTCGCGGTCGAGGTGCACCTCGCTGTCGCCCCCCAGGCCGCAGGTGTGCACGTCGATCGCCTTCACCATGGTGCGCCAGCCCCCGACCACCGCACCCTCCTCGCGCACCACGGGCACCCCGTCCGCGACGATCGCCACGTCGGTGGTCGTGCCGCCCATGTCCGCGACCGCAAAATTCTGGAGTCCGCTGAGGAACCCCGCTCCCACGACACTCGCGGCCGGCCCCGAGAGCACCGTCTCCACCGGGTACTCGAGCGCCACTTCAGCCCGTATCAGGGTGCCGTCGCCCCTGACGATCATCACCGGAGCGGCAATCTGCTCGCGCGCCAGCACCGCGGCGAGCGCATCCAGCAGGTGCTGAATCTGCGGCGTCAGGCGGGCGTTGAGGGCAGCGGTGAGCGCGCGCTTCGGCGCATCGAGCTGGGAGCTCAGCTCGTAGCTGCAGGTGACGGGCTTCCCGCAGCGCGCGCGGATCAACTCGCGGACGCGCCGCTCGTGCGCGGGATTGCGCACCGAGAACATCGAGGCCACCGCGAAGGCCTCGACCTGAGGCGCGAACTCCCTCACCGCCGCATCGACTGCCTCCTCGTCGAGCGGTGCGGACTCATCTCCGGTTGCCTCATGACCGCCACGCACCCGCGCCACCACGCCGCCGCCCGCGCGCTTGAGGCCCGAGCGCTCCACCATCCGTTCATCGAAGCCGACCAGAATCGTGCAAACCGGCGCGAAGCGGTTCTCCACCACGGCGTTGGTCGCGAGCGTCGTCGACACGGATACCAGCGAGATCTGCGCACGATTGGCATCGGCGGGCAACGTCGCCAGCACCGCGCGCAAGGCGGCGTGCAGCCCGATGGAGAGGTCCCAGTGGGTGGTGAGGGCCTTGGCGCTCGCCACCACCCGCTCGGCGGCATCGAGCACCACGGCATCGGTGTAGGTGCCGCCGGTGTCGAGGCCGACGGTCAGATGCCGGGCTGATTCTCCTGTCATGACGTGACGGGCTGCGGTCAGGCGCTCGCGCGACACCGATCAGGCGGAGGGCTGAAGCGTTGCTCCGGTTTCTTTGCCGGTTACGCTTCGCACATAGGCTCGGGCCACTGTGTTTGCGGGCAGCCCCTGGGACGGGTCCATTTTCAGCGCCCGCAGCGTCTCGCTTACCCAGGGTGGGCTGACGGCGTTGACGCGTATGTGGCGCGGTGCTTCCAGCGCGGCCGCTCTCACAAACCCCTCGAGCCCCGCATTCACCAGGCTTATGGCTGCACTGCCCGGCATCGGCGTCTGCGCGAGGATGCCCGTGGTCAGCGTGAACGACCCGCCGTCTTCCACGTGCTCGAACCCGAATCGCACGAGGTTCACCTGACCCATCAGCTTGTTGTCCAGGCAGAAGCGAAAGTCAGCATCGCTCAGTTGGGCGAGTGGAGCGAACTTGGCTTGTCCGGCCGCGCAGACGACGGCATTCACTCTCCCGAGCGAGCGATACATCCGCTGGATGCTCCCGGGGTCGGCGATATCGACCTTGATGGCCGCACTCCGCAGGCTGGCCTGGATGACTTCGTTGCCGGCAGACAAGGCCGCGACAATGGCGCGGCCGATCGTCCCGCTCGCTCCGACGACAAGAATGCGCATGGAAAACCTCCTTGGCGTAACGGAGCTTTCGGGCTCATAGGTGGGCTGGTCCGGGCCAGAAGCAGTCATCTGTGCGTGCTGCCAACGCCAACAGTCACTGCGCGAGCGCACGCATCGCTATCAGGTACGGGGCCAGGCGGCGCATTGCTCTCGCCGAACACCAGCGCCGGCCCCCCCGCCGACGAAGGTCCGCCGTAGATATCAGTTTGCTGCGTATTCGGTATCGTATTCACGGGAATCGGCTGCGGAAACCCGAACAAGTTCGGGTTCGAATTGGGGCTGTAGGTCTGCGCAGGTCCGGTATTCGGCGCGTCAGTGGAACCTGTCGGCAAAACTATCGGATTCAGATTGTTCGACTCGCCGGACGTCCCGTACCCTCCAAGCTGACACGTCGGCGCGTTCGGAGTCCCGTTGTCCACCTCTATACGTACAACCAGCGTCGATCCGGGGTTAAAGAGGACTCGATCACCGTTGCCTATCCCAAAGACATTGAACTCAGTCTGCGTCCAATACTGACCCAAGTCGGTGAAGCGGTTGTCCCCCTTCTTCAAGTATGACGTGGTGGAATAGGTAAAAATCACCCAGTCGTTATGCACATAGGCATTCGCAGCGCCGCCCGCCAGTTGCATGAGCCCCAGATCGGCTACTTCGAGTGACGCAAGGTTCACTGCGTTCTTACTATTGGCTACGCAACCACTCGCAAGACCCGGCGG
>DATGJR010000150.1:0-6399 GCA_035295065.1 Steroidobacteraceae bacterium
GGCGCCAGCGACGGCGGAGGCGGTCGAGGCCGCGCGCCGCACCTCGAGGCCCGGCAGTCGCAAGCGCGCAAGATTGCGCACCAGCTTCTCGGTGGCCGCCGGATCGGTGTCGAAGAGGCGCAGCTCCCGGATTCCGAGCATGTGGTGGAAGGCGATCGTCTGGAACTCGCTCTGCGCACCGTTGCCGATCAGCGCCATGACGCGGCTCCCCTTGCGGGCCATGTGCCGCGCCGCGAGCGCCGAGGTGGCCGCCGTGCGCAGGGCCGTGGTCACCGTCAGCTCCGATAAGAGCAGCGGATAGCCGGTCTCGACGTCGGCGAGCACCCCGAAGGCCGTGACCGTGAGCAGTCCCACCGCGGTGTTCTTCGGGTGACCGTTCACGTACTTGAAGGCATAGAGCCGCCCGTCGGATGCGGGCATCAGCTCGATGACCCCGCCGGGGGAGTGCGTGGCGTGACGCGGCGATTTCTCGAAGGCGCTCCAGCGCAGGAAGTCGCTCTCGATCTCTGCGGCCAGCTCCTCGATGAGGCGCGCGGCTCCGCGCGCGGCAATCAGCTCCCGAATGCGCTCGATACCGATGAAATCCACCATGGCTGCTCTCCGCAAAAAGGCCTGCACCAGCCATGGTCGGGCCGGGTCCGACTAAAATAAAGACAGAAAGATGGTCATAACTTCCATATAATTGATCATATCGTCACCATCTATTATCATTTTGTACATATGGATGACCTCGACCGGCAGCTGATCGCCCTTCTGCGCAATGACGCGCGGACCTCCGTCGCCTCGCTCGCCAAGGCGCTCCACGTGGCGCGCGGCACGGTACAGAACCGCATGGCGAGGCTGGCGCAGGACGGCACGATCGTGGGCTTCACCGTGCGCCTGAAGCCGGACGTCGAGGAGCAGCGCATCCGCGCCTTTACCACGCTCGCGGTGGAGGGCAACCGCCTCGAGGCGGTCATTCGCTCGTTGCGGGGCGAGCCCGCGGTGGCTGCGCTCTACAGCACCAACGGTCGCTGGGATATCGTCGCGGAGCTGCGGACCGACACGCTCGAGGCCTTCGACCGGGTGCTGGCGCGCATTCGGCTCATCGAGGGCATCTCGCAGAGCGAGACGAGCCTCCTGCTCTCGACCTTCAAGTTCTAAAGCAGCTTGAGCCAGTCGCGCTGCGGGTCGCCGCAGGCGAGGAAGTGAGGGTTCAGGAGCTCGTCCCGCGTGTTGTAGGCGAGCGGTTCGCCGTCGAGCCGCATCACCGCCCCGCCCGCCGCCACCAGCACGGCGTGCGCCGCCGCCGTGTCCCACTCGCTGGTGGGACCGAAGCGCGGGTAGACGTCCGCCGCGCCCTCGGCAACCCGGCAGAATTTGAGCGAGCTGCCGATCGCAATGAGCTCATGGGCCCCAAGCCGCCCGAGAAAACCCTCGAGCGAGTCGCCGCGGTGGGAGCGGCTGCCCACCACGCGGACCGGGTTGGCCGCCGGCACCCTGACGCGAATGGGCTCGCCGGCCGCGGTGCCCGCACCCCGCCAGGCGCCCTCCCCCGGAATTCCCAAGTAGCTCGCGTCGGACACCGGCACGTGCACGACGCCGAGCACGGGCCTGTGCGCCTCGATGAGCGCGATGTTCACGGTGAATTCGCCGTTGCGGGAGAGGAACTCACGCGTGCCGTCGAGTGGATCGACGAGCCAGTAGCGCTGCCAGCGTGCGCGCTCGGCCCAGGGCGGCGGCGTCGACTCCTCCGACAGCACCGGAATCTCCGGGGTGAGCGCGCGCAGTGCCTCGAGGATCAGCCGATGCGAGCGCAGGTCCGCCGCCGTGACTGGCGACTCGTCGGCCTTGGCCTGCGCGCCGGGTACCGCCTCGGCATAGACCTCATTGATCTCGCGGCCTGCCGCGCGGGCAATCTCCGCGACGCGCTGCGCGAGCGGCCGGCGCTCAGCGCCTCTCATGCCGGGCCCATCACTCCCGCAGCAACGAGCCGGGCAATGATGAGGTCGGCGGCCTCCTCGGCGCTGAGTCGCGTCGTATCGAGAGTGATCTCCGGATCCTCCGGGGACTCGTACGGGGAATCGATCCCGGTGAAATTCTTCAGCTCGCCGCGGCGCGCCTTGCGGTACAGGCCCTTGACGTCGCGTTGCTCCGCCACTGCGAGCGGCGTGTCGACGAATATCTCGAAGAATTCACCGCGCTCGAACAGCCCCCGCGCCATGTGCCGCTCGGCGCGGAACGGCGCTATGAATGAGACCAGCACGATCAGCCCCGCATCCACCATCAGCCGCGACACCTCGGCGACCCGCCGGATGTTCTCGACGCGGTCCTGGGCGGCAAACCCCAGGTCCTTGTTGAGGCCGTGGCGTACGTTGTCTCCATCGAGGAGATAGGTATGGCGGCCGGCGGCGGTGAGCTTCTTCTCGACGAGATTGGCGATGGCCGATTTGCCGGCGCCGGAGAGGCCGGTGAGCCACAGCACGCAGGCCTTCTGCCCTTTCTGCCTCGAGCGCAGCGGCTTGCCCACATCCAGCGCCTGCCAGTGCACGTTCTGCGAGCGGCGCAGCGCGAAGTGGATGAGGCCCGCACCGACCGTGCCGTTGGTGAGACGGTCGATGAGAATGAAGCCGCCGAGCGCGCGACTCTGGGCATAGGGCTCGAAGGCGATCGGCTGGTCGAGCTCGATCTCGCAGACGCCGATATCGTTGAGCTCGAGCCGCTCGGCGGCGGTGTGCTCGAGGGTGTTGACGTTGATCTTGTGCTTCAGCGGCATCACGGTGGCCGAGACGGTGCGCGTCGCCGATTTCAGCAGATACGAGCGCCCCTGCAGCATCGGCTCATCGTGCAGCCACACGATGGTCGCCTCGAACTGGTCGGCCACCTGCGGGGCATCGTCGGCGGCTGCGATGAGGTCGCCGCGGCCGACGTCCACCTCGCTCCCGAGAGTGAGCTGGACGGATTGCCCGGCGATAGCGCCTTCGAGGTCTCCGTCTGCCGTCACGATGCGTGCGACGTGACTCTCGCGTCCCGAGGGCAGCACGCGGATGCGATCCCCGGGGCGGACGGTCCCCGAGACGATCTGGCCGCAGAACCCGCGAAAGTCCGCGTTCGGGCGATTCACCCATTGCACCGGCAGGCGAAACGCCGCGCCGGTGAGCGGCGCGTCCACGACAACGCCCTCGAGGTGCCCGAGGAGCGTCTCGCCCTCGTACCACGGCATGCGGGTCGAGCGCTCCGTGACGTTGTCGCCGTACACCGCCGAGATCGGGATGGCCGTCACCTCGAGCCCAATGCGCTCGGCAAAGGCACGGTAATCCGCCACGATCGCATCGTAGATGGTGCGGGCGTGGCCCACGAGGTCCATCTTGTTGACCGCGAGCACCACGCGCGTGATGCCGAGGAGCCGCACCAGATAGCTGTGGCGACGCGTCTGCGTCAGCACGCCCTTGCGCGCATCGATGAGGATCACCGCGAGATCCGCGCTCGAGGCGCCGGTCACCATGTTGCGGGTGTACTGCTCGTGACCGGGCGTGTCGGCGACGATGAACTTGCGTTTCCCGGTCGAGAAATAGCGATAGGCGACGTCGATGGTGATGCCCTGCTCGCGCTCGGCCGAGAGCCCGTCGACCAGCAGCGCGAAATCGAGCTCTGCGCCGCGCGTGCCGACCCGGCGCGAGTCCTGCTCGAGCGCCGCCAGCTGATCGTCGTAGATGAGCTTCGACTCGTACAGGAGCCGGCCGATCAGCGTCGATTTGCCATCGTCGACCGAGCCACAGGTGATGAAGCGCAGCAGACTCTTGCGATCCTCGGCCCGCAGATACGCGGCCGCATCGCGCAGCGCGGTGCCCGGCGCGGGCGCCATCAGAAATAGCCCTCGAGCTTCTTGCGCTCCATGGAGGCGTTCGCGTCGTGATCGATGAGGCGCCCCTGCCTCTCCGAGGCGCGGGTGGCGAGCATCTCGGCGATCACGGCCTCGACCGTGTCGGCGTTGCTCTCGATCGCGCCGGACAGCGGATAGCAGCCGAGCGTGCGGAAGCGGACCTTCTTCATCATCGGACGCTCGCCGTCCTTCAGCGGCAGCCGCTCATCATCGACCATGATGAGCGCTCCGTCGCGCTCGACCACGGGCCGCACCGCGGCGAAATACAGCGGCACGACCGCGATGCTCTCGCGGGAGATGTACTGCCAGACGTCGAGCTCGGTCCAGTTCGACAGCGGAAATACCCGCATACTCTCGCCCGCGCGCACGCGGGCGTTGTAGAGCGACCAGAGCTCGGGCCGCTGCTGGCGCGGGTCCCAGCGGTGCTGCGCGGAGCGGAACGAGAAGATGCGCTCCTTGGCACGACTCTTTTCCTCATCGCGCCTCGCACCTCCGAAGGCGGCATCGAAGCCGTGAGCATCCAGCGCCTGGCGCAGCGCCTGGGTCTTCATGATGTCGGTGTGCACCTGCGAGCCGTGCGTGATCGGGCTGATCCCCTGGGCGAGGCCTTGCGGGTTCACGTGCACGATGAGCTGCATTCCGAGCCGCTTCGCCGTCGCGTCCCGGAATTCGTACATGGCACGGAACTTCCAGGTGGTATCGACGTGCAGCAGCGCAAATGGCGGCGGCGCGGGATGGAAGGCCTTGAGCGCGAGGTGCAGCATCACCGCGCTGTCCTTGCCGATCGAGTAGAGCATCACGGGCTTGGCACACTCGGCGATCACTTCCCGGAAGATGTGAATGCTCTCGGCCTCGAGCCGCTCGAGGTGCGTGAGGGACGCCGCCGCGGGCAGCGCGCGCGGGGGTGGCGTGCTGCCGACGGGGGGTGCCGGGACAGGCGCCCCACGCGTGGGCTCGGCTCGGCTCATCTTGTCGACTCCTCGGGGACTTGCGCCGGGTGACAAGTATGCTTAAGCCTCGCCGCACCCGGTAGGGCGTGGCGCGGACTGTCTTAATGCTCGCCGCGGCGCGCCCCCGGCTGCGACGGGGCGTTCTGCGGCCGCTGGAGGTGCGCGACGCTCCGTGCTCTACTGTGGCAAGTGAATACGATTTGCGCCCTTGCTCTGCGCCCCGCGACGGGCCTCTTCCTTGCGGGCCTGGCGGCAGTTGCGCTTGCAGCTCAGGGGAGTCCGCGGAACGCCGCATCGCCCGCGGCGGCCTCACCCGGCGCCGCCGTCCCGGCCGCGACGGCCGTGCCCACTAATCCGGCCGCCGGTACGATCGCCGGCCCCGCCCCGGAGACACCCGTTCTGCAGTCGCCGCCGCTCGATGAGCTCGTGGTCGAAGGCGCCGAGCCGCGCTTCGTGGCGAAGACGACCCGCGATCACATCGGGCGCATCTGGGCGCCGGTTCTGATCGACGGCAAGGGACCTTTCCGCCTGGTGCTCGACACCGGGGCCAATCACTCGGCGGTGATTCCTTCCACCGCCGCGGTGCTCGGCTCCCAGGGAACCACCTCGACCACCGTGGTCACCGGCTTTACCGGCTCGGCGGTCGTCCCGACGATCCCGGTCTCGAAAATGGAGGTGGGGGATCTTCTCATGGGGCCGACGAGTCTGCCGGTCGTGGCGGATGTTTTCGGAGGTGCCCAGGGAGTGCTCGGCAACGAGGGGCTGGCAGGCAAGCGCATCATGGCCGATTTCAGTCACGACCGGCTCGTGATCGCGCGCTCGCATGGCGAGCCCGGAGCGGTCGGCTTCACGGTCGTGACTTTCAGAGTCATCGAGGGCGGTCTTCCCGAATGTGACGTGAGAGTCGGCGGCATCCATGCCAAGGCGATCATCGACACGGGCGCCCAGGGAACCGTCGGCAATCTGCCGCTGCAGGAAGACCTGATGCGCCATCCCTCGCGCAATACCAAGCGTGCCGACATCGTCGGCGTGACGCTCGATGTGCAGACCGGCGACAACGTGCCCGCGCCGCAGATCGAGATGGGCGGGCTCACCATCACCGGTGTGCATATCATCTTCGGCGATATGTACCTGTTTCAGCACTACCACCTGACGGACAAGCCGGTGCTGCTGATCGGCATGGATCTGCTCGGGTCCTTCGACGTCCTGATCATCGACTACCGCATGCACGAGATGATGGTGCGGCTGTCGCGCCCTTCGCTGCAGTAGGCCCCCTCCCGGCGCGGCCGGCTCAGCCGCCGAGCGCCGCGAGAGCCATTCCGCCCGCCGCGCCCGCCACGACCACGACGAGCGGCGCGACACGCCATCCGGCAAGCAGCACGTAGCACGAAGCCGCCACCGCAAAATCTCCGCGGCTGTGCACCGCCGTGGTCCAGATCGGGTCATAGAGCGCGGCGGCCAGCACGCCCACCACTGCCGCATGGATTCCGGTGACGGCCGCCGCGGCGCGCTGCGCGCGCTGAACCATCTGCCACAGCGGCAGCGCCGCTACCAGCAGCAGCATGCCGGGCAGATAGATCGCCAGGA
>DATGJR010000151.1:0-11384 GCA_035295065.1 Steroidobacteraceae bacterium
CCGGCCTCACCGTCGACTGGAAGCATCTGATGCACGAACGCATCGACCTGAGGGCGCAGGTGGTCGTGACGCGGGCGAGCACCGACATCAACGTGCTCGGCGGCAGCTACTCCAACAATCCATACGCGGTGGCCGGCGCGCCGGCGGGCACGGTGGCGGCCTACTACATCGCGGCGCAGCCCCTGCCGACGATCATCGCCAACTCGGTGGATGCGCGACTCAGTCTCAAGTACCGGCTGTCCAAGGGTCAGTCGCTGCACCTGATCTACGAGTATGCGCAGCTGACGGATGCGGACTTCGGCTATCAGGGCTATCAGCCCGGCGGCGCGACCTCGATCCTGCCCACCGGGCAGTTCGCGCCCTACTACCACGTGCAGGTGTTCGGCCTCTCCTACGTCGCGACCTTCTGAGCCGCGCTACTCGGCGTTCTGCACCTGCTCGCGCATCTGCTCGATGACGACTTTCATGTCGACCGCGGCGCGCGTGGTCTCGAGGTCCTGCGACTTTGAGGAGAGCGTGTTGGCTTCGCGGTTGAGCTCCTGCATGAGGAAGTCCAGACGCCGTCCGGCCGGCTCGCTGCCGCCGATGACGCGTCGCACCTCGATCACGTGGCCGGCGAGGCGCTCGAGCTCCTCATCCACATCGAGCCGCTGCAGGAGCAGCGCCAGCTCCTGCTCGAGCCGTTCCGGATCGACACTGGTGGTGAGCTCGGCGACGCGCGCCTCGAGGCGTGCGCGCACGTGCGCCTGCATCTCCGGCAGCCGCGCCCGCACGTCCTGAGTGAGCGACTCGAGCGCGGTGCAGCGCTGCTCGAGGAGCTCCCGCAGGCGCGCCCCTTCGCGCGCGCGCGCCGCGACCAGCTCATCGAGCGTCGCGCCGAACACCGCGTAAGCCGCCTCCAGCAGCTGCTCGCCATCGGCGCTCTCCTCGCGCAGCACGCCGGGCCAGCGCAGCATATCGAGCGCCGTCACGGTGGAGGGCTCGCGCAGCGAGTGCGAGACCTCCTGCACGGCCGCCACCAGGCGTGCGAGAGCCGCGCGATCGATCTCGAGCGGTCCGCCGGCGCCGAGCGCCCGCCGCAGAGTCATGCTGCAATCGACCTTGCCGCGCCGGATCTGCCGTGCGAGCCGGGTGCGCAGCTCCCCCTCGGCCGAGCGCAGCTCGTCCGGCAGCCGGAAGCCCGCCTCGAGGAATCGGTGATTGACGCTGCGCAGCTCGCACACCAGCGTGCCCCAGGCCCCGCTGGCTTCGCGGCGCGCGAAGCCGGTCATGCTCGCGATCATGGTTGTGCGGTCCGCCTAAGAACAACCCGTGCCAAGCGGGAGCGCCGCACAGGTGATATAAAGGTCGGCCCAAGTTTAACAGATGCAATGGGATCTTCTTGCGGGTCGAATACGCGGACATCAGCCTGCTGGGCGGGCGTGAGGAGAATCAGGATCGCGTCACCGCCGTCGTCGCCGAGAACGCGGCTCTGCTGGTCGCGGTCGACGGCATGGGCGGGCACGCGCATGGCGCGCGTGCCGCGCACGTCACGCTGCAGGCCATCACGGAAGCCTTCTGGCACTCACCCCAGCCGCTGTTCGATCCGCTGGGGTTTCTGCACCTGACACTCGGGCGCGCGCACGAGGAGGTCGTCAAGCTCGGCACGCAGCTGCCCCTCGAGCAGCGCCCGCGCGCCACCTGCGCGGTGTGCCTCATCCAGCAGCACGCCAGCTGGTGGGCGCACATCGGCGACAGCCGCGTCTACCACGTGCGCCGCGGCGAGCTGGTGGCGCGCAGCCGCGATCACAGCCACGTGGAGCTGCTGCTGCGCGAAGGGCTGATCAGCGCCGAGCAGGCGCAGAATCATCCCATGCGCAATTTCGTCGAATGCTGCCTGGGGGGCGATCCGATCCTCCCGGACATGACCCTGAGCCGGCGCCGCCCGATCGAGCCGGGCGACCTGCTGATGGTGTGCACCGACGGTTTCTGGGGACCGCTCAAGGATCCTGAGGTCGCCACGAGCCTGAACGGCACGGGGCCGCTGCGCGAGCAGCTGCTCGAGCTCGGCACACGAGCGGTGAAGCGCGCGGGCGGCGGGAGCGATAACACCTCCGCGGCGGCGCTGCGCTGGCTGGGCGGGTGAGCCATGGCGAGACCCTCAGGACGCGCGTCTGATGAGCTGCGGCCGGTGCGCTTCACACGGGCGCACGCCAAGCACGCCGAAGGATCGGTGCTCATCGAGTTCGGCGACACGCAGGTGCTGTGCACCGCGAGCGTCGAGGACGGAGTGCCGCCGTTCCTGCGCGGCAAATCCCAGGGGTGGATCACCGCCGAGTACGGCATGCTCCCGCGTGCCACCCACACCCGCACCGCGCGCGAGGCGGCCCGCGGCCGCCAGAGCGGCCGCACCCAGGAGATCCAGCGTCTCATCGGCCGCGCATTGCGCGCGGTCGTGGACTTACGTGCGCTCGGCGAGCGCACCATTACTCTCGATTGCGACGTGCTGCAGGCCGACGGCGGCACGCGCACCGCCGCCATCACCGGCGCCTACGTGGCACTCGCTGAGGCCTGCGAGCGTCTCGTCGCGCGACGGCAGATCGCCGCGAGCCCGCTGCACGGCCAGGTCGCAGCCGTCTCCGTCGGGATCGTCGGCGGCGTGCCGGTGCTCGATCTCGACTACGCCGAGGACTCCCAGGCCGAGACCGACATGAACGTGGTGATGAACAACGGCGGCGCCTTCATCGAGATCCAGGGCACCGCCGAGGGTCATGCCTTTCGCCGCCACGAGCTCGACGCACTCCTCAACCTCGCAGCGCACGGCATCGGCGAGCTGCTGTCGCGTCAGGCCGAAGCGCTCAGCACGACGTGAAGCGGGCGGTCCTCGCGAGCGCCAACGTCGGTAAGCTCCGTGAGCTCGCCGCGCTCCTCGCGCCCGCGGGCCTGGAGCTCATCGCCCAGGGTGCGCTCAGGATCGAGCCCGTGCCCGAGACCGGTACCACTTTCCTCGAGAACGCGCTTCTCAAGGCCCGGCACGCGGCGCAGGCGTCCCGCCTGCCGGCGCTCGCCGACGATTCGGGTGTCGAGGTGGACGCTCTCGGCGGACGGCCGGGCGTGTGGTCGGCGCGCTTTGCCGGAGAGGGTGCGAGCGATGCGGCGAACCTCGCGCGGCTGATGGATGAGCTCGAGGGGATTCCCGAGGCGCGACGCGGGGCCCGTTACCAATGCGTGATCGCGTGGGTGCGCGGTCCCGACGATGCAGCGCCCCTCATCACGCGCGGCACCTGGGAGGGGCGCATCGCGTTGACTCCCCGCGGCACGGGTGGCTTCGGCTACGACCCGGCGTTCGTGCCGGCAGGCGGGGAGCGCACGGCCGCGGAGCTTCCCGCGGAGGAAAAGAACGCCGTCAGCCATCGGGGTCAGGCGCTGCGCGCGCTCGTCGCGGCGCTCGAGGCGGGCGGCGTATATTCGCGGCCATGAAGCGCGGGCGGCTGTTCGTCATCTCGGCGCCCTCGGGGGCCGGCAAGACCTCGCTGGTGAAGGCGCTGCTTGAGAGCGAGCCGCGGCTGCGGCTGTCGATCTCGCATACCACCCGCACCCGCCGCCCGACCGAGATCGAGGGGCGCGAGTACCATTTCGTCTCGAAGCCGCAGTTCGAGCAGCTGGTGGAGCGGCACGAATTCCTCGAGCACGCGCGGGTGTTCGACAACCACTACGGCACCTCGCGCGGCTTCGTCGAATCCCAACTCGCCCAGGGGCACGATGTGCTGCTCGAGATCGACTGGCAGGGCGCGCAGCAGGTGCGCCGGGCCATGCCCGACTGCGTCAGCATCTTCGTGCTGCCGCCCACGCGCTCGAGCCTCGCGGAGCGCCTGGCGCGGCGCGCCACCGACACCGGCGAGGTGATCCGCCGACGCCTCATGGACGCCGCCGGGGACATGTCGCACTACAACGAATTCGACTACGTGGTCGTGAACGACGACTTCGACCGGGCGGTCGCGGACCTCAAGCGCATCATCGAGGGTCCGGCCGAGGACCTGCGCAGCAGCCGCCCGGAGCTCGAGCCGCTGCTCGCGGAGCTCCTGGCGCCGGGCTCGAGCCCGTGAGGCGCCTCCGACTGGCCCGCACGGGCACTTATCGCTTATAGTTAAAGGCCCTGTGCGGCCCGCGCAGGCTCACTTTTTCAAGCGAAATCATGGCCCGAATCACCGTAGAAGACTGCCTGCACAACGTCGAGAACCTGTTCCAGCTGGTGCTGCTGGCCGCGCAGCGTGCGCGCCGGCTCGCCAACGGCGCGGAAGCGACCGTCCCGCTCGAGAACGACAAGCCGACGGTGGTCGCGCTGCGCGAGATCGCCGCCGGCAACGTCACCGCAGAAATGCTGCGCGAGCCGGAGCCGGCGCCCGCCGAGCCCGTGGTGCCGGACGCGGACAACCAGTCGAACTTCCGCGCGCCGCAGTTCGGCCTCGGAGACTGACGGCCCGCAGAGCTTATGGACTATGCGTCTTCGCTCCTGGGACTGCTGCCCGGCGGAAGACGTACCCCCGGGCTGAAGGAGCTGCTGGCGACCGCGGGCGGCTACCTCGCCCCCGACCAGGTCGGTCGCATCCGCGAAGCGGCTGAATTCGGCGCCTCGGTCCACCAGGGGCAGAAGCGTCTCTCGGGCGAGCCCTTCATCGCGCATCCGGTGGCGGCCGCCGCCATCCTCGCCGACCTGCACCTCGACACCGACACGATCGTCGCGGCGATCCTGCACGATGTGATCGAGGACACCCCGACGCCGAAGGACCAGCTCGCCGCCCGCTTCGGCGCCGATGTCGCCGAGCTCGTCGATGGGGTCACCAAGCTCGACCAGATCAAGTTCAAGAGCCGCGAGGAGGCGCAGGCGGAGTCCTTCCGCAAGATGCTGCTCGCCATGGTGCGCGATCTGCGCGTCATCCTGGTGAAGCTCGCCGATCGCACCCACAACATGCGCACCATCGAGGCCATGGCGCCGGCGCGCCGCCGCGCGATCGCGCGCGAGACGCTCGATATCTACGCGCCGATCGCCGAGCGTCTCGGCCTCTACAACATCAAGCTCGAGCTCGAGGACTTAGGCTTCAAGGCGCTCTATCCGCGCCGCTACCAGGTGCTCGAGCGGACGCTGCGGCGGGCGCGGGGCAACCAGAAGGAGTTCCTGAAGAAGATCGAGCAGCAGCTGAAGGCGGCGCTCGCCAAGAGCGACCTTGCCGCGCAGGTCGAGACGCGCGAGAAGCACCTCTACAGCATCTATAAGAAGATGCACCGCAAGCGCTCGATGCTGAACGAGATCGTCGACGTCTACGGCATCCGCGTCATCCTCGACAAGCCCGACACCTGCTACCGCGCACTCGGCGCCGTGCACTCGGTGTTCAAGCCCATGCCCGGGCGCTTCAAGGACTACATCGCCATCCCGCGGGTGAACGGCTACCAGTCGCTCCACACGACGCTCTTCGGCCCCAACGGCGTGCCGATCGAGGTGCAGCTGCGCACCGCCGACATGCACCGGGTGGCGGAATCCGGCGTCGCCGCGCACTGGAAGTACAAGGCCGGCGACCGCTCCGACTCCGCCCAGCAGGAGCGCACGCGCGAGTGGCTGTCGAACCTCGTCTCGCTCCAGGAGGCCGGCTCCTCCGAGGAGTTCCTCGAGAGCGTCAAGGTCGACCTCTTTCCCGACAAGGTCTACGTGTTCACGCCCAAGGGGCAGATCCTGCGGCTGCCCTCCGGCGCCACGGTGGTCGACTTCGCCTACGCGGTGCACACCGACATCGGCAACCGCTGCGTCGCCGCCAAGGTGGATCGGCGGCTCACGCCGCTCCGCACCGTGCTGCGCAACGGACAGACGGTCGAGATCATCACCGCCAAGGGCGCGACCCCCAATCCGTCGTGGGTCAACTTCGTGGTCACCGCCAAGGCGCGCAGCGCCATCCGTCATTACCTGAAGGGGCTGCGTCGTACCGAGGCCATCGCGCTCGGATCGCGGCTCCTCAGCCAGGCGCTGCGCGAGTTCGGCGTACAGGCCGAGGAAGTCGACCCCACCGCGCAGCAGACTGCGCTCGGTGAGCTCGGCATGAAGGACATGGACGAGCTCTACGAGAAGCTGGGCCTCGGCGAGCGCCTGGCGCCGCTCGTCGCCCGGCGCCTCCTGCCCGGGGAGCACACCGCAGGCGGCAAGGCCACCCCGGCGCCGCTCGCGATCGCCGGCACCGAGGGGCTGCTGGTGACCTACGCGCGCTGCTGCTTCCCGATTCCCTACGACCCGATCTTCGCCTTCCTGTCGACGGGGCGCGGCGTGGTGATCCACCGCGAGAACTGCGTCAACGTCGAGGACTACCGTAAACACCCGGAGAACTGGCTCCCGGTGAGCTGGCAGAGCGCTCCCGATCGCCTGTTCTCCTCCGAGATCCGCGTCAACGTCGTCAACCGCACCGGGGTGCTGGCGGCGGTCGCCGCCGCGATCGCCAGCACGGAGACCAACATCGATCACGTCTCGATCGATGAGCAGGACTCAGACGCCGCGGTCCTCACCTTCGAGCTGCGGGTGCGCGACCGCCGGCAGCTCGCGCGGCTGGTGCGCGTCATCCGCCGCATGCCAGACGTCGCCCGCGTCACGCGCTCCATCGCCGCCCGGGCCCGCGACGAGCACGTCCCCGAGAGCGACGGGGAGTCGAGCGGTTGAGCTGCCTGCCATCAAGACTTGAGGAGGATCCGCACCGATGAGCCGCCAGAGCATTCATAGCGACCGCGCCCCACAGGCGATCGGTCCTTATTCGCAGGCCGTGCGCGCCGGCGACACCGTCTACATGTCGGGCCAGGTGCCCTTCGACCCCGCCACCATGCAGCTCGTGACCGGTGACATCGACATCCAGGCACGCCGCGTGTTCGAGAACCTCAAGGCGGTCGCCGAAGCCGCCGGCGGCTCGCTGGCACATGCGGTGAAGCTCACGATCTTCCTCACCGACCTGGCCAACTTCGCCAAGGTCAACGAGGTCATGGCGAGCTACTTCGCCAAGCCCTATCCGGCGCGCTCCACCATCGGTGTCGCGCAGCTGCCGCGCGGCGCACAGATCGAGATCGAGTGCGTGCTGCACCTCGGCTGAGAGGGGCGGTGCGCCGCGCTGGCGCGCCCGGGAAGCCCGCAGCGCCCGCGGTGCTCACGACGCCAGCGACCGCAGCGACGCCCGCCGCGGATGCCGGGAGCCGGCCGGTCACCCGCTTGCGCGGCGTGGGCGCAGCTCTCGGCGAGCGTCTCGAGCGGCTCGGAGTCAGGAGCGTCGCGGATCTGCTCTTTCTGCTGCCGCTGCGCTATGAGGACCGTACGCGCCTCACCCCGATCGGCGCGCTCACGGTCGGCGCTCGCGCCACCGTGGAGGGCGAAATCCAGCTGACCGAGGTGGCCTACCGTCGCCGCCGCCAGCTCCTCACCCGCATCTCCGACGGCTCAGGCTTCCTGACGCTGCGATTCTTCTATTTCTCCGCGAGCCAGATCCAGGGACTCGCCCGCGGCACGCGCGTGCGCTGCTTCGGCGAGGTGCGCCGCGGGCCGCTGGGACTGGAGATGGTGCACCCGGAGTACCGGCGGCTCGCGCTCGACCCGGCGCCGCTCGAGGAGACGCTCACTCCCATTTATCCGCTGACCGAGGGCGTGCCGCAGGGACGGCTGCGGGTGCTGATCGCGCAGGCGCTCGAGGTGGTGGAGCGGGAAGGCTTGCCGGATTTTCTGCCCGCGAGCGCGGGTCTGCCGGCAGGCCTGCCGACTCTCCAGGAGGCGCTCGCGTATCTGCACCGCCCGCCGCGCGAAGCGGCGCTCGCCGAGCTCGCCACCGGTCGCCACCCCGCGCAGCGCCGTCTTGCCTTCGAGGAGCTGCTGGCGCACCACCTCTCGCTCCGGCTGCGCAAGCGCGCGCTCAAGAGCGATGCCGCCTGGCCGCTCGCCGATGAGGCCGGCTTCTCGCGGCGCTTCATCGCCGGGCTCCCTTTCGCGCTCACCCGCGCCCAGAGGCATGCGCTTGAAGAGGTGCAGGCGGACCTTGGGGGCGCGGTGCCGATGGTGCGGCTGCTGCAGGGCGATGTGGGTTGCGGCAAGACGGTGGTCGCGGCAGCGGCGGCCGCGAGCGCTGCAGGCTCAGGGCTTCAGGCGGCGCTCATGGCGCCCACCGAGCTGCTCGCCGAGCAGCACTGGCGCAATTTTGACGCGTGGTTCCGGCCGCTGGGACTTCCGGTGGCGCTGCTCTCGGGCGGCCAAACCCCGCGCGCACGCCGCAGCGCGCTCGCGGCGCTCGCCTCCGGTGAGATACGCCTCGCGGTCGGCACGCACGCGCTGTTTCAGGAAGGCATCGAGTTCGCCCGACTGGCGCTGGTCATCGTCGACGAGCAGCACCGCTTTGGAGTGCAGCAGCGCATGCTGCTTTCGGAGAAGGGCCAGGGGACGGGCAGGCACCCGCACCAGCTGATCATGACCGCGACTCCCATTCCACGCACCCTCGCCATGACCGCGTACGCGGACCTCGACATCTCGGTGATCGATGAGCTCCCCCCGGGACGCACGCCGGTGCAAACCGTGGTGCTGCCGGAGGAGCGCCGGGCGGAGGTGGTGGAGCGGATCGTCGGCGCCTGCCGCGCCGGAAGGCAGGTCTACTGGGTGTGTCCGCTGATCGATGAGTCGGACGAGCTGCGCGCCCAGGCGGTCGAGGAAACCGGCGCGAGGCTCGCCGAGGCGCTGCCGGGCGTGCGCGTGGGGCTCGTGCACGGGCGCATGCCGAGCGGCGCCAAAGACCAGGCGATGCTCGCCTTCAAGGCGGGGAAGATCCAGCTGCTGGTCGCCACCACCGTGATCGAGGTCGGGGTGGACGTGCCGAACGCGACCCTCATGGTGATCGAGAACGCCGAGCGCATGGGCCTCGCACAGCTCCATCAGCTGCGCGGTCGGGTGGGGCGCGGTACGGACGCGAGCAGCTGCCTGCTGCTCTATCACGCGCCGCTCTCCGAGCCGGCACGCGCGCGGCTGCGCGCAATCCGCGGCACCTCGGATGGCTTCGAGATCGCGCGGCGCGATCTCGAGCTGCGGGGGCCCGGGGAGCTCCTCGGCACGCGCCAGACCGGGCTCGCGCAGATGCGCGTCGCGGACCTGATCCGCGATGCGGACCTGCTGCCCAGAGTCCAGGCGGCCGCGCAACGGCTCGAGAGCGAGCCGTGCAGCGTCGCCGCGCTCACCGCTCGCTGGATCGGCTCGGGAGAGCGCTACGGGCGCATCGGCTGAAGGCGGGGCGCGCCCGCCGCCTGTGCTACCGTTGAAAGAGCCATGTCAGCTGCCGCACCCGAGCTCCCCTCGACCCAATCCGCGCGAGAGCCCGCGCCGGTCGCCCTGCCGGCCGTGCCGCGCTTTCCGGAAGCGCCCTTCTCCTACCGCCTCGGCCGGCGGCTCGGCGGCTATGCGCGCCTCATGCGACTCGACCGGCCGGTCGGCACCTGGCTGCTGCTGTGGCCGGCGCTCTGGGCGTTATGGGTCGCGGGCGCCGGAAAACCCAATCCCCGGGTGCTGATCGTGTTCGTACTGGGGGTCGTGGTGATGCGCGCCGCCGGCTGCGTGATCAACGACTTCGCCGATCGCAACATCGATCCACACGTGCGGCGCACGCGCGACCGGCCGCTCGCCTCACGCCTCGTCAGCCCGACCGAAGCGCTCGTGCTCTTCACGCTGTTGATCGCAGCGGCGCTCTATCTGGTCACGAGGCTCGATGAGCTCACCGTAAAGCTCGCCGTCATCGGGGCGCTGCTCACGATCTCCTACCCCTTCGTGAAGCGGGTCTTCCCGATTCCTCAGCTCTACCTCGGGATCTGCTTCGGGGGCTGGAGCGTGCTCATGGCATTCGCCGCCCAGACCGGGTCGCTCCCGCGGGTCGCATGGGTCTTGTATTTCGCCGCGGTGATCTGGGCGTCGATGTACGACACCATCTACGCCATGATCGATCGCGAAGACGACATCAGAATCGGCGTCAAGTCGAGCGCCATCCTCTTCGCCGACATGGACAAGCTCCTGATCGCCGTCATGCAGGCGATGATGCTGTATGCACTCTATCTTGCAGGCGATGACATGCACTTCGGGCGCTGGTACCGCGCCGGCATCGCGGCCGCCGCGCTCCTGTATCTATGGCAGCAGTGGCTCATCCGGCGGCGGGAACCTGCGGGCTGCCTGCGGGCGTTCCTCAATAATCAGTACGTCGGCCTCGCGGTGTTCGCCGGCATACTGCTGCAGTACGTGTATCGGACCTGACGATGTGGAAGAACCAACCTTTTGCCGCGCGCCTCGGCTTCGCGCTGCACGGCCTCCGATCCGCGCTGCGCACCGAGCCGAGCCTCAGGTTCCAGGTCGCAGCGCTCGCGGCGGCGCTCGCCGTGCTCGTGTGGCTGCGGCCCGAGCCCGTGTGGTGGGCGCTGACGCTGCTTGCCAGCGGGCTGGTTCTCGGGGCGGAGCTCCTCAATACCGCGATCGAGGAGCTCGCCGATGAGCTGAATCCGGGGGCGCACCCGCGCATCCGCCTCATCAAGGACTGCGCCGCCGCCGCGGTGCTCATGGCCTCGGCGGCCGCGCTCGGTGTGGCGGTGGCCTTCCTGGTGCATGTGCTGCATCGATAGGCAGGAAAGCGATTGTCGACTCAGGAACCGTCTTTGCGTTGACATGAGAAGGCCGCCTCGGGCATCGTCCGCCGCATGACACGCGAGCCGCCGCCGATCCGCCACGACTGGACGCTGCCGGAAGTGGAGGCGCTGTTCGCGCTGCCGTTCATGGACCTGCTGTACCGCGCGCAGGGAGTGCACCGCTCGTTCCATGAGCCCAACACGGTGCAACTCTCGACGCTGCTCTCCATCAAGACCGGCGCCTGTCCCGAGGACTGCGCCTACTGTCCGCAGAGCGTGCATTACCGCACGGGACTCGAGCGCACGGCGCTCCTCGAGCTCGAGGCGGTGCGCGATGCCGCCGTGCGCGCCCGCGCAGCCGGTGCGACGCGCTTCTGCATGGGAGCCGGCTGGCGTCAGCCCAGGGCGCGCGAGCTCGAGGCGGTGGCGGCAATGGTCCGCGAGGTGCGGGCGCTCGGACTCGAGACCTGCGCGACGCTCGGCATGCTCACCGCTCCCCAGGCGGCGCAGCTCAAGGAGTCGGGCCTCGATTACTACAACCACAACCTCGATACCTCCGCGCAGTTCTACGGCGAGATCATCACGACGCGCACCTACCAGGAGCGGCTCGACACGCTCGCCGCCGTGCGCGGCGCGGGGATAAAGGTCTGCTGTGGCGGGATCGTCGGCATGGGCGAGTCGGTCACCGACCGCGCGCAGCTGCTCCTCACCCTCGCGACTCTCCCCGAGCATCCGGGGAGCGTGCCGAT
>DATGJR010000152.1:0-4733 GCA_035295065.1 Steroidobacteraceae bacterium
TGGGTCGTGACCGCCTCTCACGACGGCACTGCGCGCATCTGGGATGCCGCGACCGGGCGGGAGCTCGCGGTGCTTACGGGCCACACGGCAGCCGTCGACTCCGCGAGGTTCTCCCGCGACGGACGGCGAATCGTGACGGCCTCGCATGACGGCACTGCACGCGTCTGGGATGCGATGAGCGCCCAGGAGCTCATGGTCCTGAGCGGCCATGCGGGCGCGGTGCTCTCGGCGACATTCTCACCGGACGGCGCGCGCATCGTGACCGCCTCGGATGACAAGACCATCCGCGTCTGGGACGCGCGCGTCGTGGAGCTAAGCGCGCAGTTGCAGTGGGCGCGCGCAGCACGGTTCGACGGATTTTCGGGCACCGAGCGCTTTCAGCTCGGTCTCGCAGCGCCGGTTGACGAGCGGCTGGCGCACGGCGGACCGCAGTCACCCGACCCGACGATTCGCGGGCAGGAGCTCGCGCAGCGGGCTGCCGAGGCCGAGCGCGTCGCCGCCGTCGCGCCCGACGTGCGTGATCGCGACGCTGCTCTGCTCGAGGCGTTCAAGGACTACGCCGCGGCGGCCGACCTCGCCAGTCGCGCAGGCTGGGGGGAGGATCACTGGCGGGAGTGGCGTTATGGGCGGGCCTCGCTCGCGCGCGTACTCTCTCGCGAGGGCATGATGCAGCAGGTCGCGGACGCCTACCGCGCAGCGGGTAAGCCGTAGTAACACCCGTGCCAATAAAAAAGCCCCGCTCGCGAGAGCGGGGCTTTGATTCATCATCGCATCAACCGACCCGGTGGCTTCGCTGTCAGCTAGCTCCGAGGGGCTTGTACTCCGGATTCAAAAGCGATTCCGGCACTGGCCCACCGGTATGTCGCGTCGTCACGAGCATCTAATCGTTCGGCTGAAACGTTGGAGCGCCTGGCTCCGGCTTCTATCGCGAGGCCCGCATGGTGCTCCACGCGTTTGATCGTTCCTGACAGCCGCTAAAAGGTAGCCGCTGTCTCACCCGTGCCCGCGTCGATCCCCGGGTTTTCTCCTTATTAGATTTCGTCTCCTTTGTTTAAACGCATCACCGCCGCAACATCCAAATCTGCTCGAGACGCTAAAAACTCTTTGCTGACGGTAGCTTCCGTCTACAAATTATACTGATTCCAAGAGAAAAAGACATGTGGCGATAAGCCGACAGGACTAGGGAAACCCCCGGGGGAGGGACGGGGGGGCCGCTAGCGGGGCAGCCGGATCGAGAAGCAGACGCCGCCTCCCCCGGGAAGGTCGCCGGCGGCTGCCGAGCCGCCGTGGAACTCTGCAATAAGTCGCACGATGTAGAGGCCGAGGCCGAAGTGCGGGCGGTTGTCGCCCCCGGAGCGGGACTGCCACAGCGACTCGAACAGTCGCCCCGGCGCTTCCGCGGGCAGCGCAGGCCCGGGATTCTCGACCTCGAGGAACGCGGTCTGCGGCTCGAGCCGCAGGCGGACCGTAATGGTTGCCCCGGTGGGGCTGAAATCGACGGCGTTCTCGATGAGCTTATCGAGCATCTGCACGATGAGATCGGGAGCGCCGTCGAGCACCACGGGCTCCGCCGGCAGCTCGCTCGCGAAGCGCCGCTCGGGGAAGGCGCCGCGGTAGGCCGCCACGGCGGAGGCGAGGAGCGGTACCAGATCGAAGCGGCTGCGCTCGGCGTGGCTGATCGCCTCCTCGACACGGGTCGCGGCGCCCATCGCCAGCAGGATCGCATTGAGCCGGTCGCTCCCGTGGCGGGCGCGCTCGAGGTAAGCGCGCGTCGCCTCCGGCAGCCGTTCCGCCTCGAGGTTCTCGAGCGAGGAGCGCACGATGGTGAGCGGGGTACGGATCTCGTGTGCGAGCTTGCCGGCGAGCGTGCGCAGGTAGCTCGTGTACTCGTTCAGCCTGCCGAGGAGAGTGGAAAAGCTGCGCGCGACGTCGCCGAGCTCATCGCGTGAGTCGGTGTCCGGAAAGCGCGCGTCGAGGCCGGTGCGCGTCAGCGCAGATTCGCTCGCCTCGCGCAGCCGCGACAGCCGCAGCGCCAGCCACGCGGCGAACGCGAACATGGCGATGACCGCCAGCGCCGAGGTGGCGAGCGTGAGGTTCAGCATGCGGGTGAGCGCGCGATCGCGCAGGTGCAGCCAGCGATCGGGGGTTTGCGTCACCTCGATGGCGCCGATGGGCGAGAGGTGCTCGCGATCGTAGATGGTCGCGCGCGCCTCGATCGGCGGCTGCACCTCGGAGCGATCGACGAAGCGGCGATAGAGCCGCGCCAGGAGCGGCGGTGCGGGTCCGAGAGCTGCCACCTCGCGCAGCGCATCGACGCGCGCCAGCAGCTGCCCGGCCGGGCTCGTGACCGCGAGCCTCAGTCCCGGCTGGCTGAACTGCGCGAGGTATGCGGTCAGCTCCGGGGAGGCCATCACGAGATGGCCGAGCGTGTGCAGGTCATCGGGGTGCAGGCTCCCATAGCTCACCGGCGTCGCGCCGCGCGCATCGCGATCGTCGACCAGGAGCCCGAAGCCTGCGCCGAGCATCGAGAGCGGTACGCGCAGCTCCAGCCGATAGCCGCCGGGCGTGAGCTGCCAGGCGCCGCGCACGCGCGGCTCGAGGGGACTGAGCTTCTGCCCGTACTCCCCGCCCTCGATGGTGCGTCCCGTGACAGCGCCTGGCCCCGTCGCCGCGATGAACACCTGCTGCTCGGCGCCGTTGGGGTCCTTGAAGCCGAGCCAGACCCGGTCGCCCGTACCGCGCGGATCGAGGGGGCTCAGACCCGGGGCGTCGAACACCGGATGCGCGTCGCGCACGTCGATCAGCAGGTACAGGACGCGCTCGAACACGCCCGCCAGCACGCCGAAGCGATGCTGCGGATCCTTCTCGTACCAGGTCCACTGGGCATCACGCGGCCAGTCTTCGGAGTAGCCGTCGACCAGCGGCGCCGCGGGCAGCACCACGGGCTTGAGGTCGTAGGGGCCGCTCGTCGGCAGCGTCGTCGGGCCTGCCGCCTCGGAGCCCGGCGGCGGTGCGGGCAGCCGGTAGAGAAGATCGAGGCGTCCCTCGAGCGATGCGGCGAGCGTCTCCGCGACCGACTCGAGCGAGGTCTGCTCGCCCTCGCGCAGCGCCGTTTCCATCTCGCGCGCGTACTGACAGCCGGCCCAGGGAAGCGAGAGCGTGAGCAGGCCGAGCAGCAGCAGCTTCAACCGCAGCGACATGGATCGGCCCGCTGCCCTACTCGACCCAGCGGTAGCCCATGCCGTACGCGGTCTGGACCGCGTCGAACTGCGGATCGACGCTCTGGAACTTGCGCCGGATGCGCTTCACGTGCGAGGTGATGGTGTTGTCATCGAGCACCACGTTGGCCGCGTCCATGAGCTGCTGCCGGTTGCGCACGTGGCCCGGATGCCGCGCGAGCGCGTGCACGATCCAGAATTCGGTGAGCGACAGCAGCACGACCTTGCCATCCCACTGCACCGACATGCGCTCGGTATCGAGCGTGAGCGGGCCGCGGCGCAGCACATCGCCCGCGGCCTCAGGCTTGCGCAGCGCCTCCACCCGGCGGAACAGCGCGTTCACGCGCGCCGAGAGATGCGCGAGGCTCAAGTCCTTCGAGAGGAAGTCGTCGGCCCCGAGGCGCAGTCCCGAGACCGCATCGAGCTCGCTGTCGCGCGCGGTGAGAAAGATGATCGGCAGCACGGGCGAGAGCGCGCGCAACTGGCGGCACAGCTCGTAACCACCCTCGGGCTCATCCTCGAGCGAGATGTCGATGATCGCGAGGTCCGGAAGTCGCGCGGCGAAGGCAGTCATCGCCTGAGCGCGGTTGGCGTAGGTGCGCACCGCGTAGCCCTCGCGCGTGAATGCGGCCGCGTAGTTGTCGCGGATGGCGGCCTCGTCCTCGACGATCGCGATCAGACGTTTCATGCCGAGAGGCTACCGCCCTTGCAAGGCACGTTAAAGCGCGCACCGCGCATTTCGCGCGCCTGCCACATTTCGCCACGATTCATCGCGCGTGCGCCCGATGGGCGCCGCGGGCGCGCCCGCGCGCTCGTGCGCAATACTCTTCATGAACGCCCCGCGCACCCCAACCGCCACGCAAGGGCCGCCACCCTCGTCCCCCCGCTGGCAGGTGCTCTTCAACTGGCTGGCGCTCCTGATGCTGCTCGCCGGCAGCGTCGTCTGGCCGCGCTGAAGCACTGCCTTTTCGGGGGTTAACGGCCTGCCGTTGAGCCTTGCCCCGCGCCCGTGCTAGTTTGTCCGCCGCCCGACAGGGCCGGACGCAACAACAACAGAGAGCCGCGACCACCGGGCGCGCTCAGCGCGTTCCGGGTGAGGGGAAAAGCCATGTTCACCCAGGTACTCGACCCGCTCAACAACCTGACACTGACGTGCCTCGTGGCACTGATCCCGGTGGTATCGCTGCTCGTCATGCTGGCGGTGTTCCGCTGGCCGGCCTGGGTGGCGACGCTCATCGGCTCAGGTATCACCTTCGTGCTGGCGCTGTGGGTATGGAGCATGCCGCTCGATCAGGGCTGGCATGCCTATATCTACGGTGCCGCCACCGGCGTCTGGAACGTCGACTGGATCACTTTCTGGGGAATGATGCTGTTCAACACCCTGGGGGTGAGCGGGCTGTTCGAGAATTTCCGTCGCTGGCTCATTTCCAAGGGGAGCCTGGACGTGCGCGTGCAGACGATTCTGTTCGCCTGGGCATTCGGCGCGCTGCTCGAGGGGCTGGTCGGCTTCGGCTA
>DATGJR010000153.1:0-5339 GCA_035295065.1 Steroidobacteraceae bacterium
CGAACACCAATCCGCAGCTCAAGAATGTGGCGGCGGTCACTGTCACCGCCGAGCTCCCGCCCTTCGCCAAGCCGGGACAGACCATCGACGTCACCGTCGGCACGATCGGCAACGCCTCGAGTCTGCGCGGCGGCGCCCTCATCATGACGCCGCTGCGCGGCGCCGACGGCCAGATCTACGCCATGGCGCAGGGAAATGTGGTGGTGAGCGGTTTCGGCATCAACGGCAAGGACGGCTCACGCATCTCTCTGAACGTGCCGAGCAGTGGCCGCATCCCCAACGGGGCCTCGGTGGAGCGTGAGGTGGCGGTGCGCTTCGCCGCCGATCCGCACCTGACTCTCAACCTCAATACCCCCGATTTCACCACCGCGGCGCACGCCGCCGCCGCCATCAACAACGCCCTCGGCGCCGGCAGCGCCGAGGCGCTCGATGCGGTCTCGATCCGCGTGGTCGCGCCGCTCGATCCGAACCAGCGCATTTCCTACCTGGCGACGCTCGAGGGCATCGAGGTCGAGCCGGGCGAGGCAGCGGCGCGCGTCATCGTGAATTCGCGCACCGGCACGGTGGTGATCAGCTCGCACGTGCGCGTCACTGCGGCTGCGGTCGCACACGGCTCCCTGTCGGTGACCATCGTCGAGCGCTCCGAGGTGAGTCAGCCCACGCCGCTGTCGCAGGGTGGGCAGACGGTCGTCACGCCCAAGAGCAGCCTCGACGTGCAGCAGACCGATGCCCGCATGTTCGTATTCCAGGCCGGTGTCAATCTCGATGAGATCGTGCGCGCGGTGAATCAGGTGGGCGCGGCACCCGGGGACCTGGTGGCGATCCTCGAAGCGCTGAAAGAAGCCGGCTCGCTGCGCGCCGAGCTGATCGTGATCTGATGCCCGCCCCCGTCAACAACGCCTCCGTTTATGGCGATTTCGCCGGGCTCGAGAAGCTCAAGGCCGGCGTGCGCGGCAACGATGCCGCCTCGATCCGCCAGGTCGCGCAGCAGTTCGAGAGCCTGTTCGCGCGCATGATGATCAAGAGCATGCGTGACGCGGTCGGCAAGGACCCGATCTTCGGCTCCGATCAGGCGCAGACCTACCAGAGCATGTACGACGGTCAGCTGTCGCTCGAGCTCACCAAGGGCAAGGGCCTCGGACTCGCCGACATGCTGGTGCGTCAGCTGCAAAAGAGTGCGGCCGTCAACGGTGGCGCAACCGCCGGCGGCAGCGCGGCTGCGAGCACCTCGAGCGCGGCCGCGAGCACCTCGGGCGCGGCGGTCTCCGGGCTCCCCGCTACGGCGCCCAGCGCACCGCCCGCCTCGCCCGCGCAACGGGCGAGCTTCATCAGCCAGGTATGGCCGCAGGCCGAGGAGGCCGCGCAGCAGCTCGGTGTGCACCCGCTCGGACTCGTGGCGCAGGCGGCGCTCGAGAGCAACTGGGGCCAGAGCGTCCCGCGCGGCGCGAACGGTGCCTCGAGCAACAATCTCTTCGGCATCAAGGCCGGGAGCAGCTGGAGCGGCCCGGCGGTCAGCGCCTCCACGCAGGAATTCTCCGGCGGCACCGCCCAGACAGTGAGCGCCGCCTTCCGCTCCTACTCGAGCGCAGCGCAAAGCTTCCAGGACTACGTAGCGCTGTTGCGCGGCAACCCGCGCTTCAGTGCCGCTCTCGGCAGCGGCAGCGTCCCCTCCTTCGCCGGAGCGCTGCAGCAGGCGGGCTACGCCACCGATCCGGATTATGCCCACAAGGTCACAGCCGTCGCCGGTCAGGTAGCCTCGGCCCTCAAGTTGGCGAGCGCCGTGCCGATGACCTCCATGCCGCAAGCTCCAGGGGAGGAGTCGGGCCATGGCTGACATACTTTCGACCGGCGTCTCCGGGCTGCTCGCCTTTCAGCAGGCGCTCGACGTCACCAGCAATAACATCGCGAATGCGGCGACCCCCGGCTACAGCGTCGAGAACATCAATCTGACGCCCCAGCCGGGCCAGTCGACGGCCGGGGGCTTCCTCGGCAGCGGTGTCGCGGTGCAGGGCATCTCGCGCGCCTACAGCGAGCTGCTCGCGCAGCAGGTGCGCTCCTCGCAGTCGAGCTACTCGAGCTACAACACCCTCGCGACGCAGGCCGGCCAGATCGACAATATGCTGAGCAGCTCGAACACCGGGCTGACCGCGAGCCTGCAGAGCTTCGTCAACGCCCTGCAGACGCTCTCGACCTCGCCTTCCTCGACCGCTGCGCGCCAGGCGCTGCTCTCGCAGGGGCAGGCGCTCGCGCAGCAGATCAACTCATACAACTCGCAGATCCAGACCTATGGCTCGGATCTCGAGCAGCAGATCGGCGCCGACATCGGCCAGGTGAACTCGGTCGCCGGCAGCATCGCCAGGCTCAACACGCAGATCGCTTCCGATCTCGCCAGCGGGCAGACGCCCAATCAGCTGATGGATCAGCGCGACCAGCTCATCGACCAGCTGAGCCAATACGTGAGCGTCACCACCTCCACCCAGTCCGACGGCTCGATGAACGTCTACATCGGCAATGGCCAGTCGCTGGTCACGGGCGGTGTCGCGCAGCAGCTGGCCGCGATCCCGAATCAGTACAACCCGACGGTGTCCGACGTCGGCGTGACGAGCGCCGGCGGCACCACGGATGTGACCGCGGAGATCAGCGGCGGCGAGCTCGGCGGTCTCATTGCCTCGCGCAGCCAGGTGCTGGATCCGGCGCAGAACGCCCTCGGGCTGGTCAGTGTCGGGCTCGCCACAATCATGAATCAGCAGCAGGCCTCCGGCATGGACCTCACCGGGGCGCAGGGCCAGCCAATGTTCGCAGTCGGTGCCGTGCAAACCGACCCGAGCAGCACCAACGCCGGCGGCGCCACGCTGACCGTGACACGCACGAACCTGAGCGCGCTCACGGCGGACGACTACCAGCTGAGCTACCAGGGCGGCTCCTGGCAGCTCAAGGATGCGACCAGCGGCCAGTCAGTGGCACTTTCGGGCGCCGGCACCGTTGCCAGCCCGTTCCAGGCGGCCGGGCTTTCTATCGTCGTCGGCGGCGGCGCGCCGGCCAACGGCGACAGCTACCTGATCCAGCCCACGGAACAGGCGCCCGCGGGCCTGGCGCTGCTCCTCACCAGCCCGAGTCAGATCGCGGCGGCCTCGCTCGCGCAGACGGCGGCCAGTGCCGGCAACACCGGCAGTGGAACCATCTCGTCGGCCACCATCACGGCACCCGCAAGCTGGGTGCCGGGCAGCTACACACTCACCTTTACCAGTCCGACCGCCTACCAGGTGACCAACGGCGGCGGCACCGTGGTGGCCTCGGGCGCCTATAGCGCCGGCCAGCCGATCTCCTTTGCAGGCGCGCAGGTGAGCGTGAACGGTGCGCCGGCGGCGGGCGACACCTTCTCGATCACCAGCAGCACTGCGGCCAACAGCGGCGACAACAGCAACGTGCTCGCCATGATCGGCGCGCTCACCGCCAACACGCTCGCCGGCGGCACGACCTCCCTCACCAGCGCCGCCAACAATCTGGTGACGCAGGTCGGCGTCACGACGCAGCAGGCGCAGGCGAATGCCAGCGCCCAGCAGTCGGTGAACCAGGATGCCAGCACCGCCCGCAGCAACCTCTCGGGCGTCAACCTGGATGCCGAGGCCGCCAAGATGCTGCAGTTCCAGCAGGCCTACCAGGCGATGGCACAGGTCATCCAGGCTTCGGGAACCATGTTCACTTCGCTCATCAACGCGATCAGGTACGGCTGACCATGACCATCTCGACACTGACTTTCCAGACCAACGCGCTCGCGGAGATGGAGGCGCTGCAGAGCGCGCTCACGCAGACGCAGACTCAGCTCTCGACCGGCAGCAAGCTGCCGAACGCGGCGGCCAATCCCGCCGCCACCGAGCAGGTCAACCAGCTCAACATGGCGCTCGCGGCCTCGCAGCAGTACGTGAGCAACGGCACCGCCGCGACCTCCAACCTGCAGCTCGCGCAGAGTGCGCTCACCAGCGCGACCAACACGCTGCAGAGCGCGCGCGACCTCGCGGTCGAGGCCAACAATTCCGCCCTGAGCCTCAGCGACCGCCAGGACCTCGCCACCCAGCTGCAGCAGCTGCAGCAGGCGCTGCTGGGCGCCGCCAACAGCACAGATCCCGCGGGTAACTACCTGTTTGCCGGCACGGCGAGCGGCACGCAGCCCTTCGCCCAGACCGGCGCCTCGGTGAGCTACCAGGGCGACGGCCAGGTCAACCAGGTGCAGATCGGCCCGGACCAGAGCATCTCCGCCGGCGACTCGGGGGATGCGGTGTTCATGAACATCCCGGCGGGCAACGGCACCTTCACAACCGCCGCCACGGGCGCGAACACCGGCAGTGGCTCGATCGACACCGGCAGTGTCACCAACGCCGCCGCCTGGGTCCCCGACACCTACACCATCGCCTTCACCAGTCCGACGCAGTACCAGGTCACCAACAGCGGCGGCACGGTGGTGGCCTCCGGCGCCTACAGCAGCGGCAGTGCCATCGCCTTCGACGGCGTTCAGGTCACGGTGAGCGGCGCACCCGCCAGCGGGGATCAGTTCACCGTGGCGCCGGCGGGCAAGGCGAGCGTGTTCAGCACGCTCTCGAACCTCATCACCACCCTCAATTCCAGCTCGCTCTCGAGCGGGCAGCTGACCACCCGGATCGGCACCGCGATTCAGCAGATCGACAACGCGCTCACCGGCTTCGGCTACGTGCAGGCATCCGTCGGCGGGCGGCTCAACGCGATCACCACGGCGGCGAATGGCGCGCAGACCACGCAGACGCAGCTCCAGGGCACGATCTCGACGCTCTCCTCCACCGATTACGCGGCGGCAGCCACTCAGCTCAGCACCGAGGAGCTCGCGCTGCAGGCGGCGCAGCAGTCCTACGCTTCGATCGCCAAGCTCTCTCTCTTCAATTACCTGGGCTAAAGCGCGCTCTTGTCGGCCAAAAGAGACAGGCACTGTGATGCACTCAGCAGTTTCCAGCGGATTCTTTGCACGGCCGATTCAAGTTCCGCGCGCCGGCACCGATACACAAACTGTACGAGAAGCGGTCAATGGGCCGCTCACGGCAGCGCGACGGACTGGAGTCCGGCGTGTGAACAACTTACGGAGTAGCACACATGTCATTGGTCCTTAACACCAACTACAGCTCGCTGGTCTCTCAGGACAGCCTGAGCACCTCAGGGAGCGAGCTCAGCAGCGCGCTGCAGCAGCTGTCCTCGGGCCTGCGCATCAACACCGCCGCAGACGACGCCGCCGGTTACGCGATCGTGCAGGGCATGACCTCGCAGATCAACGGCCTCGACCAGGCCGCCCGCAACGCCAACGACGGCGTGTCGCT
>DATGJR010000154.1:0-7454 GCA_035295065.1 Steroidobacteraceae bacterium
TTGCCAATTCCTGGCAACAGCTGCGCGAGGCGGGCGCAACCGCGCGCGCCATGCTGGTGGCGGCCGCCGCAAAGTACTGGAGCGTGCCCGCCGCGGAGGTGACCGTGAGCGAGGGCGTCATCGCGCATGCCGCCTCGCGCCACAAGGCGACGCTCGGTGAGCTCGCGGGGCTCGCCGCGAAGCAACCGGTCCCGACGAGCGTCAGGCTGAAGGACCCGGCGAGCTTCAGGATCGTCGGAAAAGAGAAGCTGCCGCGCCTCGATGCGAAGGCGAAGTCGACCGGCCAGCAGCAGTACGCGATCGATGTGATGTTGCCCGGCATGATGACCGCGGTCGTCATGCGGCCGCCGCGCTTCGGCGGCAAGGTCAAATCCTTCGATGCGAGCAAGGCGAAGGCGGTCGCGGGCGTGGTCGACGTGGTCGAGATCCCGCGCGGGGTCGCCGTGGTCGCAAGCGACATGTGGTCGGCGAAGAAGGGCCGCGAGGCACTCAGCGTCGAGTGGGACGAGTCGGCGGCGGAGAAGCGCGGCACGAAGCAGCTCCTCAAGGAGTATCGCGAGCTCGCGCGCGGGAAAGATGCGGTCCTGGTGGTGAAGTCGGGCGATACGGACGCCGCACTCGCGCACGCCGCGCACCGCGTCGCCGGAGAGTTCGAGTTTCCCTATCTCGCGCACGCGACGATGGAGCCGCTCACGGCGGTGTGCAGCCTGGGCGCCGACAAGTGCGAGATCTGGGCGGGCTGTCAGATGCAGACCGCCGATCAGGCGGCCGCGGCCGCCATCGCGGGATTGAAGCCCGAGCAGGTGGTGATCCACACGCTCGCCGCGGGTGGCACCTTCGGACGGCGGGCGACGCCCGATTCGGACTTCGTGTCCGAAGTCACCTCGATCGCCAAGGCGACCGGCGGCAAATACCCCGTGCGGCTCATCTGGACGCGCGAGGACGACATCACCGGAGGCCGCTACCGCCCCATGAACTTCCACCGCATCGAAGCCGGCATGGGCAAGGACGGCTCGATCGCGTGGCGGCAGCGCCTCGTCGGCCAGTCGATCATCATGGGTACGCCCTTCGAGCCTGTGATGGTGAAGAACGGCATCGATCCGACCGCGGTCGGCGGCAACGCGGCGGAGGAGTACGACCTCGATCACGCGCACATCAGCTGGAACGGACCCAAGGTTGGCGTGCCGGTGCTGTGGTGGCGGTCGGTGGAGAACACCCATACCGCCTACTCCAAGGAAGTGATGATCGACGAGCTGGCGCTTGCCGGCGGGCAGGACCCGGTGGCTTTCCGCCTCGCGCACCTCGGTAAACACCCGCGCCACGTGGCCGCACTCAAGCTTGCAGCCGAGAAGGCCGGCTGGGACCAGCCCTTTGAGAAATCAGGCGGGCGCGGGCGAGGGGTCGCGGTGCACGAGTCCTTTGGCACCGTGGTGGCGCAGATCGCCGAAGTCACCGTTGTGGGCGACAAGCTCACGGTGGACCGGGTGGTATGCGCGGTCGACTGCGGCATCGCAGTGACGCCGGACGTGGTGCGGGCACAGATGCAGAGCGCGATCGGCTACGGACTGTCGGCGGCGCTCACGGGGAAGATCACGCTCACCGACGGACACGTCGACCAGAGCAACTTCCACCAGTACACGGTGCTGCGGCTCCCTGACATGCCGCGCACCATCGAGGTGTACATCGTGCCCTCGACCAACCCGCCCTCGGGAGTCGGGGAGCCGGGGACACCGCCCATCGCACCCGCGGTCGCCAACGCGGTGCGCGATGCGGCCGGGATCCGGCTGCACACGCTGCCGTTCGATCTTGCCGCGGCGCGCCACGCGCGCGCCTAGAGGCGAGCTCACAAGGCGGCGAAGTTGCGCGCCTCGGCGCCCCAGGCCGGGGCGTGCGCGAGCGCCTGCGGCACCTCCTCGGGCCGCGACACCACCTGCCACATGGTGAGGTGGCGCGGGTCCATGAAGCGCTCCTCGACCGCGCGCGCGAACAGCGCGAGAAGCGGCGCGAAGAAGTCGCGCGTGTTCACCAGCACGATGGGATTCAGGTAGAGCCCGAGGCGCTTGAGCGTAATCGCCTCGAGCAGCTCCTCGAGCGTCCCCGAGCCGCCGGGGAGCGCGATCGCCGCATCGCTGCGCGTCAACATCAGGTGCTTGCGCACGCGCAGATCCTCGACGAGCTCGAGCTCGGTGAGTCCGCGGTGCCCCCATTCCAGATCCGCCATGAAGCGCGGCAGGATGCCGGTCACGCGGCCGCCTTTCGCGAGCGCACCGTCGGCGAGCGCCCCCATCGAGCCTGAGGCTCCGCCGCCGTAAACGATGCCGATGCCGGCCGCTGCCAACACCTCGCCGAGCCGTTGTGCAGCCTGACGATATTCGGGGTCGGACGTGCGGCTCGAGGCGCAGTAGACGCACACGGACCGCTCGGGCGGACGCGCGGCTTGCGTAATCATGTTGTGATTATAGGATGGAACAATCTGTTACATTGCGAGGCGCCTGGGGCGGATCTGAGCGAGGAACACCGCATGCACCCGCGACAACAGGTCGAGTCGTTCGGTGCCCTGGTGCACCCGCTGAAGCGGTTCGCTGCCTCGCTTACGCTCGGCGCGCTCTTCGGCGCCTCTCCCGCACTGCCCGCCGATGAGGCGCCGCAGGGAGCCGCCTCCACCGCCGACACCCAGCTGCACGAGATCATCGTATACGCGCGCCGCCGCGCGGAGCCCATCGAGGAGACGCCGCTCGCGGTGAGCGTGCGCACGGGCGAGGAGCTGCGCGAGGCTTCCGCGGTGCTGCTCGAGGATGTCGGGCGCGACGTCCCCAACGTCCACATGTACGCCTCGCCCCAGTCGGTCTCGGCGCTGGACGTCACGATGCGCGGGCAGACGGTCAATCGCTCGGCGATCGTGTTCGATCCGGCGGTCGGGCTCTACGTCGACGGCGTTTACGTCGCCAACGGTCAGGGCGCCATGATGACGCTGCTGGATGTGGACTCGGTCGAAGTGCTGCGGGGCTCGCAGGGGACGCTCTTCGGCCGCAACAACACCGGCGGCTCCATTCTGCTGCTCACGCACCGGCCCGACCTCGGCTCCACGGAGGCCGAGCTCGCGAGCTCGGTGGGCGATTACGGCGAGTTCATGGGCCGCGGCATCGTCAACGTGCCGGTGAGCGACACCTTCGCGCTGCGTTTCGCCTTCCAGGACAACCAGCGCCAGGGCTTCGGCTCGAGCGATTCCACCGGACAGGACAACCTCGGCAATCAACACCGATACGAGGCGCGCGTCGGTGCCTTGTGGCGGCCCGACGCCGCGACCGAGGTGTACTTTACCTACGAGCGTTTCGAGGCGCGCGAGGCCGGCGCAATCCTGCACCCCCTCGCCGGCCCTGCTCCGGGCACGCTGGTGGCGCAACTGGGTCAGGCGCTGGGCGCGTTTGCGGGGATTCCCGGCATCCCCACCGTCTCCTTCCCGGGCAATCCGTACCAGACCGACGGGAACCTCCCGGCAAGCGATGACGCGACGACCGACAGCCTGCAGCTCACCGCCACCCATACGTTGGACGGCGGTCCGACGCTCAAGCTCATCCTCGGCTATCGGCATCTCGATGCCACCACCGCGCTCGACGTCGACGCATCCACACTGCCGCTCGCGGACTCGACTCTGATCAACACTTCGAATCAGAAGAGCGCGGAACTACAGGTGAACGACAAGGCGCTCGATGCGAAGCTCGACTGGGTGGCCGGGCTCTACTGGTTCCGCGACAACGGCAGCGCGCCCTCGGTCCAGTCGCCAGCCTCTCCGCAGTTCATCGCCGGGCTCGGCCAGATCGCCCAGCTCACCGGTTGCCCGGCTGCCCCCAGCTGTTTCGACCTCACCTCGTTCTTCAGTCCGCTGCCGGTGTACGAGCAGAACTCGGTGGTGAACAGCTCCGAGGCCGCCTACGTTCACGGCGAGTACCACCTCACCTCGGATTGGGCCGTGGCCGCGGGGCTGCGCCGCACCGACGATCGCCGCGAGCTCGAGGAAAACGACTACGTGGATGTGCCGGGCCTCGGGCAGAACTGCACCATCACCGGGGCGCTGCCGGGACCCTGCCCGCCGCTCGATCACAGTGTCAGCTACGGCTTCTGGTCATGGGAGCTCTCGACGCGCTATGAGCTCACCCCCCAGCTCAACGCCTACGCCCGCATCGGGCGCAGCCAGCGCTCCGGCGGCTGGAATGCGCCCGTCGGTTCCCTCAACGACCAGCCGTTTCGCCCCGAGCAGCTCACTGACTTCGAGATCGGAATGAAGGCCGACCTCCTCGATCATGCGCTGCGTCTCGCGGGCGATGTCTTCTACGGCAAGTACGACGACATGCAGCGATTGCTCGCCGAGCTCGTCCCCGGCGCTCCCGGCACGCCGGGCGCCCCGGCGACGCTGGTCACCAATGCGGGGCGCGCGCGCATCAGCGGAGCGGAGCTCGAGGCGCAATGGCAGCTGACGCGCCTCTGGGCGCTTCAGGGCTCGTTCGGCTACACCGACGCGCGCTACCTGAGCTTTCTCTATCAGCCGGTGCCGGGCGGGCCGACGGTGGATCTGTCGGGGAACGACTTCTACCAGACACCGCGCTATCAGGCCTCGCTCGCCGGCATCCTCGACATCCCGACTCCCGTGGGCGACGTCAGCGTGCGCGCCGACTATGCGTGGCAGGACAAGATCCAGTTCAACGTGATCAACGATTTCAACTTCCAGGGCGCCTACGGCACGCTGGACGCGAGGGTAGCGCTTGCGCAGCCGGCGCGGCGCTGGGAGCTGGCGCTTTTCGCCAGCAACCTCACCGACAAGCGCTACGCCTACACCGGCGGCACCATTGAGTCCTTTGGCGCCGGGGCCGGAGGGCTGCCGACGCCGACGCCCACGATCGCCTGGAACATTCCGGGGGCGCCGCGCATGTACGGCCTCGAGGGCACCTACCGCTTCAATCCAACACGCTGAGCGCCGCCCGCGTGCGAGGCCTCGAGACCGCCTGCGCGCTGGCCGCTGTCTGCGTAGCGGCCCTGTTCGGCGCGGCCACCGCTCTTGCCGGGGAGGACGCAGGACCTGGCCGCTGGCTCGATCCGAGCACCGCGCCCTTCATTCCCATCCCCGAGATCGACCTCGATCCCTACAGCGGCACCACGCTCGGCGTGATCCCGACGGTCCTGCGCACCAACCCGCAGGATGAGATCGTGGAGATCATCGCGCCGGATGTCATCCGCAATCAGTACTTCGGCTGGGGCAGCCGCATGCGCGTATTCGGGTATCCCTCGGCCGATGAGCAGTGGATGGTGGTCGGTGGCGGCAAGGAGCGCGTCGAGCGCGAGTTCGATGGCCGCTTCGCTTCGGGCCAGTCGCGCACGGGGCGGCTCAGCTGGTCGGTCGAGGCGATCTACGACCGCAGCGGCACCCCGCGCTTCTTCGGGATCGGCAACGACTCACCGCTCGCCAACCAGAGCACCTATCTCGACAACCAGGCGCGCCTCGACGGCCGCATCGGCGTCAACTTCTCGCCCTCACTGCAGCTTGCCTATCTCGCGAGAGCGCGCTACGTCGACGTGCTGCCGGGGGTGCTGCCAGGCGTGCCTTCGACGACTACGCTCTTTCCATCGCAGCCCGGTGTCGGCGCCGAGCACGAGCTGCAGCAGCGCTTCATCCTGAGCTATGACACGCGCGATTCGCTCCTCATCCCGCGCAGCGGCGAGCGGCTGCTCATGTACTCGGGCGTGGTGACACGCGCGCTCGGCAGCTCCGTCTCCTATAGCTATGCGGGGGCCGAGGCGCGCGGCTACCTCCCCCTCGCGCGCGCGGTGACGTTCGCCTGGCACGCGGCGGTGCGTTACATGCCCTCAGCGCGCGAGGCACCTTTCTGGGCACTCTCGAGCCTCGGCGGCGATCGCAGTGTGCCGGGTGAGGCCGAGCCGCTGCGCTACGATGGCGCCGACCGCTACCTCGATCGCAACCTCTCAGCCGCCGGGGCGGAGTTACGCACACGGGTGGCGAGCTTCGACGCCTTCGGTACGCGGGTCGAGCTCGAGCTCGCACCGTTCGTGGACGCGGGCAAGGTGTTCGCCGACCCCGGCACGAGCCCCCTCTCGCACCTGCACCACGCGGGAGGGCTCGGCGTCCGCGGTATCGCGAGCCCGCATGTGGTCGGCTATGTGGATTTCGGTTACGGCGAGGGCCGGAGCGCGATTTTCAGCGGCATCGATTATCCGTTCTGAATTGCGCCTGCGCCCGGCGCGCCCGTAGAATCGCCGGGCACGTCGAGCGGGTGTAGTTCAATGGTAGAACTGCAGCTTCCCAAGCTGCTAACGTGGGTTCGATTCCCATCACCCGCTCCAGTCCTGGCCAAGTCGGGCCAGCGACAGCCGACACGATCGGTCCCCGCGGGAGCGTCGCCATGCTCGCCCCTGATGCCTCACGTTGGCCAGAGTTTCACACGCAGCGGCAGTTGAGCCCTTACTTGCGCGCCTGTGTTGATCAGCTCTCCAGCGGCCGACGCTTACGCAACGGCTACTGGCGCGGACGCGCAAGAACTAATGCGCGTGGACGGTGACGGCAACTCGCCACAAACGGGCCTTCAGTTCACAAATGCAGTGTTAGCTGGGTGCCACGCAGGACGGATGGCGGTGCTACTGTCTTTACGACGTTTGGCTTAGTCGCATCCGCCTGATATCGCGCTGGGGTGGGGCGCCAAACAGGCGGCTGTACTCGCGGCTGAACTGGGATGCACTCCCATAACCCACACGGCCGCCGGCGTTGCCCGCGTCGAGGCTCTGGTTGAGCATCAATTGCCGCGCTTCCTGCAGACGCAGCTGCTTCTGGAACTGCAACGGGCTCATGCCTGTGATGGCGCGGAAATGCTGGCGAAACGTCGATGGACTCATGTGCGTGCGAGCTGCCAGGTCGTCGACGTGCAACACGTGAGTGAAATTCTGCTTGAGCCAGGCGACGGCCTTCGCAATCTGCTGGCTTGGGGACCCGGCGGCGACCAGATGTTGCAGTTGTGGTCCGTACCGGCTGGTTAGCAGGCGGATGGTGATTTCCTGCTGGATCAGCGGCGCCAGTTGGGGAACAGGCGCCGGCTTGTCCAAAAGTTTGACAAGCCGGACCAGGGCATCGAGCAGCGCTTCATCGAGCGCTTCAATGGAGACGGGTCGAAAGGCGCGCTCCCTCGACGGCTGGGCCAGATCCAGGTCCGAAGCCATCTGCACGATCTGACGGGGATCCAATGTCAGCAACAGACCCAGAAACGGTTTTCTGGCACTGGCCTGAGTGACGTGAGACACGACCGGCAGATCGATCGTCGTGAGCATCGATCGACCGGGGCTGTAATTGATCACCTCGTCCCCGAGCATGACCTGCTTGGCGCCCTGTGCGATGACGCCCAAACCCCGGCTGTAGATGCAGTGCAGTGGTTCGGTTGGCGCACTCCGCCGGT
>DATGJR010000155.1:0-65857 GCA_035295065.1 Steroidobacteraceae bacterium
CTTGGAAATCCCGACCTGCTGCGCCAGGCGCGCCCTTTCACTGATCAGGCGCTGGATCTGGACGTCCACGGCATCGATGCGGCCACGCACTTCCTCGAGGGCCGGGCGCGGCCTGGCCGCCCCGGATGCCGCGGGCACGGCCGGCACGGCGGGCACTGCGGGCGGGACCGGCGCCGTACCGCCCGCTCTCCGTGCGCGTGTCCTGCGTGGTGTGCGGCGCCCGCTCACACGATGCGCGCCGAGAGCACGCCGTGGATGGCGCGGATCTCGCCGAGCAGCTCCTCGCCCAGCGCGCCATCGGCGTCGATGAGCGTATAGGCGTATTCACCGCGCGACTTGTTGAGAAGGTCGGCGATGTTGACGCGGTGCATCGCGAGACAGGTGGAGATCTGCCCCACCATGTTGGGAACGTTGCTGTTGGCGATGGCCAGGCGCGTGGTGTTCGGCACCCGCGGCAGCACCGCCTCGGGGTAGTTGACGCTGTTCCTGACGTTGCCGTTCTCGAGGAAGTCGCGCAACTGCTCGGCGACCATGATGGCGCAGTTCTCCTCCGCCTCGCCCGTCGAGGCACCGAGGTGCGGGAGCGTCACGATGCGTGGATGGTCCTTGAGGGCGTTGCTGGGGAAGTCGCAGACGTAGCTGCGCAGCTTCGCTCCATCGAGCGCCGCGATCACCGCGGCATCGTCGACGATCCCGGCGCGGGCGAAATTGAGCAGCATGCCGCCCGGCTTCATGAGCCCGAGCCGCGCCTCGTTGACGAGCCCTTCGGTGGCATCGTTGAGAGGCACGTGGACCGTGACCGCGTCGCTGCGCTGAAACAGGTCCTCGAGCGAGCGCGCCTGCTCGACGCTGGAAGCGAGCTGCCAGGCGCGCTGCACGGTGATCTGGGGATCGTAGCCCAGCACCTTCATGCCGAGCGCGAGAGCTGAGTTTGCGACCTCGACGCCGATCGCGCCGAGCCCGACCACCCCGAGCGTGCGCCCGGGGAGCTCGATGCCGACGAACTGCTTCTTGCC
This sequence comes from Steroidobacteraceae bacterium, assembly GCA_035295065.1. Classification (GTDB taxonomy): domain Bacteria; phylum Pseudomonadota; class Gammaproteobacteria; order Steroidobacterales; family Steroidobacteraceae; genus 13-2-20CM-66-19. The sequence goes on from DATGJR010000155.1 coordinate 1,017, forward strand.
GCGCTCCACCTCCCGCTCGATCGCGGCGTCATCCCCCGCAAGGGCGCGCGTAAAGAGCCACGCCGGTCCGATGTTGCGCGCCGCGAGCAGCAGGCCCGCGATCACCAGCTCCTTGACCGCATTCGCATTTGCGCCGGGAGAGTTGAACACCGGGATGCCGCGGGCACTCATGGCCTCGACCGGGATGTTGTTGACGCCGGCACCGGCGCGGCCGATCGCGCGCACGCTCGGGGCGATCGCCGCCGCTTCGAGCTCGGCCGAGCGCAACAGGATGGCATCGGGGCTCGACACTCGCGGCCCGACTTCGTAGCGCTCGCGCGGCAGCCGCTCGAGCCCCCGCGGGCTGATGCTGTTGAGCGTGAGAATGCGATAGCTCATGCACCTCACCCGTGGCGGCGCTCGAAGTCCTTCATGAAGGCGATGAGCGCCTCGACGCCCGCGACCGGCATCGCGTTGTAGATGCTGGCGCGCATGCCACCGACGGACCGGTGACCTTCGAGGTTGATGAGCCCCGCGGCGCGTGCCTCGGTGGCGAATGCGCCCTCGAGCCGCGCATCGCGCAGCGTAAAAGGCACGTTCATCCACGAACGGCACTCGGGAGCCACGGGATTCCTGTAGAAGCCCGAGGCATCGATCGCGGCGTAGAGCCGCGCGGCCTTGGCGCGGTTGCGCTCGCCCATGGCGTGAAGTCCCCCCTGCGCCTTGAGCCACTTGAACACCAGCCCCGCGAGATACCAGGAGAAGGTCGGCGGGGTGTTGAACATCGAGCCCTCTTCGGCGACTGATGCGTAGCTCCACACCGCCGGTACGTCCTTGCGGGCGCGCCCGAGGAGGTCCTCGCGCACGATCACCACCACCAGGCCCGAGGGGCCGATGTTCTTCTGCGCACCGGCATAGATGAGCCCGAACGCCGACACATCGAGGGGTCGCGACAGGATCGTGGAGGACATGTCCGCGACCAGCGGCACTGCGCCGGTGTGCGGCACGTAGGGGAACTCGACGCCGCCGATCGTCTCGTTCGGACAATAGTGCACGTAGGCCGCCCCGGAGCTCAGCTTCAGGCCTTGCTGATGCGGCACCGTCGTGTAGCGGGAAGCTTCCTCGTCCGCCGCCACGTTCACTCGTGCGATCAGCCGTCGCGCCTCGGTGACGGCGCGCTTCGACCAGTGACCCGTCACCACATAATCGACGGTCGCATCGGCGGGTGCGAGGTTGAGGGGCACCACGGAGAACTGCGAGGCGCCGCCCCCCTGCATGAAGAGCACACGGTAATTGGCGGGCACCGCCAGGAGCTCGCGCAGGTCGCTCTCGGCCTCGCGTGCCATGGCGAGAAAGGGCTTGCCGCGATGGCTGATCTCCATGACGGAGGCGCCGAGCCCGCGCCAGTCGGTGAGCTCCTCGCGAGCCTGCTCGAGAACTTCGACGGGCAGCGTCGCCGGCCCCGCAGCGAAATTGAATGCGCGCATTCTCAGGCCTCGGGCGGGCTCGCTGGGGTCCCAGCCGTCTCGGTCTCCTCCTCGCCCCCCTCGAGACTCGCCACCCGCTCGATGCCGACCAGCCGCTCTCCCCCTTCGCCGAGCCGGATGAGGCGCACGCCCTGGGTATTGCGTCCCTGCACGGAAATCTCATCCACCGTGGTACGCACCAGGGTGCCGGTGGAGCTGATCAGCATGATCTCTTCCCCGGCCCGCACCTGCAGCGCCGCCACCGAGTCGCCGTTACGGCCGCCGGTCTGCAGTGCGATCACTCCCTGACCCCCGCGGCCGTGCGCCGGAAAGTCCTCGAGCGGGGTGCGCTTGCCGTAGCCCGCGGCCGAGGCGGTGAGCACATGACCCTCGCCCACCACGATCAGGGCGATGACTTCCTGCCCGGCGCCGAGACGGATGCCGCGCACGCCGGCCGCCTCGCGCCCCATGTAGCGCACCTCGCCCTCGTGAAAGCGGATCGCCTTGCCGCCACTCGAGACGAGGATGATCTCGCGCTCGCCGTCGGTGAGTGCGACCCCGACCAGCTGATCGTTGTCGGCAAGATCCACCGCGATGATGCCGGTCGAGCGCGGGCGCGAGAACGCCGCGAGCGGCGTCTTCTTTACGGTGCCGGCGCGCGTCGCCATGAACACGAAGTGCTGCTCGTCGTACTGCTTGACCGGCAGCAGCGCGTTGATCTTCTCGCCCTCCCCGAGCGGCAGGAGGTTCACCATCGGCTTGCCGCGCGCGCCGCGCCCGGCCTGCGGCAGCTCGTACACCTTGAGCCAGTACACCTTGCCGCGGTTGGAGAAGCACAGCACCGTGTCGTGGGTGTGGGCGACGAAGAGCTTCTCCACGAAGTCCTCGTCCTTGACCGCGGTCGCGGTCTTGCCGCGCCCGCCGCGCCGCTGTGTCTGGTACTCAGTGAGGGGCTGCGCCTTGGCATAGCCCGCATGCGAGAGCGTCACCACCACGTCCTGCGGCTCGATCAGGTCCTCGGTGGTGAGATTGAGATGGTCGCGATTGATCTCGGTGCGCCGCGCATCGCCGTAGGTCTCGCGCATCTCGAGGAGCTCGCCGCGCACCACCTGCGTGAGACGCTCGGGGCGCGCGAGGATGTCGGAGAGATCGCGCAGCTGCTCGAGGAGCGTCCGGTACTCCTCGACGATCTTGTCGCGCTCGAGACCGGTGAGGCGGTGCAGCCGCATGTCGAGGATCGCCTGCCCCTGGGCCTCCGAGAGCCGATAGCCGCCCCCGTTCAGGCCGAAGTCCGCGGCGAGTCCCTGCGGGCGCGTCGAAATCGCGCCGGCCCGCTCGAGGAGCTCGGTCACGAGCCCCGGCGGCCAGGCCCGTGCGAGGAGCGCCGCGCGCGCCTCGGCCGGATTGGGCGAGGCCTTGATGAGCGCAATCACCGCGTCGATATTCGCGAGCGCCACCGCCAGGCCCTCGAGGATATGGGCGCGCTCGCGCGCCTTGCCGAGGTCGTAGATTGTGCGCCGCGTGACCACCTCGCGCCGGTGGCGTATGAACGCATCCAGCATCTCCTTGAGCGACATCAGCTTCGGCTGCCCGTCCTGCAGCGCCACCATGTTGATGCCGAACACCGTCTCCATCGGCGTCTGCGCGTAGAGATTGTTGAGGACGATCTCGGTCACCTCGCCGCGCTTGAGCTCGATGACGATGCGCATGCCGTCCTTGTCGGACTCATCGCGCAGGCCGTCGCCGGCGATGCCGTCGAGCTGCTTCTCGCGCACCAGCTCGGCGATGCGCTCGATGAGGCGCGCCTTGTTGACCTGATAGGGGAGCTCGGTCACCACGATCGCCTGGCGGTCGCCGCGCCCGATGTCCTCGATCGCGACGCGCGCGCGCACCGACAGCCGCCCGCGCCCGGTACGGTAGGCGGTGGCGATCTCCTGGGCGCCGTTGATGATGCCGCCGGTCGGGAAATCGGGCCCGGGCATGTGCTGCATGATGGAGGCGAGCGGCAGTGCCGGATCATCGAGCAGCGCGAGACACGCGTTGATGGTCTCGGTGAGGTTGTGTGGCGGGATATTGGTGGCCATGCCGACCGCGATGCCCGTCTGGCCGTTCACCAGCAGGTTCGGGATGCGCGTCGGCAGCACCGAGGGCTCGAGCTCGGATTCGTCGTAATTGGGGGTGAAATCGACCGTTTCCTTGTCGATGTCGGCGAGCAGCTCGTGCGCGATGCGCGACATGCGCACCTCGGTGTAACGCATGGCGGCCGGCAGATCGCCGTCCACCGAGCCGAAGTTGCCCTGCCCGTCGACCAGCAGGTAGCGCATCGAGAAGGGCTGCGCCATGCGCACGATGGTGTCGTACACGGCCGTGTCACCGTGCGGGTGGTACTTGCCGATCACATCGCCCACCACGCGCGCCGACTTCTTGTAGGCCTTGTTCCAGTCGTTACCGAGCTCGCGCATGGCGTGCAGCACGCGCCGGTGCACGGGCTTGAGTCCATCGCGCACATCGGGCAGGGCACGCCCGACGATCACGCTCATTGCATAGTCGAGGTAGGACTGTCGCATCTCCTCTTCGAGACTGACCGACAGAACTTCGCGGGCGATCTCAGCCATTCACTATTGGGGTTGGGAGGGCCGTTGGCCCATGAAATAAAGGAGAAATTCTACCACGAAGCGCGGGTGCGACCCCCGCTAAGAATGCGTCCGTGATGCGCTTCTGCGGCCTCTTGTCAAGCCGCGCCGCGCGCCTCGCGACGCGCGCCGATATACTTCGCAGCGCCATGCACAGCCCCGAAACCACCCGCAGCGCGAACGCCGATCCGGGCGAGATCGGCAAATTCGACGCGGTCGCCGCGCGCTTCTGGGACCCCGCCGGGGAGTTCCGTCCCCTGCATCTGCTCAATCCGGTGCGCACGCGCTACATCGCCGCGCATGCAGCGCTACGGGGCAGTCGCGTGCTCGATGTCGGCTGCGGCGGGGGCCTGCTCGCCGAGGCGCTGACCCGCGAGGGTGCCGCCGTCACGGCCATCGATCTGGCGCCCGGCATGATCGAGGTCGCGCGGCTGCACGCCGCCGAATCCGGGCTCGCCATCGACTACCGCACGGTCGAGGCGGAGACGCTGCGCGCGAGCGGCGCCACCTTCGACGTCGTCACCTGCATGGAGATGCTCGAGCACGTGCCGCAGCCGGCGGACATGCTGGCGAGCCTCGCAGCGCTGATCCGCCCCGGGGGCGCCCTGTTCGTGTCCACGCTGAACCGGAATCTGCGCTCCTTTCTCATGGCGATCGTCGCCGGCGAATACCTGCTGAAGCTCCTGCCGCGCGGCACTCACGAGTACGAGCGACTCATCCGCCCCTCCGAGCTCGCGCGCTGGGCTCGCGGCGCCGGGCTCACACTCACGGATCTCGCCGGCATCGAGCTCAGTCCCTTCACCGGGCACGCCGCGCTCACGCGCAACGTCGCGGTGAACTACCTCGCCTGTTTCAGGCGCTAGCCGCACGCAGTGACCACCCTCCCCGCCCTGACTCTGGTCGCCCTCGCAGGGCTCCTGGTCGGAGTGCTCCTCGGGGGCATCGCCATGCAGATGCGCGCGGCGCGGCGCATCGGGACCCTGCACCTCGAGCTGACCGCCGCGCAGGTGCGGCTGGAATCAGCGGCGGCACAGGAAGCCGGCCGCCTGAAGGTCCTCGAGCAGTCCGAGACACAATTGCGCGCGGCGTTCGGCGCGCTCGCGGGCGAGGCGCTGCGCGCCAACAACGAGCAATTCCTCCACATGGCGCGCCAGGTGCTAGGGCGTGACCAGGCCGTGGCCGAGGGCGCGCTCAAGGAGCGCGAGGCGGCGATCGCGCAGCTGGTGCTGCCGCTGCGCGCCTCGCTCGAGCGCACCGAGGCGCAGGTCGAAGCGCTCGAGCGCGAGCGGCGCGAGACCTTCGCTACGCTGCGCGCACAGATCGAGAGCCTGAGCGGCGGCCAGGCGCAGCTCTCGCGCGAGACGCGCAATCTGGTGACGGCGCTGCGCCGGCCCGAGGTGCGCGGCCGCTGGGGCGAGCTGACACTGCGCCGCCTGGTGGAGCTCGCGGGCCTCACCGAGCATTGCGATTTTACCGAGCAGCCGACGGTTGCCGGTGAGGAAGGCCGGCTGCGCCCGGATCTCGTCGTGCACATGCCCGAAGCGCGCGACCTCGTGATCGACGCCAAGTCCCCCTTCGAAGCCTACCTCGCAGCGCTCGAGGCGCCGACCGAGGAGGAGCGCTCGCTCGCCCTCAAGCGCCACGCGAGCCAGGTCGAGGCGCGCGTGCGCGACCTCGCCAGCAAGAGCTACTGGAGCCAGTTTGAGCGCAGCCCGGAGTTTGCGGTGCTCTTCCTCCCGGGAGACCAGTTCCTGTCCGCGGCGCTCGCCGAGCGGCCCGAGCTTCTCGAGAACGCCCTTTCGCAGAGCGTCGTCATCACGACTCCCTCGACCCTGATCGCGCTGCTGAAAACCGTCGCCTACGGCTGGCGCCAGTCGGAGGTCGCACACAATGCCGCGCTGATCCGCGACCTGGGACAGGAGCTTTATCGGCGGCTGTCGACCTTCGATGGCCATCTGGCCCGCACGGGGCAGCGACTCGCCGCGGCCGTCGAGGCCTACAACGCCGCGGTCGGCTCGCTCGAGCGGCAGGTCCTGCCGCAGGCGCGGCGCTTCACCGAGCTCGGCGTGACGGCGGATGCGCCGCTCCCGGTGCTCGAGCAGGTCACGCAGCTCACCCGCAGCGCCCCCCCCGCGGCGCTCGCTGAGCCTCCGATCGCCGCGGAATGACCGCGGTAGCGCCGGCGGAGTCCTCCACCCGCCGTCTGGCCTGCCTCTACGCGAGCGAGTCGCAGCGGCCGCTCCTGAGCGCGCTCTGCGCGCTCGAAGCGGAGATCGGCGCGAGCCTCAAAGCCGGAGTCGACCACAGCATCGCGCACGTTCGGCTCGCGTGGTGGCGCGAGGAATGTGCCCGCTGTGCGGCGGGCACGCCTGCCGCTCCACTGACCCGCGCCATCGGCGCGCACTTCGCCGGCCGCGAGCGCACGGCGCTCGGGGGGCTCGCGGGACTCGTCGAGGTGGCGGCGTGGGATCTGGCGGCCGCCACCTTCGCGACCCGGCGCGAGCTCAGCGCCTACTGCGAGCGCTGGTCGGCCGGCTTCGTCGTGCCGTTCGCGCAGTTCGCCGCTCCGCAGGTCGATACCGCGAGCGCGCTCGCCCTCGGGACGACTCTGCGGGCTATCGAGCTCCTCGGCAGTCTCGCGGACGATGCCCGCTCAGGCAGGGTGAGGCTGCCGCTCGATGAGCTCGAGGCGGCGCAGGCGGATCCCGCAGATCTTCTGACACCGCCCTGGAGTGCGGCGCTCGCGGCGCATCTGGCGAGGCGGCATCGCGAGTTGCGCACCGAGCTCTCGGTCCGGGTACGCGCGCTCCCGGGGGAGGCGCAGCCACGGCTGCGCTCGCTCCTCGTGTGGGCACGGCTCGCCGTGCTCGAGTCGCAACGCATCGAGCGGCGCTTGCCGCAGGCGCCTGCCGCAAGCGACCATCGCGGGGCGCTCGATGGCTGGCGCGCCTGGCGCGCCGCCCGGCGCGCGGATTCAGGAACGTTGTAGTTGATTGGCCGGGACTTTCAGGAGTACGTGACTTGACCGACCGCTTCGATCCGCGCAACCACCGCGCGCAATCGGACGAGCTCGCCGGACGGGTCATCGCGGTGACGGGTGCGAGCTCGGGCCTGGGGCGCGCGGTGGCGCTCGACTGTGCGCGCCACGGTGCCGAGCTCGTACTGGTGGGCCGGAGCGAGCCGAAGCTGGAGGCCGTGCACGCCGAGATCGCTGCGCTCGGCGCCGCCGAAGCCTCCATCGGGGTGCTCGATCTCGAGCGCGCCGTCGCCGGCGATTACGATGCGCTCGCGCAGGCCATCGCCACACGCTACGGACGGCTCGATGGCCTCCTGCACAACGCCGGACTTCTCGGGACCCTCTCCCCCATCGAGCACTACGACGTGCCGACCTGGTGCCGGGTACTGCACGTCAATCTGACCGCCGCCTTCGCGCTCACGCAGGTACTGCTGCCGGCGCTCAAGCAGTCCGCGGACGCTTCCATCGTCTTCACCTCGAGCAGCGTCGGGCGGCGCGGCCGAGCCTACTGGGGCGCCTACGCGGTATCGAAGTTCGCGCTCGAGGGTCTCTCGCAGGTGCTGGCGGATGAGCTCGAGGGCACGAGCGCCATCCGCGTCAACACGCTCAACCCCGGACGTGCCCGCACCGCGATGCGCCGCCAGGCGTACCCGGCGGAGGACTTCTCAACGGTGCCGGTTCCTGAGTCCCTGACGGCTCCCTATCTCGCGCTCCTCGGTCCGGCCAGCCGCGGCATCACCGGGCAGCAGTTCAACGCCCAGGCCTAGCACGGCGTCGAGCTCCGCCTCCGTCAGCTCGCGAAAGCGGCCGCGCGGGAGCGAGCGCACCAGCGACAGGGACCCAAGCCGCGTGCGCAGCACCCGACTGACGAGCCCGCCTTGCCGCTCGACGAGCTGGCGCACCTGCTTGCCGCTCGCACCGCGGGCGCGGATCGTGTACCAGCGGTTGGCACCCTCCCCACCGCCCGGCTCGCAGCTTTCGACCGCAATCGCCGGCCCGCTGTCCAGCGCGCCACCGAGGATCCCGCGCAGCTGCTCCTGCGAGAGCTCACCGCGTACGCGCACCCCGTACTCGCCGACGAGCGCATGCACCGCGCGCTGCAGGCGCGCCGCCAGCTCCCCGTCCGACGTCACGAGCTCGAGTCCCCCGTCGATGTGCGGCATGGGGCTCACAGCGATGAAGCGGCGCCCGGCGCGCCGCGGGATGCGTTCGGTGAGCGGGGGGAGTCCCGCCGTGGCACTGCCGGCTGCGTTCCCGATGAGCGGCTCACCCGGCGAGCGATGACAGAGAAACACGCGCTTAGGTCCCGCGCTCCCGCCGCCGCGTACCGGCCGGCCGTCGAGCTGGACCTTGTCGGAAACGCCCACCCGCGCACCGAGCGTCGCGGGCAGGCCATTGATGGTGAGGCGGCCGGCGCGGATCCAGCCCTCGGCCTCGCGCCGCGAGGCAATGCCGAAACGCGACAGCATCTTCTGCAGCCGCTCCCGGGGCGGTGCGGCCGCAGCCTCACCCGCGCCGCGCTCGCGCCGCTGCCGCACGCCCGAGCGGCGGCGCGCCGGTCGCGGGCCCATCAGTCGTCCGTGTGGCGCGGCGCGGCGACCAGCTCGTGCGAGCCGTCGGTTCCGGCGGACAGCTCATCGTCCTCTGCGGTCTCGTCGGCCTCCGTGCTGTCAGCCGGCGCCTCTGTGACACCACTCTCCTCGCCCGCGAGACCGAGCTCGAGATTGACCTCCCCGATGGCCTGCAGCTCAGCGAGCGGCGGCAGCTCATCGAGGCTCTTCAGGCCGAAGTAGTCGAGGAACTCGCGCGTGGTCCCGAGGAGCTCGGGGTGCCCGGGCACATCGCGATGCCCGACGACGCGCACCCAGTTGCGCTCGATCATGGTGCGGATGATGTTGGGATTTACGGTCACGCCGCGCACCGCCTCGATCTCCGCGCGCGTGATCGGCTGGCGGTAGGCGATGAGAGCCAGCGTCTCGAGGAGCGCGCGCGAGTAGCGCACGGCACGCTCGGGCCACAGCCGCGAGATTTCGGCGGCGAGGTCGCTCCGCACCCGGATCGAATAGCCGCTGGCCGTGTGCTTGAGCTCGATGCCGCGGCCGGCGTACTCCTGCTCGAGCGCCTCGAGCGCGGCGTGCAGCTGCTGCTGGCCCGGCCGGCGCTCCTCATCGAAGAGGCGGCCCAACTCGGCGAGCGGCAGCGGCTGACCGGCGGCGAGCAGCGCCGCCTCGATGACGTTCTTGATGTACGACTCGCTCATGGCTGATCCTCATCCTGGGTGTTGTCGGCAACCACCCGCAGGGTCGGCGGTGCGGCGCGCACGTGCAGCGGCGCGTACGCTTCGGCCTGCACGATGTCGATCAGTCCTTCGCGCATCAGCTCGAGAATCGCCACGAAGGTCACGGTGACTCCCATGCGGCCCTCCTCCGGCCGGAACAGCTGCTGGAACTCGAGAAAGCCTGCCGCGCCGAGCGCGGCCAGGATGTCGCTCATGCGCTCCCCCACCGACAGCCGCTCGCGCTGGATGTGGTGGTGGGCGAACATCTCGGCGCGCGCCACCACGTCCTTGAAGGCCACGAGCATCTCCTGCAGCGTGACCTGCGGGAGCGAGCGCACCACGCGCCGCTCCCTGGCCTCGGCCGAGGTCGGCCAGACGTCGCGCTCCATGCGGTTGAGGGCGTCGAGCTCTTCGGCGGCACGCTTGAAGCGCTCGTATTCCTGCAGGCGCCGCACCAGCTCGGCGCGCGGATCGTGGCCCTCGTCGGTGTCGCTCGGCGGCCGCGGCAGGAGCATGCGCGACTTGATCTCGGCGAGGGTCGCGGCCATCACCAGATACTCCCCCGCGAGCTCGAGCTGCAGCTCCTGCATCAGCTCGATGTACTGCATGTACTGGCGGGTGATCTCGGCGAGCGGGATGTCGAGGATGTCGAGGTTCTGGCGGCGGATGAGATAGAGGAGCAGATCGAGCGGCCCCTCGAAGGCCTCGAGGAACACCTCGAGCGCCTGCGGCGGGATGTACAGGTCGCGCGGCAACTGCGCGTACGGCTCGCCGTTCACCATCGCGAACGGCATCTCCACCTGCTCCGGCGCCCCTTCCGCGGGCGGGGCGGCAGGGGCTGCGTTGGACACGACGATCGTCAGGGTCGGTTTCATATCAGTCCGGACGCAGGTGCATGAAGCGGCGCACCTCATCGAGGGTGTCCCGCGCCATCGCGCGCGCCTTGTCGGCACCCTCGGCGACGATGTTGCGCACCGTCTCCGGGTTGTCCTCGAACTCCTGCGCGCGCCGGCGCATGCCGCTGATTTCCTCCACGATGCGCTCGATCACCGGCTGTTTGCACTCGAGGCAGCCGATGCCGGCGCTGCGGCAGCCGGCGCTCGCCCACTGGCGCGTCGCCTCGTCGGAATAGATCTGGTGCAGATCCCAGACCGGGCATTTGTCGGGATCGCCGGGATCGGTGCGGCGCACGCGCGCCGGGTCGGTCTTCATGGCCCTGAGCTTCTGCACCACGGCGTCGGGATCTTCGCGCAGGCCGATGGTGTTGCCGTAGGACTTCGACATCTTGCGGCCGTCGAGTCCCGGCACCTTCGGCGTCGCCGTGAGCATCGCCTCGGGCTCGGGCAGGATGGTGACGCCCTCGCCGTGCAGGAAGCCGAGCAGGCGCTCGCGGTCGGCGACCGTGATGCGGTTGTTGCTCTGTACCAGCGCCTGGGCGCGCTTGAGCGCCTCGGTGTCGCCTCCCTCCTGGAACTTGCGCCGCAGCTGCCGGTAGTTGCTGGCGTTGCGCGTGCCGAGACTCTTCACGGCGAGCTCCGCCCGCGCCTCGAAGTCCGGCTCGCGCCCGTAAAGGTGGTTGAAGCGCCGCGCGGCCTCCCGCGTGAGCTCGACGTGCGCCACCTGATCCTCGCCCACCGGAACGTAGGAGCCGCGGTACACCAGGATGTCGGCGCTTTGCAGCAGCGGGTAACCGAGGAATCCGTAGGTCGCGAGATCCTTCTCCTTGAGCTGCTCCTGCTGATCCTTGTAGCTCGGCACCCGCTCGAGCCAGCCGAGCGGCACGATCATCGACAGCAGCAGGTGGAGCTCGGCGTGCTCGGGCACGTGCGACTGGATGAAGAGGGTTGCGACCCCGGGGTTGAGACCGGCCGCCAGCCAGTCGATCAGCACCTCGCGCACGTTCTCCTGCAGCTGCCTGGTGTCATCGTACCCGGTGGTGAGCATGTGCCAGTCGGCGACGAAGAAGAAACACTCGTACTGGTACTGCAGCTCCACCCAGTTGCGCAGCGCGCCGTGGTAGTTGCCGAGGTGCAGCCGGCCGGTGGGCCGCATGCCGGAGACGACGCGCCGGGCCGGCGCGGGCGAGCTCACGTGCCTCCCCGCAGCGACGCTGCGGGTGACGATGCGGGGAATGCGCGGCGCGGAACGAGAGGGCCGTGGCTCACGGTGCGAATTATAGCGCACGCAAAGGTGTGGGGCCGAGCGCGCCCTTGCCCTGGCGCACGATCACCGGCGGCGACACTGACAGGTCGATGACGGTGGTTGGCTCGATGCCGCAGTCCCCGCCGTCGAGTATGGCGTCGAGCTCGTGGGCGAGGCGGCGCTCGATCTCGCGCGCCTCGGTGAGCGGTTGCGGCTCCGACGGCAGCAGGAGCGTCGAGCTCATCAGCGGCTCGCCGAGCTGCTGCACCAGCATCCGGGGCACCGGATGTGCCGGGATACGTACGCCGATGGTGCGCCGCCGCTGGTGCTGCAGGCGGCGCGGCATGGCGCGAGTCGCGCGCAACAGAAATGTATAGGGACCCGGCACACAGGCCTTGAGGATGCGGAACTGCCAGGTCTCGATCAGGGCGAAACGGCCCACGGTGGCGAGGTCGGCGCACACCAGCGTGTAGTGATGGTGGCGGTCGGCCTGACGGATGCGCCGTACGCGCTCGAGCGCGCCCTTGTCGCCCAGATGCCAGCCGAGCGCGTAACAGGAGTCGGTCGGATAGGCGATCAGGCCGCCGGCGCGCACCACCTCGGCCGCGCGCTGAATGAGGCGCAGCTGCGGATTGAGGGGATGGAGCTGGAGAAACTCGGCCATGCGGCGCGCCTCGGCGACTCAATGGAAGTTGCGGACGGCGCGTGACAATATACGCGGCCATTTACCGTAGCTTCACCCCCCATGCAGGCCCTCACAGAGTTAGCGCCGTTGGTAGCGTTCGTCGCGGCCTATCGCCTCGGGGGCCTCTACGTCGCCACCGCGGTGCTGATGGTGGCGATGCTGGCGCTGCTGGCGGCGGACTGGCTGCGGGCGAGAAAGATTCCTCCGCTGCATGCGCTCTCGACCGTGCTGGTGCTGATCTTCGGGGGCGCGACACTCATCCTGCACAACCGGGTGTTCATCCAGTGGAAACCCACGGTGTTCTTCTGGCTGACGAGCCTCGCCTTCCTGGGGAGCTTCTGGATCGGGCAGCGCACGCTCACGGAGCGGCTGCTGGGGGGCGTGCTCGCCGAAGCCTTCGGCGAGCGGCTGCAGGTCGATGCGGCGCGCTGGCGACGGCTGAACCTCCTGTGGGTGCTGTTCTATTTTGTCCTCGGCGCGCTCAATGTCGTGGTGCTGCGAACCATGAGCGAGCGCGCGTGGGTGGCCCTGAAGCTGGTCGATATCGTGCTGATGCTGCTGTTCGTGGCGGCGCAGGTGCTGTGGCTGGCGGCGCGCGCGGTACGTCCTGTGCCGCAGGGCCTGCCGGACGGCGACGGCTGTGGCAAATGAGCCTGTCATGGAGCAGCTGCGCGCCGCTCTCGAGCGGGCCTTCGCACCGACCAGTCTCGAGGTCATCGACGACGGCGAGCGCCATGCGGGACATGCCGCCGCCGGCCGCGGGCACTTTCGCGTGCTGATCGTGTCTGAAGCCTTCCGGGGACGCTCGCCGCTCGAGCGTCATCGCCTGGTGTACGCCGCGCTCGCCCCGCTGCTCGTGACCTCCGTGCATGCGCTCAACATCACGGCGCGCACCGCCGACGAGCGCTTCTGATCAAGACATTCGCCTCAACCACCGGAAAAACCGCCGTATGACCCACTACTTCCCGCGATTCGTTCTGCTCGCCGCAATCCTCGCCACGCTCTGCGCCTGCCAGCCTAAATCCAGCGCCCCGGCCGATGCTTCCCCGCCCGTCGCGACGGTGAACGGCCAGGTGATCACGCGCGACTTCTTTGAGTTCTATGCCAAGACGGCGACTGGCAAGACCTCCGCGGAGCTCACTCCGGATATCCGCAACCGCCTGCTCGACAATCTGATCAAGGCCGAGCTGGTCGCGCAGGAGGCCTCGCGCCAGGGGATCGACAAGAGCGGCGACAGCGCCTACCTCCTGGAGCTCTCGCGTCTCAACGTTCTGGAGCAAGCGGTGTCGGACCGCTATCTCAAGGACAAGAAACCGACCGATGCCGAGGTGCGATCCGAATACGAGACCGAGGTCGCGGGCATGCCGAAGACCGAATATCACGCGCGCCACATCCTGGTCGCGACCGAGCCCTTCGCGGAGAAAGTCATCCAGCGGCTCGACCGGGGCGAGAAGTTCGAGGATCTCGCCAAGGTCGAGTCCATGGACCCCTCCAAGAACAACGGCGGCGACATCGGTTGGCTGCGCGGCGGGATGCCGCCGGAGATCATGAACGCCCTCGCGGGACTGAAGCCCGGGGAATACGCCAAGAAGCCGGTCCAGACGCAGTACGGCTGGCACATCCTGCAGCTGGTCGAGTCGCGGCCGCTCACGCCCCCGCCCTTCGAGCAGGCCAAGCCACGCTTCGAGCAGATCGTGGAGGCGAAGAAGTTCAAGTCCTACATGGACGAGCTCATGCGGGATGCCAAGGTCACGAAGACCCTCGACCAGCCGGCGCCGGGGGCTGCCGCGAGCGCGGCGCCTGCCGCAACTGCGACGCCGTCGGCGCAATCCGTGCCGGCGAGCGCTCCGGCCGCACCCGCCAAGCCGTAACCGACAGCGCAGGGCCCCAGAGCGTGCCTCGGGGCCCTGCTTCTACGGCGCAGCGGGCGGGTTCGCAGCGAGGAGCTTCGCGAGCTGCTCCTCGTCGATCACCGGGACACCGAGCTCCTGGGCCCGCGCGAGCTTCGAGCCGGCCTCGCTCCCGGCGACCACGTAACTCGTCTTCTTCGAGACGCTCCCCGCCACCCTGGCGCCGCGCGCCACCAGGGCCTCCTGCGCCTGCTCACGCGTCATGCCGCTCAAAGTGCCGGTGAGAACGAAGGTCTTGCCGGCGAGCCCGGCGGGGGCGCCTTGCGGCGCAGCGGCGATCTCGGGCCACCTGAGGCCGTTGGCACGCAGCTCATGGAGGACGCGACGATGGTCCTTCGAGGCAAAAAAGGCTGCCACGTGCGCCGCCACGACCGGCCCCACGTCCTCGACCTGCCGGATCTGCGGCTCGCCTGCCTCCATCAGCGCCTCGAGCGTGCGGAAGTGGCGTGCGAGCGCGAGTGCCGTGGCCTCACCCACCTCGCGAATACCCAGGCCGTAGAGCAGCCGCGGCAGCGTCGTGTTGCGGCTCTTGTCGATCGCCGCGACCAGTTTGGCGGCGGATTTCTCTCCCATGCGCTCGAGGTCGGCGAGCTGCGCGACCTCGAGGCGGTAGAGGTCCGCCGGTGAGCGCACCAGCTCGCGCTCGACGAGCTGCTCGACGACCTTGTCTCCGAGGCCTTCGATATCGAGCGCCCGCCGACTGGCGAAGTGCCGCAGCGCCTCCTGGCGCTGCGCCCGGCAGGTGAAGCCTCCCGTGCAGCGGGCCACCGCCTCGCCCTCGACCCGCAGCACCTTCGAGCCGCACACCGGGCAGGTCTCGGGCAGCTCGACCTGCGCCGGTGCGGGCTGCGGCCTTTTCTCGGGGATCACGCCCACCAGTTGCGGAATGACGTCTCCGGCGCGGCGCACGATCGCGGTGTCGCCGGCGCGCACGTCCTTGCGGTGCACGTCATCGATGTTGTGCAGCGTCACCTTGCTCACCGTGACGCCGCCGACGAATACCGGCTCGAGGACCGCAAAAGGAGTGAGAGCCCCGGTGCGTCCGACGCTGAACTCCACACTCCTCACCACCGTGAGAGCTTCCTCCGCGGGGAACTTGTGGGCGATCGCCCAGCGCGGAGCCCGCGAGACGAAACCGACACGCTCCTGGTCGGCGCGCGAGTCGAGCTTGTAGACGACGCCGTCGATCTGATAGGGAAGCGCCGCGCGGCGCGCGCCCATCTCCTGGTAGTACCCGAGACAGCCCGCGACGCCGCGCACGGGGCGCGCCTGCGCAGAGACCGGCAGCCCGAGCGCGCGCAGTAATGCGAGCAGCTGCGCCTGCCCGGAGGGCGGCGCGGCGCCTTCGAGCGCTCCGAGCCCGTAAAAGAAGGCATCGAGCGGACGGGAGGCGCTGATCCTCGGATCGAGCTGGCGCAGGCTTCCGGCGGCCGCATTGCGCGGGTTGACGAACACCTTCTCGCCACGCTCGCGGGCGCGCGCGTTCATGCGCTCGAAGCCCTTCAGCGGCATGAAGACCTCGCCCCGCACCTCGATCAGCTGCGGTGCGCTCCCGTGCAGGCGGTGGGGGACGCTGCGCACGGTGCGCACGTTGGCGGTCACGTCCTCGCCCCTGACACCATCGCCGCGCGTTGCCGCCTGCTCGAGCACGCCGCCGCGATAGATCACCGTGATGGCGAGCCCGTCGAGCTTCGGCTCCGCGACATAGTCGAGCTCGCCTTCGACCTGGAGCCGCTCGCGCAGCCGCCGGTCGAAGGCGCGCACGTCCTCCTCCGTGAAGGCATTGTCGAGCGACAGCATCGGAACGCGGTGCACGACCTCGCCGAAGGCGGCGCTCGGGGCGCCGGCGACCCGCTGGGTCGGTGAGTCGGGAGTGACGAGCTCGGGGTGCTCGCTCTCGAGCGAGCGCAGCTCGAGCATCAGCCGGTCGTACTCCGCATCGGAGACCGACGGATCGTCGAGCACGTAGTAGCGGTAATCGTGGTCCTTCAGCTGCGCGCGCAGCTCGGCGGCCCGCGCCGCCGGATCGGCTGTCACGAGGAGGCCCCGTCCGCGAGCCTCTCGCGCAGGGTCGCGATGCGCGCCGGCGTGAGCGGAGCGCCGCGCTCGTCCTGCAGCACGCCGCACAGCCGGTTGTTGAGGCTGCGGGCCGTGGTCACCAGCTCCTCGAACGCCGCCGGTGGCGGCATCGGACCCGGGAGCACCGCAAACAGCGACAGGCCGCCGAAGTGCTGCGAATCCATGGTCTCGGCGTCGAAGGTCCCGGGACGGTTGAGGCTCGCCGCACTCAGCACGGCGCGTCGCTCCTCGTCGGGCTTGTGGAAGATATCGAAGCGTCCGAGCACGAAGCCCTCGGCGGCGAGCGCCTGCCGGAGCGAGCGTCCGGCGAAGCGCTCGGGGAGCGGGGCGACCAGACGCAGCGCCACCACCCGCCGCTCCTCATCCGGCGGCCACTCGACCAGCGGCTCGGTCGGGCTGGGCGCCCAGGAGGAGTCGCCCGAGGGGACATCGGGCGATGCCACCTCGAAGGCAGCTTCCGCGGGAGGCGGCTCCGGTTGCGGGACGAGCGGCTCGGGGGCGAGCGGCTCGAGCTCGGCATCAGCGGCCGCGTCGGCGGCCGGGGACTCGAGAGGAGCCGGCGGGGCCTCGAGCACCGGGACCTCGTCGAGGTCGTCCGGCATCTCGATGAGCGGCGGATTGCGCCCCGCGATCGGCTCGCGTGCGTGCATCTCGGGGAGCTCGAGGCTTACGTCCCGGGCGCGGGTCGGTGTGGTGGGCTCGTTGTTGCGAGCCTGGCGTGGACGGCGCAGCTCCCACAGTGTGAGCCCCACGAAGAACAACACACCGAAGATCAGCAGCGCCCAGCGCAGCTCCGACAAACCCGTCACTCCCGTCACACGGCCGCGAGCCGCACCGCCTCATCGACGTCGACCGTCACCAGGCGCGATACGCCCGGCTCGACCATAGTCACGCCGATCAGCTGCGAGGCGAGCTCCATGGTGGCTTTGTTGTGAGTGATGAACACGAACTGCACGCGCCCCGACATGTCGCGCACGATGTCGCAGAAGCGACCGACATTGTGCTCATCGAGCGGCGCGTCCACCTCATCGAGCAGACAGAAGGGCGCGGGGTTCAGATCGAAGATCGCGAACACCAGCGCCACGGCGGTGAGCGCCTTCTCACCGCCCGACAGCAGGTGGATGGTGCTGTTCTTCTTGCCCGGAGGCCGCGCCATGACCGCAACGCCGGCGGTCAGCTTGTCCTCGCCCACCAGCTCGAGATACGCATGTCCGCCGCCGAAGAGCCGCGGAAACTTCTCGCGCAACCCGGCATTGATGCGCTCAAAGGTGTCCTCGAAGCGGGTGCGGGTCTCGCGGTCGATGCGGCGCATTGCCTCGGCGAGTGTGTCGAGAGCGGCGGTGAGGTCGGCGAACTGCCGGTCGAGATACTCCTTGCGCTGCGTCTGGTCCTTGAGCTCATCGATGGCCGCGAGGTTCACCTGGCCGAGCTTCTCGATGTCGGCGCGCGCCTCTACCAGCGACTGCTCCCAGCCGGCGACGCTCGCCTCGGCGGCAAGTCCGGCGAGGACCGAGGCGAGCTCGCAGTGCGTCTCGGCGAACTGCTCGGCCAGCGCGGCGCGGCGCACATGCGTCTCCTGGGCCGCGAGCCTCGCGGCATCCATCGCTTCGCGCGCGGCGCTCACGCGCTGCTCGGCCGCCAGGCGCTGCTCATCGAGCGTGCGCAGCGCCGCTTCCGCCTCCTCGAGCGCCGCCCGCGCGACGCCCAGCTCGGCTTCCACCGTCAGGCGCTGCTCGAGTGCCTGTCCGAGCCGTGCCTGCACGCGCATGATCGGCTCATCTCCCGAAGCGAGCTCCTCCTCGAGCGCGGCGCGGCGCCGCGAGAGCTGCTCGCGCTGCTCGATCATGCGATTCAGGCCCAGGGTCACCGAGCTCTCGGTGGAGCGGCGCGTCTCGAAGCGAACGTGGAGGTCGCGTCCCAGGAGCTGGGCCGCCTGGGCGCGGCTGCGCGCATCAGCCAGTGTCGCGCGGCGCGCCTCGCGGTCGGCCTCGAGACCGCCGCGGCCGGCGGTCAGCGCCGCCGCGGTACTCTGTGCACGCCGCAGCTCCTCGCGTGCGCTGGCGAGCGCGGCCGCCGCGGCGGCGCGCTCGCGATCGAGCTCCCCGGCCTCGCGCTCGAGCCGCATGGCTCGCTGTGCGGCCTCTTCGGCGCGCACCTGCCCGGCCGCAAGCGCCGCGCGCACCTGGGCGTGCTGCTGCTGGGCCTGCTGGATGGCGCTCTGGGCGGCATCGCGGGCGCTCTCGGCGAGCGCGAGCGACTCGCGGGCGGCGCCGAGCGCCGCTTCCGCCGCCTCGGTGCGCTGCTCGGCCGCGCTCACCGCGGCCCGCAATCCGCTCAGGCGCTGCTCGCGCGCAATGACGCCCGCGCGCGGATCGGCGCCCCGGCTGACGCGCAGCCAGTTGGGGCCGACCCACTCCCCCGCGCGCGTCATGTAAGACTCGCCTTCGGCGAGCCGGCCCCGGCCTTTGAGGGCATCGCTCAGCGAATCCGCCGTGAGCACGGCCGAGAGCCGGGTCAGCACGGCCTTCGGTCCGCTGACGTGAGCCGCGAGGGTGCGGGCGCGACCGCGCGGCGCCGCCTCGCCCTCGATGATGGTGATACGTCCCGCCGCGAAAGAGCCGATCGCGCCGGCGACCTCCTCGAGCTGCGGCACGCACACCGCCTCGAGATAATCGCCGAGTGCGGTCTCGACCGCCCTCTCCCAGCCGGACTCCACCTCCAGGTTCGCCGTCAGCCGCGGCCGTGCCGCAAGTCCGGCGCCGGCGAGCCACGCCGCCGCATCGCCTGCACGGTCGGAAAGCGCCGCGGTCTGCAAAGCCTCGAGCGAGGTGAGCTCATCGCGTGCGCCGGCGCGGGCCGAGCGCGCCTCCTCGAGCGCCGCTTCCGCGGCCAGCTGCGCGCTGCGCGCGGCCTGCACGCGCTCCTGCGCCCCCGTCAGGCTCGCGCCGTGCGCCTGCGAGCGCGCCTGCGCCTGGGCCTCGTCCTCGGTGAGGCGGCTCAAGCCGCCGTCGGCGGCGGCAGCCAGCGCCTGACGTTCTGCGGCGATCCGCTGCGCCTGGGCCTCGAGGCGGGTGAGCTGGATTTCGAGCTGCTCGATGCGGGTGCGCTCGACCTGTGCGGCCTGCTCGGCAGCGCCGGACTCGAGCGTGTGCTGCTCCCAGAGGTGCTGCGAGTCCTGCAGGGCGCGTTCCGCATGCTCGAGCCCGCTCGCGGCCTGCCGCTCCGCGGCCTGCGCGGCTTCGAGCTCGGGGGCGAGGTGCGCCAGCTCGGCGCGCACGGCCTGAAGCTGTTCCTCATCGCGCGCCACATGCACGGCGAGCTCACCCAGCGCGCCGTCTGCCTGCGTCAGGTCGTCGCGCTGGCGCTCGCGCAGCTCGCGGGTGTGCTCGAGCGTCTGCTCGAGGCGCGAGATCTCGGCGCCCGCCTCGTAGTAGCGCGCCTGGACCCCCGACATGCGCTCGGCGTGCTCGGTCTGCGCCGCGCGCTGCTTCTCGAGCGCGGCTTCCGCGGCACGCTGGCCGGCGAGCTCCGCCTGCATGGCGAGCTCACAGGCACGCAGGGCGGCATCGTGAACCTCGGCGCCACTGTCGAGGTCGCGCAGCTTCAGCGCGATCAGCTCTGCCGTGAGGCGCCGCTCGGTCTCCTTCAGGGCCTGATAGCGTCGGGCGGTGGCGGCCTGCCGCTGCAGGTGCCGGATCTGCTTGTCGACCTCATCGCGCAGATCCTGCAGCCGCTCGAGGTTTTCGCGGGTCTCGGCGACACGCACCTCGGTTTCCTTGCGACGCTCCTTGTAGCGGGAGATGCCGGCCGCCTCCTCGACGAAGGCGCGCATGTCCTCGCTCTTCGCGTCGATGACGCGCGTGATCATGCCCTGCTCGATGATGGCGTAGCTGCGCGATCCGAGCCCGGTGCCGAGGAAGAGATTGGTGATGTCTTTGCGCCGGCAGCGCACGCCGTTGATGAAATAGGCCGACTGGCCGTCGCGCGAGACCTGCCGCTTGAGAGAGATCTCGGCGTAACCCGCGTAGGGGCCGCCGATCTTGCCGTCGGCGTTATCGAATATCAGCTCGACGGCGGCCGTGCCCACGGGCTTGCGGGCGCTCGAGCCGTTGAAAACCACGTCCGTCATGCTGTCGCCGCGCAGGTGCTTGGCGGAGAGCTCGCCCATCACCCAGCGCACGGCGTCGATGACGTTCGACTTGCCGCAGCCGTTTGGGCCGACGACACCGGTGAGATTGCTGGGGAAGCTGATGTGGGTGGGGTCGACGAAGGATTTGAAGCCGGCGAGCTTGATCTTTGTCAGCCGCATCTGTGCCTTCAACCCCCACGCCACACCCGCGCCGGACTCGCCGCGGGCGATTCCGGCCAATGGTGTAGTGTAGAGGAAATATGCCCTCGACGCCCACCAGTGAGCTGGAGACTTTCGCGAATCCCGAGCGCACGCGGGATTACACGATACGCATGCAGATTCCCGAGTTCACCTGCCTGTGCCCGCGCACCGGACAGCCGGACTTCGCCACGCTCGATCTCGAGTATGTGCCTGACCGGCTGTGCGTCGAGCTCAAATCCCTCAAGCTTTACATCTGGTCGTTCCGCGATCGCGGCGCCTTCCACGAGGCCGTGACCAACGAGATCGCCGACCACCTGAGCCGTGCCGTCGAGCCGCGCTTTCTGCGGCTCACGGCGCGCTTCAACGTGCGTGGCGGAATCTGCACCACGGTTGTCGCAGAGCGCAGACAGCCGGGCTGGCAGCCGGCCCCGCCCGTCGCCCTGCCGTAGGCTCTGCGGACGGCCGAGGCCCCGCCACCGTCGCCAGCGCGCCGCAACGCGCCATTTCTTTGGGCTATCGGCGCCATCTGTACAGGTCAAAGTCGGCCGGTATAATCGCGCGTTCTTTCGAGAGCCCGACGATGTGCTGAGGAGCGATTGATGCCGGCCAAGAGAGCTGCGCCGAAGTCCGCCAAAGGCCGCAAGGCGACGAACCGGCCCGCCGTGCGTAAGAGCGTCGCCACGACCCGCAAGAGCGATGCCGTGCGCAGCCGCGCCGCCGTTCACGTGCGCAAGGGCGCCGCACCACCGAAGAAGCCTGCGACGCAGCCCGCCGCCTCCGCCGGCGAGGCACACGCGGAGAAGCCGAAGGCGCAGCGGCCGCTCGCCCCTGGCGCGCGTGAGCCGATTCGCGCTATGCCGCCGGCGGTTACCGTCCCGCGCACGGCCCCGCTCCCCGGGGGGCCCGAGACCGACGATGTCGAGGCCGCAGAGCCTGGAAGCCTGCTGGCCGGGCCGCGCAACGTCCAGCCCTACATCGTCAAGCGCGGCGAACAGTACATGAGCAAGGAGCAGCTCGACCACTTCCGCAACATCCTCAACAGCTGGAAACGCGATCTGATGGTCGAAGTGGATCGCACCGTGTCGCATATGAAGGATGAGGCCGCGAACTTCCCCGATCCGAACGATCGTGCGACCCAGGAAGAAGAGTTCAGCCTGGAGCTGCGCACGCGTGACCGCGAGCGCAAGCTCATTAGGAAGATCGACGAGGCACTGAAGCGCATCGACGATGGCTCCTACGGGTACTGCCTCGAGACCGGCGAGGAAATCGGCATCAAGCGCCTCGAGGCGCGTCCGGTCGCCACGCTCAGCATCGAAGCCCAGGAGCGGCGCGAGCGGCGTGAGCGGCAGTACGGCGACCGCGACGACCGTTACCGCTGAGGCGTCGCCGCCGCCTTATGTCGGGCGCTTCGCGCCCTCGCCCACCGGGCCACTCCATCTCGGCTCCCTGATCGCCGCGCTCGGCAGCTTCCTCGATGCGCGCCGCCATGCGGGCCGCTGGCTGCTTCGCATGGAGGATCTCGATCGCGAGCGCGTGGTGCCAGGCTGCGCGGACGAGATGTTGCGCACCCTCGAGGCACACGGCCTCAGCTGGGATGGCACGGTCGAGTACCAGAGCACGCACGTCACCCGCTACGGCGCGGCGCTCGCGCAGCTCACCGCGCGCGGTCGAACGTTCGAGTGCAGCTGCACGCGGCGCGAGCGCACCCAGGAAGGCGGCTATCCGGGCACCTGCCGCAGTGGCCCGCGGCATGCGGGCCCCACCGCGACGCGTTTTCGCGTCGACGAGAGCACCCTCTCCTTCGAGGATCGAGTGCAGGGCCACTGCCGCTTCAGCCTGCGCGAGCGGGGCGATGTGGTCGTGCGCCGGCGCGACGGAGTCTTCGCCTATCAGCTGGCGGTGGTGGTGGACGATGCGCACAGCGCGATAACCGACGTGGTGCGCGGGGCCGACCTGCTCGATAACACCCCCTGGCAGATCGCTCTCCAGCACGCACTGGGCTTGCCGCCTCCGCGCTACGCGCACCTTCCGCTCATCGTCGAGGCTCGCGGGACCAAGCTGAGCAAGTCACGCCGCTCTCTGGCCCTGGACCCGGCTATGGCAGGAAGCCAGTTATATCAGGCACTTACGCTGCTTCGACAGACCCCTTCGCCCGAGCTCAAGCTCGAGCGTCCGGCCGCGATTCTCGAATGGGCGGTCGAACACTGGCGCCTGGACCGAGTCCAGGGGGTCAGGGAGGTGCTCGCCGGGGACTGACCGTCTCGAGGCGGCTCGATGTTAGGAGTTGGGTTCCCACCGGCAATGTACTAAGGTATTACCTGAGACGCCCAGCACTAAGGAAGGTGCATCACCCATAGTGAGGGACGTGCGATGAGCGAACCGCGCACCATAAAAAAGTATCCCAACAGGCGGTTGTACGACACGGTCGAGAGTCGTTACATCACCTTGGCCGATATCCGACGGTTGGTGCTGGAGCGCATCGACTTCGTGGTGATCGACAAGAAGACGCAGGGCGACATCACGCGCTCGATTCTGCTGCAGGTGATCGCCGAGCAGGAGCACGGGACCGAAGCGCTCATGAGCCGCGACTTCCTCTCGCAGGTCATCCGTTCCTACGGTGTCGCCGCACGCGGCATGGTGGGGAATCATCTGGAGCAGAGCCTGCGCCAGTTCGCCACCCAGAGTCAGTCTCAGAGCATTGCCCGCAGCCCGCAGGGCTGATCCCGGCGCGAGAGGGTCCGTCGGCTGTTGGGGGCCCGCCGAATCCCCGGCCCGACCGACCCACCCTGTGCGCGAGAAGGTCCCTCGGCTGCTAGTGAAACGAGTGCTTCACTATTGCCCGGAGGAGAACGCCCGCCGTGGACCGGCCGGAAGACGCCCCGGCTATTCGCTTGGGGTGGGCCTGCGGCAAACGCCGGGAGCGTTTGCCGCCAAGTCAGTGAGTATCGACGTCCCGCATCGACAGGCGGATGCGCCCCTGCCGGTCGACCTCGAGCACCTTCACGCGGATGACATCGCCCTCGCGAAGCTTGTCGCTGACGCGCTCGACCCGCTCGTTCGAGATCTGCGAGATGTGCACCAGGCCGTCACGTCCCGGGAGGATGGTGACGAACGCGCCGAAGTCCATGAGGCGCGCCACCTTGCCCTCGTAGATGCGCCCGACCTCGACATCCGCGGTGATGAGCTCGATGCGCCGCTGCGCCTCGCGGCCCGCGGCTCCCGAGACCGAAGCGATCTTCACGGTACCGTCGCTCTCGATGTCGATGGTGGTGCCGGTCTCCTCGGTGATCTGACGGATGACCGCGCCACCCTTGCCGATGACGTCGCGGATCTTCTCCGGGTCGATCTTGAGCGTGATGATCGAAGGCGCCCACTCGGACATCTTCTCGCGTGACTGATGGATCACGCGATTCATCTCGCCGAGGATGTGCAGCCGCCCGTCGCGCGCCTGCTCGAGCGCCACCTTCATGATCTCAGGCGTGACGCCCTCGACCTTGATGTCCATCTGCAGCGCCGTGATGCCGTCTTTGGTGCCGGCGACCTTGAAGTCCATGTCGCCCAGGTGATCCTCGTCTCCGAGGATGTCGGTCAGCACTTTGTAGCGGCCGCCTTCGAGCACCAGGCCCATCGCCACGCCGGCCACCGGCGCCCTGATCGGAACGCCCGCGTCCATGAGCGAGAGCGAGGTGCCGCACACGCTCGCCATCGAGCTCGAGCCATTGGACTCGAGGATCTCCGAGACCACGCGGATCACATAAGGGAAGGTGGTCATGTCGGGCATCACCGCGTTGACCCCGCGGCGGGCCAGATTGCCGTGGCCGATCTCGCGCCGCTTGGGCGAGCCCATCATGCCGGTCTCGCCTACCGAAAACGGCGGGAAGTTGTAGTGCAGCATGAACGGCTCGCGCCGCTCGCCCTCGAGGGCGTCGATGATCTGCGCATCGCGGGTGGTGCCGAGCGTGGTGACGACCAGCGCCTGGGTCTCCCCGCGGGTGAAGAGCGCCGAGCCGTGAGTGCGCGGCAGCACGCCGACCCTCACGTTGATCGGACGCACGGTGCGGGTATCGCGACCGTCGATGCGCGGCTCACCGTTGAGGATGCGCTGGCGCACGATGGTGCTCTCGAGCTTGAAGAGGACGTTCTCAACCGCATCCTTGCTCCACTTCGGCGAATCGCCACCGGCCAGTGCCGTGACCGTCGTCGTCTTGATCTCGCTCAAGCGCGCATGGCGCTGCTGCTTCTCGGTGATGCTGTAGGCAGCCGCGAGTGCCGCATTGGCCTGCATGGTCACCGCGGTGGTCAGCTCGGCATCATCGGCCGCCGGCTGCCACTTCCAGCGCTCCTTGCCCGCCTCGCTGGCGAGCGCCTTGATGGCGCCGATGGCGGTCTGCATCTGCTCGTGGCCGAAGACCACGGCGCCCAGCATGACTTCTTCCGACAATCCCTTGGCCTCGGACTCGACCATGAGCACGGCGTGCTCGGTGCCGGCCACGACCAGGTGCAGCTGCGACTCGGCGAGGTCCTTCGCAGGAGGATTCAGCAGATACTGTCCGTCACGGTAGCCGACGCGCGCGGCGCCGATCGGACCGTTGAACGGAATGCCCGAGAGCGCGAGTGCCGCCGAGGCGCCGAGGAGCGCGGGGATGTCCGCGTCGATCTCCGGATCCATCGACAGCACCGTCGCCACCACCTGCACGTCGTTGAGGAAGCCGTCCGGAAACAGCGGGCGGATCGGTCGGTCGATGAGACGCGAGGTCAGCGTCTCCTTCTCGGTGGGGCGCCCCTCGCGCTTGAAGAACCCGCCGGGGATGCGCCCCGCGGCGTAGGTCTTCTCGATGTAGTTGACCGTGAGAGGGAAGAAATCCCGGCCCGGCTGGGGGCTCTGCGCCGCACAGGCGGTGACCAGGACCATGGTGTCTCCCATGGAGACGCGTACCGCACCCTCGGCCTGGCGGGCGACCTCGCCCGTCTCGATGGTGACCGTGTGCGGGCCGTACGGAAACGACTTGCTGACGACGCTCAAAGCTTCATTCCTCGGAAGTTGAAGGTACGGCTGAGAAACATGAAGGCCGCGCGTCTCATCGACGGCGGCCCACGTGGTGCTCAGCGGCGCAGTCCCAGTCGCTCGACGAGCTCCTGGTACTTCTGCGGTTGGGTGGCTCTGAGGTAATCGAGGAGCTTGCGGCGCTGGTTGACCAGCTTGACCAGTCCGCGGCGCGAGGCGTGGTCGCGCTTGTGCGCGGCGAAATGCCCGCCGAGGTCGTTGATGCGCTCGGAGAGCAGCGCCACCTGCACCTCCGGGGAGCCGGTGTCGCTCGGTCCACGGCGGAACTGCGCGAGTATTCCACCCTTTTTCTCGCTGGTTAAAGCCATTGCGCGATAGTCCTAACTACTTGTCTTAAGAGCCCTTTTGGTGAGCCGCGCATTGTACTGTCGGAAGGGACTTGCGACAAGGTCGAGGCGGCCCTGTCGGCACGTAAACGCCCAGGATCGCCGCGCGTTAAGTTCGGTGCAGATGGCGCGCCGCCGCGCGGCGTTCCGGCTCCCTTGCGGCACCGCGACGGCGGGCATAGGCTGTTTTCGAGGTGATTGCCATGTTCAAGTCGTTTGCAATTGGCGCCTGCCTGGCGCTCCTCGCCGGGTGCGCCACCACTCCCACGACCCCGGCTAAGCCTGCAACCGCGGCCACGCTCCCGGCGGGCTGCGTCGGACAGACGGCTACCCGCATCCCGGTGAAGAATGGTGAGTGCGCCGGATTCGGCAGCACGTACGACCAGCAGGACATCGATCGCACGGGCCAGACGACCGTGGGTCCGGCCCTGCAGATGCTCGACCCCTCGGTGCGAGTAGGCCACTAGTCCGGCCGCTAGTCCGGGTTGAGCAGCCGGCGGGGCCGAACGACTCCGCCGCCATCGGTCATCCCGATACCGAGAAATCTCCCGGCATCGTCATAGAGCCGCACGCGCCCCGCGGCGCCCGCGCCCCCATCCGGGGCACCGGCCACCGCCTGGCCCTTGAGCAGGCGTGCGGCACGGGCCGCATCCAGAGTCACGGCGGGCAGATGCGCGAGAGGCAGATCGAGCGGCAGTAGACTCGCCCCGCCGCCGCTCGCGCACTGCGCTTCGAGCGAGTCGAGCGTGATCATGGCCGCCTCCTCGAAGGGCTCGACCGCCAGCCGTCGCAAGGCGCTCACGTGACCTAAGGTTCCGAGGCGCGCGGCGATGTCCTCGGCAAGCACGCGGATGTAGGTGCCCTTCGAGCAGCGCGCCTCGATCTGAAGGACCTCCGGCCCGAAGGAGAGGAGCTTCAGCTCCTTCAACTCGATCGTGCGGGGGGCGCGATCGACCGTGACCCCGGCGCGCGCGAGGGCGTAGAGCGGCTCGCCGTCGCGCTTGAGGGCCGAGTACATCGGCGGTACCTGGGGTTGCGTACCGAGGAAGCTCCGCAGCACCTCTTCTACTGCCGCGCGCGCGAGCGGAGGCACGTCCGCGCGTGCCGTGACCGCCCCCTCCGCATCGCCGCTCGCGGTACGCGATCCGAGCGAGACCGTGAATCGGTAGCGCTTCTCTCCGGCCACGATGTCGCCCACGATCTTGGTGGCCTCGCCCAGGCAGATCGGAAGCATCCCGGTCGCGAGCGGATCGAGGCTGCCGGCATGTCCCGCCTTGATGCCGCCGAGAAGCCGCCGCACGCGCTGCAGAGCGGCGTTCGAGGAGAGCCCGCGCGGCTTGTCGAGCAGGAGAATTCCGCTCGGCATCGAAGTCTCAGGGCGTCGGGTCGGGGCTGCCCGGACCCTGCTCGCTCCCCTCATCGTCCTCAGTCCCGCTGCCGCCAGCGCCGTGTCCGGCGCGATCGGCAGCGACTGCCCGGTCGATGAGCGAGGTGAGGCGCGCCGCATCTTCCGCGGTCTCGTCGAAAACGAACTCGAGCCGCGGCGCGTGGCGCAGCGACAGCCGCCGCCCGAGCTCCCCGCGCAGGAAGCTCGCCGCATGAGTCAGGCCGTGCGCCACCTGGGCGGGCGGCGCGCGCGAAGCGAACGGGGTGAAATACACCCGCGCCGTGCCCATGTCGGGCGCGACCTGCACCGCCGTGATCGTGACATTGCCGACGCGCGGGTCCTTGACCTCGCGCGCGATCAACGCCGCGAGCGTGCGCTGGATCTGCGCCTCCAGGCGGTGTGTGCGTGCCTCGCTCATGGCTACGAGAGCGTCCGTGCCACCTCGACGCGCGCGAAGCACTCGATCTGGTCGTTGGCGCGCACATCCTGGTAGTTCTTCACGCCGATGCCGCATTCGGTACCGGCGCGCACCTCGTTGACGTCGTCCTTGAAGCGGCGCAGCGACTCGAGCGCACCCTCGAAGATCACCACGTTGTCGCGCAGCACGCGGATCGGATTGTTGCGCCGGACGAAGCCCTCGGTGACGAGGCACCCGGCCACCACGCCGAACTTGCTCGAGCGGAACACCTCGCGCACCTGCGCGATGCCGACGATCTGCTCCTTGATTTCCGGCTTCAGCATGCCGGTCATCATCTGCCTGACATCGTCGATGGCCTCGTAGATGATCGAGTAGTAACGCACCTCGACCCCGGTCTCCTTCATGGCATCGCGCGCGCTCGCATCAGCGCGCACGTTGAAGCCGATGATGAAGCCGCGCGAGGCCGCCGCGAGCTGCACGTCGGACACGGTGATGCCGCCCAGGCCGCTCGCGATCACCTTGACCTGCACCTCTTCGGTCGAGAGCTTGCCGAGCGCTTCGCTGAGCGCCTCGGCGCTCCCCTGTACATCGGCTTTGAGGAGCACCGTGACGACTCCGGCCTTGGCCTCGCCCATCTGCGAGAACACGTCCTCGGGACGGGCCGTCTGCCGCGCGAGCTTCACGTCGCGGAACTTGCCCTGGCGGTAGAGGGCCACCTCGCGCGCCTTGCGCTCGCTCTCGGCCGCGAGGATCTCATCCCCGGCATTCGGCGGGCTCGAGAGTCCCAGCACCTGCACCGGCATGGAGGGCGGGGCCTCCTGCACCGGCTTGCCGTTCTCATCGAACATGGCGCGCACGCGGCCGAACTCGGACCCCGCAATGATGGGATCGCCGACATGCAGCGTGCCTTTCTTGACCAGCACGGTCGCAACCGCACCGCGTCCCTTCTCGACGCTCGATTCGATCACCACGCCCGAAGCGAGTCCGGTGCGCGGCGCGCGCAGCTCGAGCACCTCGGCCTGAAGCAGGATCGCGTCGAGCAGCTGATCGATTCCCTGACCGGTGCGGGCGGAGACGCTCACGAACATGTTCTGGCCGCCCCACTCCTCCGAGATCACCTCCTGCTTGGAGAGCTCGGTCCGTATCCGATCGAGATCCGCATCGCTCTTGTCGATCTTGTTGACCGCGACCACGATCGGCACGTTGGCGGCGCGCGCGTGCTGAATCGCCTCCACCGTCTGTGGCATGACGCCATCGTCCGCCGCCACGACCAGCACCACGACGTCGGTGGCCTTCGCGCCGCGGGCGCGCATGGCGGTGAAGGCGGCGTGGCCCGGAGTATCGAGGAAGGTAATGACGCCCTTGGGCGTCTCGACGTGATATGCGCCGATGTGCTGCGTAATGCCGCCGGCTTCGCCCGCCGCGACCTTGGTGCGGCGGATGTAATCGAGGAGCGAGGTCTTGCCGTGGTCGACGTGGCCCATGACGGTCACCACCGGCGGCCGCGGCTCGCCTTCGGCCTCGGCCTGCTCGCCCTGCAGGTCCGCCTCGATCTGGTTCTCCTTGAGGACCTTCGGCGTGTGTCCCATCTCCTCGACCACCAGAACCGCCGTGTCCTGGTCGATCGGCTGGTTGATGGTGGCCATGACGCCCATGTTCATGAGCGCCTTGATGACTTCGTTGGCCTTGACGGCCATCTTCTGGGCGAGCTCCGCCACGGTGATGGTCTCGCCGATCCCCACCTCGCGCACCACGGGCGCGGTCGGCATCTCAAATCCATGCCGCCCGTCGGGTGTGGCCGGCAGCGGCCGCGACTTGGCGCGGCGCTTTTTCTTGTAGCGCGAGCTCACATCGCCGGTGACGTGCAGCTCCTGGCGCCCGTAGCGGGTGTGCTGCTT
Source organism: Steroidobacteraceae bacterium (assembly GCA_035295065.1). Lineage (GTDB taxonomy): Bacteria > Pseudomonadota > Gammaproteobacteria > Steroidobacterales > Steroidobacteraceae > 13-2-20CM-66-19. Next base: position 30,629 of record DATGJR010000155.1, read on the forward strand.
GTCGTCGGCCACCACCGGGGCGACGGGCGGGGGTGCCGGACGCTCGCGCACGGCGGGCGCGGGAGGGGGCGGTGCGGCTTGCGTCCGCTCGGCCGGCGCACGCCGCTCGTGCTCCTCGCGTTCGCGGGTGCGGCGCGCCTCGTCATCGCGCGTGCGCTGCTCGGCGACGCGGCGCGCATCCTCCTGCGCCCGGCGCCGTGTCTCCTCCTCCTCGACGCGACGGCGATTCTCGGCTTCGAGGCGCTCGCGCTCGCGGCGCTCCGCCTCGGCGCGCTCGGTGGCCGCCCGTGCGGCTTCCTCGGCCTCGCGCTTGCGCGAGTCGATCTCGTCCTGCTGCGCGCGCGCCTGCTCCTCGAGCACGTCGCGCTTGATGTAATTGCGCGTGCGGCGCACCTCGACGTTCACGGTGCGGGCGCGTCCCTGGGCGCTCGCGAGCTTCAGCTCGCTCTGCGTCTTGCGCTTCAGGGTGATCTTGCGCGGCGCGCCGTCGCTGTCGGCCTCGCTGCCGTGGCTGCGGCGCAGGTGCGTGAGGAGCTCGAGCTTCGCATCGTCGCTGATGCGCGCCTCGGGTCCGTCCACCTTGATGCCCGCCTGATCGAGCTGCACCAGCAGCCGATCGACCGGCACCTTGAGGACCTCCGCGAACTGGGAAACGGTCACTTCCGCCATAGACTCAGGCCTCGCTCGCGAACCAGGGGGCGCGCGCCGTCATGATGAGGGCCGCCGCCTTGTCTGCCGCCAGACCCTCGATGTCAGAGATCTCGTCCACCGACTGCTCGGCGAGCTCCTCGCGGGTGCGCACCCCGCGCCGTGCCAGCGCCAGTGCCAGATCCGGGCTCATGCCCTCGAGCAGCAGCAGATCGTCCGCCGGCATCGACTGATCGAGCGTCTCCTCGCTGGCGATGGCCTGCGTGAGCAGCACGTCGCGCGCGCGGTTGCGCAGCTCCTTGACCATGTCTTCGTCGAACTCCTCGATCGCCGCGAGCTCCGCCTGCGGCACGTAGGCGATCTCCTCGATGGTCGAGAAGCCTTCCTGCGCGAGGATCGTCGCCACGTCCTCATCGACGTCGAGCTGCTTCATGAAATTGGCGACCAGCTCCTTGGCCTCCGTCTCGCTCTTCGCCTCGGCGTCCGATTCGGTCATGACGTTGAGGTCCCAGCCGGTGAGCTGGCTCGCGAGGCGGATGTTCTGCCCGCCGCGGCCGATCGCCTGGCTGAGCTTCTCCTCGGCAACCGCGATATCCATGCTGTGCGAGTCCTCGTCGACCACGATCGACATGACCTCCGCGGGCGACATGGCGTTGATCACGAACTGCGCGGGATTGTCGTCATGAGGGATGATGTCGACGCGCTCGCCCGCGATCTCGTTGGAGACCGCCTGCACGCGCGAGCCGCGCATGCCGACGCAGGCGCCCACCGGGTCGATGCGCGGATCGCTGCTCTTGACGGCGATCTTGGCGCGCACGCCGGCATCGCGCGCCGCGCCGAGGATCTGGATCAGTCCCTGTCCGACCTCGGGAACCTCGAGCTTGAAGAGCTCGATGAGGAACTCAGGTGCGGTGCGGGTGAGGAACAGCTGCGGCCCGCGCGGCTCCGAGCGCACCTCCTTGAGGAATGCCTTGATGCGATCCTGGGGCTTGGCCTGCTCGCGGGGGATCATGTCGGTGCGCGGCACGAAGCCCTCGGCGTTGGAGCCGAGGTCGACGTAGATGCCGTTGCGGTCGACGCGCTTGACCACCCCGCTCACCAGCTGGCCGACGCGATCCTTGTAGGCCTCCACCACCTGGGCGCGCTCGGCTTCGCGCACCTTCTGCACGATGACCTGCTTCGCCTGCTGCGCGCCGATGCGGCCGAAACCCACCGACTCCATCGGCTGCTCGACGAACCCGCCCACCTGGGCGTTGGCATCCAGATCGAGCGCATCCTCGAGCCGCAGCTCGCGCTCGGGCACCTCGAGCTCCTTGGAGTCGTCGGCGAACACCTTCCAGCGGCGGAAGGTGTCGTAGTCGCCGCTCTTGCGGTCGATGGCGACGCGCACGTCCCACTCCTCACCGTGTTTCTTGCGGGTAGCGGAGGCGAGCGCGGCCTCGAGCGCCTCGAAGATCACTTCCTTGTCGACGCCCTTCTCGTTGGAGACGGCATCGACCACCATCAGGATTTCCTTGTTCACTCTTTTAACCTCACGACGCCAGGCGCGCCTTACCAATCTCTGCAAATGTCATTGCCACGCGCTCCTTGTCTACCGAGAGCGCGATCCCCGCCTCATCCACCGTCAGGAGCTCGCCGGTGTAGCGACGGCGGCCGGCGCGCGGCTGCTTGAGCTCGACGAACACCCGCGAGCCGACGAAGCGCCCGAAATGCGCCGGAGTGCGCAGCACACGATCGAATCCCGGCGAGGACACCTCGAGGGTGTAAGCCGCCGGAATGGGGTCCTCGACATCGAGAAGCGCGGAGATCTCACGGCTCACGCGCTCGCAGTCCTCGAGCCCCACGCCCGCCGGCGCGTCGATGAAGACGCGCAGCCCCGAGCGTCCGTGGCTCGGGGAATATTCGAGCTCGACCAGCTCGTACCCCAGTCGCCCGAGGAGCGGCTCGATGAGCCCGATCAGCCGCTCCCGCAAAGTGCTCGCCAGTGCCATCGCCTGCCCCAAAAGCTGCCCCAAATAAAAATGGGCCCCAAGGCCCATCTCTCCCGACCGCGCACCTCCGCCGTAAAAAACAAAAAAGCCCCGTGGGGGGCTTTCCGGTCTGCTCTCTCGGGGGTACCGCGCGGGGCCCTGAAGCCCCCTCACGCCATACCAGCCACCCGTCCCCGCGCGGCAGCTGCCCGTGGGGGCGCGCATTCTACCCCAAGTCAAAGGCCCTGGGGGAACTGCTGCGGCGCTCACCGCCGCCCCCCTTTATTATGGCTGGTCGAGGCAAGAGCAAGAGGCGGGACACCCATGAACGACAGCAGCAATCGGCCGTCGCTGCGCGCCCCGCGCGGCACGCAGCTCAGCTGCCGCAGCTGGCTCACGGAAGCGCCGCTGCGCATGCTGATGAACAATCTCGATCCCGAGGTGGCCGAGCGTCCCTCGGAGCTCGTGGTCTATGGCGGTATAGGCAAGGCGGCGCGCAACTGGCAGTGCTTCGAGCAGATCCTGGCGGCGCTGCGGCAATTGAGCGATGAGGAGACGCTCCTCATCCAGTCGGGCAAGCCCGTGGGGGTCTTCAGGACGCACGCCGATGCGCCGCGCGTGCTCATCGCGAATTCGAACCTCGTGGCCCGCTGGGCCGACTGGGAGCATTTCAACGCCCTCGACAAGAAGGGCCTGATGATGTTCGGTCAGATGACCGCGGGCTCCTGGATCTACATCGGCAGCCAGGGGATCGTGCAGGGCACCTACGAGACCTTTGTCGAGATGGGGCGACAGCACTTCGGCGGCAATCTCATGGGCAAGTGGATCCTCACCGGGGGACTTGGCGGCATGGGAGGCGCACAGCCGCTCGCCGCGACCATGGCCGGCGCGTCCATGCTGGCCATCGAGTGCCGGCCCGAGCGCATCGCCAAGCGCCTGCAGACCCGATACCTCGACGCCCAGGCGAAAAGTCTCGAGGAAGCCCTCGAGATGCTCGAGCGCGCCCGCCGCGAGGGCAAGCCCCTCTCCGTCGGTCTGCTCGGCAACGCCTGCGAGGTGCTGCCGGAGCTGCTGCGCCGCGGCGCCCGCCCCGATGCGGTCACCGATCAGACCTCGGCGCACGATCCGGTGAACGGCTACCTGCCGGCCGGCTGGACGGTCGAGAAGTGGGATCGCCTGCGTGCCAGCGACCCGGCGCAGGTCGTGCGCGAGTCGCGGCCCTCCATGCGAGCCCATGTCGAGGCGATGCTCGAGTTCCAGAAACTCGGCATTCCGGTCTTCGACTACGGCAACAACATCCGCCAGGTGGCCTTCGACGAGGGCCTGAAGGAGGCGTTTGCCTTCCCCGGGTTCGTGCCGGCTTACATCCGGCCGCTCTTCTGCCGCGGCATGGGCCCGTTCCGCTGGGCAGCCCTCTCGGGCGACCCGGAGGACATCTACCGCACGGACGCCCGGGTGCGCGAGCTCCTGCCCGAGGACCGCCATCTGCATCACTGGCTGGACATGGCGCGCGCGCGCATCCAGTTTCAGGGCCTGCCGGCGCGCATCTGCTGGGTGGGCCTCGGCGACCGGCACCGGCTCGGCCTCGCCTTCAACGAGATGGTGGCGCGCGGGGAGCTCAAGGCGCCAGTCGTCATCGGGCGCGACCATCTCGACTCAGGCTCGGTGGCAAGCCCCAACCGCGAGACCGAGGCGATGCGCGACGGCTCGGACGCGGTCGCCGACTGGCCGCTGCTGAATGCACTCCTCAACACCGCGAGCGGCGCGACCTGGGTCTCGATCCATCACGGCGGTGGCGTCGGCATGGGTTATTCGCAGCACGCCGGTGTGGTCATCGTGTGCGATGGCACGCCGGCTGCGGCGCGGCGCATCGAGCGCACGCTCTGGAATGACCCCGCCACGGGTGTCATGCGCCACGCGGATGCAGGCTACGAGAGCGCGATCCAATGCGCGCGTGAGCGCGGCCTCAACCTGCCGTTCCTCAACGCTGCGCGCTGACTGAATGCCCGAGCCGCTCAAGGTCTGGCGCAACGCCCGGCTCGCAACCTGCGACGCGGCGCTCGGCATGATCGAGCGCGGCGCGCTCGTGACGCGCGGGGCACGCATCGAATGGGTCGGTGAGGAATCGGGGCTGCCGCAGGCGGTGGCGGCTGCCGGCGGTCCGGGGCCGCCCGAGATGCACGATCTCGCCGGGGGCTGGGTGACGCCCGGACTCATCGACTGCCACACGCACCTGGTGTTTGCCGGCAACCGCGCCGGGGAGTACGCCGAGCGGCTGCGTGGAAAGACCTATGAGGAGATCGCGCGCGCGGGCGGCGGAATTCTCTCGACCATGCGCGCGGTGCGTGCCGCGAGTGAGCCGCGGCTCTTCGATGAGAGCGCGCCGAGGCTCGCCGCCCTGCTCGCCGAGGGCGTGACGACCATCGAGATCAAGTCGGGCTACGGTCTCACCCTGGAGGATGAGAGAAAGATGTTGCGCGTGGCGCGCGACCTCGGGCGCGCCTTTCCGGTCACGGTGCGCACGACGCTCCTCGCCGCCCACAGCCTGCCGCCCGAGTTCCGCGGGCGCGCCGATGCCTATATCGACACCATCGCAGGGGAGTGGCTGCCGGCGCTCGCGAGAGAGGGCCTGGTGGATGCGGTGGACGTATTCTGCGAGAGCATCGCCTTCAGCGTCGTACAGGCGGAGCGGCTGTTTGCGGCGGCACAGGCGCTCGGGATTCCCGTGAAGATGCATGCGGAGCAGCTCGGCAACCAGGGCGGCACGCGCATGGCCGCCGCCCGCGGCGCCCTCTCCTGCGATCACCTGGAGTACGCCGGGGAACCGGAGGCCGAGGCACTCGCCGCATCCGGCACGGTCGCAGTGCTGCTGCCGGTCGCCTTCTACTGCCTGGCCGAGAAGCGCCTGCCTCCGGTCGCGGCGCTGCGCGCGGCGGGTGCCCGGCTCGCCCTCGCCAGCGACTGTAATCCGGGCTCCGCCCCGGGGACCTCGCTCCTGCTGGCGATGAGCATGGCGACGCGGCTCTTCGGGCTCACCGCCGAGGAAGCGCTGCTGGGGGTCACGCGTCACGCGGCGCGGGCGCTCGGGCTGCACGCCGAGCGCGGCGTGCTCGCCCAGGGAATGGCGGCGGACTTCGTGGTGTGGAATGTCAGCTCCCCCGAGGAGCTCAGTTACTGGATCGGCTTCAATCCGCGCCGGACCGTGGTCCGCGCTGGCGAGGTGCTGCGATGGCCCAACACGACCCCCTGAGACTCGGCGCGCGGCCGCTCAAGCTCGCGGAGCTGCGGCGCGCCTACCAGCATCCGCTCAGCGTGGAGATCGATCCCGGGTGCTTAAGCGCCGTGCATGCCTCGCACCAGGCGACGGCGCGGCTCGCGGCGGCGGAAGCCCCCGCCTACGGAATCAACACCGGCTTCGGGCTCCTGGCGCAGACCCGCATCCCCGCCGCGCAGCGCACGCTCCTGCAGCGGAACATCATCCTCTCGCACAGCGCCGGCGTCGGACCGCTGCTCGATGACGGCGTGGTGCGCCTCACCCTGGTGCTGAAGCTCGCAAGCCTCCTGCAGGGGTTCTCCGGGGTGAGCGAGGAGCTGGTGCGCTTCCTCGAGCGGCTCATCAACGCGGGGCTCATGCCCTGCGTGCCGAGCCAGGGCTCGGTGGGCGCCTCGGGCGACCTGGCGCCGCTTGCGCATCTGTCGCTGAGTGTCCTGGGGCTGGGCGAGATCCACCGTCACGGCGAAGTCCTGCCCGCCGCGGAAGCGCTGGCCCAGGAGGGCATGAGCGCGCTCACGCTGGGACCGAAGGAGGGGCTGGCGCTCCTCAACGGCACCCAGGTGTCGACTGCGCTCGCGCTGGCCGGCCTTTTCGAGCTCGAGAGCGCGTTTGCCGCCGCGGTGGTGAGCGGCGCGCTCTGCGTCGATGCGCTCGCCGGGAGCGACGTTCCCTTCGATGCGCGCATCCAGAGCGTGCGCGGCCACGGCGGTCAGGCGCGCGTCGCACAGGTGTACCGCGAGTTACTGGCGGGGAGCGAGATCCGCGAGTCGCACCGTGACTGCCCGCGCGTGCAGGATCCCTATTCGCTGCGCTGTCAGCCGCAGGTGATGGGCGCGTGCCTCGATCTCATCACCGCGCAGGCGGCCACGCTCGCCACCGAGGCCAACGCCGTCACCGACAATCCGCTCATCTTCGCCGAGTCGGGCGAGGTGCTCTCGGGAGGCAACTTCCACGCCGAGCCCGTCGCCTTCGCCGCCGACATCCTCGCGCTCGCCGCCACCGAGGTCGCCTCGATCGCCGAGCGGCGCATCGCGCTCCTCGTCGACCCGAAAATGAGCGGACTGCCCGCATTTCTCGCGCCCGAGAGCGGCGTCAATTCAGGGTTCATGCTGGCGCAGGTGACCGCCGCGGCGCTCACCGCGGAGAACCGCATGCTGAGCCATCCGGCGAGCGTCGACAGCATTCCGACCTCCGCCAACCAGGAAGATCACGTGAGCATGGCGACGCACGGTGCGCGGCGATTGCTCCCCATGACGCGCAACACGCTCACCGTCGCGGCGATCGAGTTCCTCACCGCCGCGCAGGGCGTGGACCTGCGCGCCCCGCTCAAGACCTCTGCCAAGCTTGCCGCCGCTCAGGGAGCGCTGCGGCTCAAGGTACCGTTTGCGAAAAACGACCGGCAGCTCTCGCTCGACATCGAGGAAGCCATCGGTATCGTGCGGCTGCCCGAAGTGCAGTCGCTCGCGAGCTCGCTGCTGCCGAGCTATCGGTGAGTGCGGGTCAGGTGGCGTACTGGGCGGACTTCTCGGGCGTCTTGTCCGAGTCATCGCCGCCTTCGGAGCCGCCTCCCTGCTGCTCGCGCTTGATGCGCTCGTAGATCTCCTCGCGGTGCACGGCGACGTGTTTCGGCGCATTGATGCCGACGCGGACCTGGTTCCCCTTCACACCGAGAACCGTGATGGTCACATCGTCGCCAATCATTACCGTCTCGCCGACCCGTCGCGTCAGAATCAGCATCGTTTAAATCCCCTATTTTATAATTCTGCGGCTGCGACGACGTTGACCCGAGCCAGAGGCCTCGTGTACGCATCGCGGAAGGTTACGCGGAATCCAGGCAGAAGAAAAATCTTGCCGCGTCGCAATAACGCTCGTCTTTGAACTTTTGCGCCATGCCATTCGGCTTCACTTAAGCAGGTGTTCAACAAGGATGCCCGCCGCATCGCCCGGTGGCATGAGCACGTGCACCACCCCGGGGGCCGCGCGCGCGACACCGCGCAGCCCAAGCACGCGGATGGCCGCGGCATCGACGCGCGCCGCATCGCTCACGCTCACGCGCAATCGCCCCGCCGCGGCTTCGATCGCGGTTACGTTGGAACGGCCGCCGAGCGCGGCCAGGAGCGCCGCGCTATCGATCGGCGGGCGCGCCGCGCCCCTCCCCTGCGCTGCGGCCGGGCGCTGTACGGCCGCTGACGGCACGGGGGCAGCGGCCGCAGGCGTTGCCTGCAGCAGCCCCCTCATCTCGCTGGCGAGCTGGTCCGCGATTCCGCCGACCACGACCTGCAGCGCATTGGCGGCGGGGCGCACCGTTCCAGCCGCCCCGAGACGCTTCAGCGCCTGCAGATCGACCGCCGAGTCATTCGCGACCGTGAGTCGCAGCCGCGTGGCGCAGGCATCGAGGGAGGTAATGTTGGCCGCGCCTCCGAGGGCGGCGAGATAGCCCCGCGCCCGATCCGCGGCCGGCGGCGCCTCGGCCGCAGCGATCCCCTCCCCCGGATCGCGCCCCGGCGTGCGCAGGTCGAACCTCACGATGACGAGGCGGAAGAGGAAGTAATAGAGCGCGAAGTAGAGCGCGCCCACCGGCAACAGCAGCAGCGGGCGGGTGGCGTATTTGAAATTCAGAACGTAGTCAAAGAGTCCCGCGGAGAAGCTGAAGCCGAGGTGCACGTTGAGCGCCTTCATGATGATGAAGGCAACGCCGGTGAGCACGGCGTGCACGGCATAGAGGAGCGGCGCGAGGAACATGAAGGTGAACTCGATCGGCTCCGTGACGCCCGTGAGGAGCGAGGTCAGCGCGATCGATGCCAGGAGCCCGCCCACCGCGCGGCGGCGCTCGGGCAAGGCCGTGTGGTACATCGCGAGACACGCCGCCGGGAGGCCGAACATCATTACCGGGAAGAACCCCGCCATGAAGGCTCCGGCGGCCGGATCGCCGGCGAAGAAACGCCGTTGGTCGCCGGTGATCCCATGGAAATCCCCGAGCAGATACCAGGCGATGTTGTTGATGATGTGGTGCAGTCCCGTGACGATCAGGATGCGGTTGAGAATCCCGTAGGCGAAGAGTCCGAGCGACCCTGCGTGCAGCACCGTCTGGCTGAGAGCGTCCATGCCGCCCTCGAGACGCTGCCACTCGCTGCCGAAGATGAACGCCAGCACGAGCCCCGCAAGACCGCTCACGATCGGCACGAAGCGCCGTCCGCCGAAGAAGGCGAGATAGCTCGGCAGCGTGATGTTGTAAAAGCGGTTGTAGAGCGCACCCGAGATGAGGCCGGAGAGAATCCCGACCGGGACGCTGAGCTTGCCGATCTCGCGCGCCTTGTAGTCTCCCCTCGCAAGATCCTGGACGTGGCCTGCAAGGCCCGCGAGCGCATCCGGCGGCACCGCGATCAGCACCTTGGCGCCTTCTGTCGCCACGAGGTAAGCCACCACGGCGGCAAGACCGGCGGCCCCGTGGTTCTCGCGCGCCAGCCCCACCGCCACGCCGATGGCGAAGAGCAGCCCGAGGTTGGCGAAGATCGCGCCTCCGGCGGCTGCCATGGAGGCGGAGTTGAGGAGATCGGGCTGGCCGAACCGCAGCAGGAGACCGGCGATCGGCAGCACCGCGATCGGCAGCATCAGCGCGCCCCCGACCCGCTGAAGACTCGCGAGCACGCTCTTCATCGCGCTCCCTCCTGCGCCGCGGGCACCAGCCGCTGCGCGAGCGCGCGCACCTGGGCGGGCTCGCTTTGACTCAGCGCCTCGTGCGCCAACGCCTGGCATTGCGCGAGCGTCACTCGGCTCAGGACCGTCTTGAGCTGCGGAATGACCGAGCCGACGGCCGAAAGCTCATGCACGCCCAGGCCGACCAGGAGTGGTGCGGCCAGGGGCTCCGAGGCGAGCCCTCCGCACACCGCCACCGTGCGGCCGTGGGTGCCGGCGGCGGTGGCGGCGCGCTCGATCAGGCGCAGCACCGCCGGATGCAGCGCATCGAGGCGCGCGGCGAGCTGTGCATGACCGCGATCCATGGCGAGCGTGTACTGCGTGAGATCGTTGGTTCCGATCGAGAGAAAATCGGCGGCCGTGACCAGCTGATCGGCGAGCACGGCGGAGGCCGGCGTCTCGATCATGATTCCGACTTGAGGTGGAGAAAGCCCGCGCTCGGCGCAGATCTCATCGAGCACGGCCCGCACAGCCGCCAGATCGCCCATGTCCGTGATCATCGGCAGCAGGATCCGGCAACGCTCGGCCGGGCGCACCGCGAGAATGGCGCGCAGCTGCACCTTCAGGAGCGAGGGGTGGGCGAGACTGGTGCGCACGCCGCGCAGTCCAAGCGCCGGATTGTCCTCCCTCGGCTGTGGCAGGTAGGCGATCGGCTTGTCGCCGCCAGCATCGAGCGTACGGATGGTGAGAGGGCGACCGCCGAGTGCGTCGGCGATCTTCTGGTACTCGGCGAGCTGCTCGCCCTCATCGGGCGCCGCCTCGCGATCGAGAAACAGAAACTCCGTGCGCAGAAGTCCACAGCCCTCCGCGCCATTGCGTACCGCGGCCTGCGCTTCCGCCACCGAGCCGACGTTGGCGAATATCTCGATGCGCGCCCCGTCGGCGGTACGGCATTCGCGCTGCGCGGCGGCACGTTCGGCGTCCAGCTGCTCAGCTCGCCTGGCGAGCGCCGCGCGCGTCGTGGCGAGCCGGTCGGCGAGCGGCTCCACCTCGAGCACGCCACGCTCGGCATCGAGCACCAGCTGCGTGCCGTCGCGCACGGCGAGCACCTTCGATCCGAGCGCCACGAGGGCCGGTATCTGCATGGCGGCGGCGATGATCGCCACGTGCGAGGTCGCCCCGCCGGCCGCCATGGCGAGACCTGCGATGCGACGCGCATCGAGGGAGACGAGCTGCGAAGGCAGGAGCTCGCGCGCGATCAGGATCGAATGCTCGGGGAGCTCGGGCGTCGCCCCGTGCGCGACGCCGCTCAGCGCCGCCAGCACCTGCGTCTCGAGATCCAGCAGGTCATCGGCACGCTCGCGCAGGCGCGGATCTGCGAGCCCCTGAAGCGTCGTGGCCGCCGCGCGCACCGCCGCCCGCCAGGCGGCGCCGGCGCTGCGACCCCGCGCGATCTCGAGGCGCGCGGCCGCGATGAGCTCCGGATCATCGAGGAGCTCGAGGTGCGCGGCGGCGATCTCGCCGGCCGCGCGGGCGCCGGCACCCTCGGCTGCACCCGAGGCGCGCCGCTCGAGGCGGGTGCGCACGGCCGCGCGTGCGCGCTCGAGCGCCGTACTCTCCTCCTCGACTCCCGACCCTTCGAGGGCGACCGCGATTTCGGGCCGGGTGAGCTGGATCGCTTTGCCCACCGCGAGACCGCGGCTCGCGATCACCCCCGGCAGCGCTTCCCCCGCAGCGGGCGCCGCACCGGCGCTCTCGAGCGCCCGCGGGGGCGAGGCCGTGACAGCCGAGGGAGCCTCGCGCGATGACTTGCCGGCATTCGCGGCGCCGGGCGTTCCCCCCGGGTCGCCTCGCGCGAGCACGGCCGCCAGCATGCTCAGGGCGAGTGCGGCATCGGGCCCCGAGGCCCGAATCTCGATCTCATCCCCGTGACCCGCTCCAAGCGCCATGAGCGCTACGGTGCTGCGCGCATTCGCTTCGCGCCCGCGTGCGCTCAGGCGCACGTCCGCCGCGAGGCCCTTGAGGGAGGCTGCCAGCAGTGCCGCCGGTCGCGCGTGGATCCCGTGCTCAAAGGCCACGGTGACTCGCTGCGCGCCGCTCGCTCCGGGAGCGACGACGGTCGCGCCGGAGAGGCCATCCGGTGCAAGCTCCATGAGCGCCTCGCCGACCTTGACCTCTCGGCCCTGCACGCGCCGGACGATGCGAAAGCCGCTGTCGGCGGTGACGATGATCGGTGTGAGGAGGCTCGGGGCGCGCTGCGCGAGGAGATCCAGGTCGAAGCGCAGCAGCACCTCACCGGTGCGCACGCGAGCGCCTGGTGCGGCAACGACCGTAAAGCCCGCGCCGCCGAGCTTCACGGTGTCGATTCCGACGTGGATGAGGATCTGGCAGCCACCGGCGGTACGCAGCGTCACCGCGTGACGGGACGGGGTGATGAGCGCGAGCTCCCCGTCGCACGGAGCGTGGAGCGTCCCCTCGGTGGGATCGATGGCAAGCCCGTCGCCCATCATGCGCGAGGCGAACACCTCATCCGGCACCTCATCGAGTGGAGTGCTCCATCCCCCGAGCGGCGCGGCCAGCGCGATCGCGCCCTGCCGCATGCCTTGTGTGTCCCCGCTCATTGCGCGAGCTGCACCCAGTCAATCGCCCAGAGCGGTTCGAGCGTCCATTGGGTGAAGCGGAAGCACAGGGAATGCTCGCCACCCTGCGGGGGAAGGGCCGCGGCCGGCAGCACCGTCACCGCATCGTTCCCGGCGGCAGGCGCGAGCGGCAGCACGGCGATGGGTTCCCCGTCGCAGCGATCGAGCCGCACCTCGAGCTCACCGGCGGGAGTCCGCGGCTTATTGAAGCGGATCTGCTCGCGGTCCTTGCCGATCTGGAAATTGAAGGGCAGCTGCCCTACCGCGGCGGTGATCGAGGCCGCGTGCGTGAGGTCGGTGGCGGGCAGTACCCAGCAGGGGTCCATGATGTCGATTAGGAATATGGCGCGGGGACCTGCGAGCGGCGCATCGTCCTCGAGGTTCAGCTCGAGTTTGCCCGCGCAGCTCTTGAGGTCCTGGCTGAAGTGCCGCTCGAAGGGGCCGACGATCCGGGCAGGCGCGAACACATCCTCGGAGTAGCGGATGCCGAGGGTCCGATAGCGGTTGAACTCGGCCGCCAGGCGCGCCTGAAAGCCCTGCCAGTCGATCCTCGCAGGGGGTGACCACGCCACTTCGGCCAGCGCCGCCGCGCGCGGCCAGGTCATATAAGAAGCGTCGGCGTCGGTTGCCACGTGCTCGGTCCAGAGATTGGCCTGGATGCCGAGCACGTGGTCCTGCTCGTGGACGAGGGGTCCGGGCAACGGATCGAATCGATAAACGTCCTGGAGCGAGACGACCGTGCCGCGACCTGGAGGCTCGGCCGGGGTCGGACCCTGGCGATTGTCGAGATAGAGGACAGGTGCAGGCGAGAGCACGGTGTCGTGCCCGCGTGCTGCGGCGGTGATCGCCCCCTCGACACCGCGCCACGACATGACCGCAGCGTCTGGCGGGACGCCGCCCTCCAGGATCTCGTCCCAGCCGATCTGGCGACGCCCGTGGGCGGCCAGATATCCGCCCAGGCGCGCGGTGAAGTAGCCCTGCAACGCCTCCTCGTTCGCCACCCCGAGCTCGTGCATGCGCGCCTGGATGTGCGCCGAAGCGCGCCACTGATCCTTCACCGCCTCATCACCGCCGGTGTGAATGTACTGCCCGGGGAAGAGCGCCATGACCTCATCGAGCACCTGGTCGAGAAAGATGAAGGTGGCCTCATCCACGTTGAAGAGATTCGGGTATACGCCCCAGTCGGCGCCGACGGCGCTGGGCGGGTGGTCGAGGACACCGAGCCGCGGGTAGGCCACGATCGCCGCAGTCGCGTGCCCCGGCATCTCGATCTCCGGGACGATCGTGATGTTGCGCGCGGTGGCGTGCGCCACGATGCGCCGCACCTGCGCCTGAGTGTAATAGCCCCCGTAGAGGCGCGGTCGATGGGTGCGGGGATCGATGTCGTGCCGCGCGGCCTCGCCCGCCGGGACGCGCCAGGCACCGACTGCGGTCAGGCGCGGGAAACGCCTGATCTCGAGCCGCCACCCCTGATCGTCCGTGAGATGCCAGCCGAAGACATTGAGCTTGTGCAGCGCCATCCAGTCGAGATAACGCAAAATGAACTCGGGCGACTGAAAGTGCCGGGCGGAGTCGAGCATCAATCCACGCCATCGAAATCGCGGCGTGTCGCGGATCGAGAGCGCGGGCACATCGACGCTGCCATCGTGCAGCGATTGTGCCGAGATGAGCTGCCAGAGCGTCACCGCCCCATAGAAGAGGCCGCGGGGGTCGGCTGCCCGGACCCGTACTCCCGTCGGGGACACCTCGAGCTCGTAGCTTTCGGGGCTCGGGTACGGCGCGTCCGTGAGCGCGAAGGTGATCGCGCCTTCCCGGGGAGCCTCCTTCCCCTGCACGCGCACCTTGAGAGAAAGACCGTGGCTCGCGCGCACGAGTCCGATGAGGTAGTCGGCACTCCGACGGACCTGTGCGCCGGGCGGTACGGAGATCTCAGCGCCGTCGCGAAGCGCGAAGACGCCCGGATGCGCCACCCGCTCCGCGGGCGCCGGGATGATCGGGGCCAGGGCCTCGGGCGGCGCGCTGCCGGAAGCCCGCGCGACGCCAAGGCACGCGGCCAGCATCGTCAGTCCCGCAAAAAGGCGCCGCGGGCTCATCCCTTTCGGTTCTTCAGGCGCTGCGCGATCTGCTCGCGCAGCCGCGCGGCGTCTGCGGGCGTGAGCTCCCCGAGCAGGCCCCGGCGGTGCGGGGGAATGTGGGAAATCGTCTCCTGAGGCTCGCCGAATACGTAATGCTCGAAGAGTGCACGCCAGGCGGCGCGCGCCCCGGCCGGGAGCGGGCGGATGTTGAGGATCGCGTGCTTCAGGCTGTCGTAGCCGGAATCGCTCCCGAGCGGCGCACCGCTCGCGTGCCACCAGTAGTTGATGAGCACGTTGAGCGTCTCGAGGGACTCCACGTTGTGCCACCACAAAGGCGGAATGAAGAGCGCATCTCCCGCGGAGAGCTCCGCGCTGCACGATGCCGCCAGCGCCTCAGTGAACTTCGGGAAGCGCACGAAGTCGGGCGCGTGCAGCTGCACCAGGCTCATCGGCGCCCCGGTCGGGGCGTAGTCGAGCGGGCCGACATAGAGATTGGAGATCTGCTCCGGCGGGAACAGCGTGAAACGGCGCCTTCCCGCCACCACGCACCCGATGTTGAACCACTCATCGAGGTGGGTCGGCGTCGTGACGGCATTGCCGAGCCAGATGCGCGGCCGCGCCGAGATGTCGGCGGCCGGCAGCGGGTTGGCCTGCGCAAACCCCGGCAGGCACTCATCGACCGGCGCGCTCTGCACCGCGACCGCCGGGGCCTGCGCATGCCCGCCGTAGCGCAGCGCCTGCTCGGCCACTGCCGTCAGGGGCAGCCGATTGCGCACGAAGTTGAAGCCCTCGAGGCCGTCCCGATAGAAGATGCGGCCTGCGAACTCCGGCGGCGTCATGATGGCATCGACCGGCGCGCCGCTGTCGAATCTTCGCAGGTACCCGAGCAGCCCGTCGGCGGAGCCGCGCGCCGCGGCGACGGCCGGCCAAGCGGCCACCAGGCCGCGCAGCACCACGGGCTCGGCGCCCTCGAGCACCTCGCGCACCCGCGCGCCGTCGCGCGTGTCGACTTCCCGGATCGGAGCGCTCGGCTGCATCGGGGCGACGGCGACCACCCTTACCGCGTGCCTACCAGAAATAGGCCTGCAGCGCCGGCTCGTGCCGCCGCGGCGGGATCTGCGCCAGCGTGCTCTTGTGGTCGGGATAATTCCCGGCGCTGCGCGCGATGAGATTGTCGATCTCCTCCATCCGGTAGCGGCCCTCTTCGGCCGTGGGCGCACGCAGGGCGCCGGCGTCGGGGAAAACGCCCATGCCCGCCATCAGCGCGTACCAGGAGAACACCGGATAGCCGCGCCCGATGAGCTGCTGGCGCAGCGCAGGCACGATGCTCTTGCCGTTCATCCACAGCGAGTAGAGCTTCTTCAGGTCCTCGGAGAGATTCAGGTTCGCGGCGTTGGCGCGCCAGTATTCGGTGTCGGTACGGGTGTTGGTCTTGTAGTGGGTGACGATGTAATCGCGGATACCCTCGAAGTGGGCGTTCATGAGCGCGTTGAAGCGCGTGTGCGCCGCCTCGCTGAGGTCTCCCTTGTCGAGAAACTCGGCAAAAGTCGTGGCCGTCTGCTGGATGAAGAGCAGCGCCGTCGCCTCCAGCGGCTCGATGAAGCCCTGCGAGAGTCCGACCGCCAGGCAGTTGCGGTTCCAGTGGCGCGTGACCCGCCCAACCCGCATCTTGAGATGGCGCGCCTCGACGACCGACTCGAGCAGTCCGAGACTGCGGCGCAGCTCCGTCTCCGCCTCGTCCGCGGTGCAGAAGCTGCTCGAGTAGACGTAGCCGTTCCCATAGCGGTTGGTGAGCGGAATCTTCCAGGCCCAGCCGTGCCGCAGCGCCGTCGACACCGTTTCGCAGGGAATCGAGTCCTCGATCGGCGTGGGGAGCGCAACCGCCGCATCGTTGAAGAGATTCTCCGTAAAGCTGACCCAGGGCGTTCGCAGGGCCTTCTCGATCAGGAGGCCCGCAAAGCCACTGCAGTCGACGAACAGGTCCGCGGCGTAGCTCTCCCCTTCGCGGGTGGCAACGGAGGCAATCGCGCCCTCGCTGTCTACCGTCGCATGTGTGACGTGGCAGCTCTGATAACGCACGCCGCGCTCGAGGGCCTTCTTGTGGAGGAATTTCCCGAGGAGCACCGCATCGAAGTGATAGCCGTGCCAGATGTCGAACGGAAACGCCTCCGGCGACTTGGGGGCACGGCGCTCCTGCGCCACCCGCGCGGCAATGAAGAACCGATCGGGATGGGCGTAGACATTCGCGCCCTGCACGCGCGCCTCGACGTTGTGCACGAACTGGCTCATCGTGAGGTTGTCGAGCATCGAGGCGAAAGGGTGGAAGTAGCTCGTGAACCCGGGCCGGGTCGACCAGCCGGCGAAGCGGATGCCGCTCTTGTAGGTCGCATGGCATGCCGGCATCCACTCTGATTCCTCGATACCGAGGCTGTCGAAGAATCCCCGCAGCCAGGGCGTCGAGCCCTCCCCGACTCCGATGGTGCCGACCACCGGAGACTCGAGCAAGGTGATGCTCACGCCGCGATGAATGAAGGAGCGCGCCAGGATGAGCGCCGTCATCCAGCCCGCGGTGCCGCCACCGATGATCACGATCCGGCGCACGCCCGCCGGCGGCGGCCCTGCCGGCGCCGGGCTCGCCGGGCTATAGGAATAGTTGAAGAGCGTGGCGGTGGTCATCGACTGCCCGCACCTTACTCGCCCCGCGACTGGGGCGCCAAGCTCCGCTCGCGGTCCGTTGCGTTACTTCGGAGGCGTTCCGGGCGGGCGGCAGGAGGGGAAGCGCCACCCGCCCGGAGCCTCGGTTACACCCTCAGAACTTTGCGCGCAGCGTCAGGTAGTACTGCCTGCCGTTCTTGTAGAACGCGCGCGGCTGATCGGTGTTCAGCGCGTAGTACTTGAGCGTCGGGTTGTTCAGGTTCATCCCATCCAGGGTCAGACTCAGGTTGTCGTTGAACAGCCATGCGAGCGAGGCGTTCAGGTCGCCGGTGTCGTCCTGGGAGAACGCCGTGCTGCGATCCAGGCCGCTGTAGAACGCCGAGCGATAGTTGTACGAGACCCGGCCGCTGAAGTGCACGGTCTCGTAGTAAACGCCGACGTTGTAGACGTCCTTGGAAGCACCAACCAGGCGGCTGTCCCCGGGCGTGCCGTCGGGGTTCGGCTGCACGTCCGAGGTCTGCTTGGCATCGGTGTAGGTGTAGTTGAGGTTCACACCGAAGTTACCGAAGGACTGCTGGTAGGCGATCTCGATCCCCTGCGCGCGTCCGGTCGTGTTGATCGGAACGGTCAGCAGGTACGGCACCGACACGGTACCCGGCGGGAAGCCCGAGGCGGCCGATCCGCTGGTCGGGTAGTTGAGGGTCTGCGAGCCGTAGCCGATGTAGTTCTGCAGATCCATGAGGAAGAGCGATGCGGACAGGAGCGACCGCGGCGCGAAGTACCATTCGAGTGTCGCGTCGAAGTTGCTGGAGACGATCGGCTTGAGGTACGGGTTGCTGCCCGAGCCGCTGCCGGTGCCGGGATAGTTCGCCGGCGGCGTGAGGCTCGTCGTGCTCGAGAGCGCCGAGTAGTCCGGACGCGTCATGGTCTGCGCCGCCGCCAGGTGGCCGATCAGATCCGGGCTGAACTGGTAGCGGAAGTTCCAGCTCGGCAGAACGTTGTCATAGGACAGGTTCACAGGGACGCCCGCGAATGCCCCGAAGAGCGACCCGACCACGAGATTCGGGGTGCTCGCCGGACAGGGGTTCGCCGAAGCCGGGATCGACGCCGTGCACGACAGCGGAATGTAGTTGATCGTGTCTTCCGTCGTGTGGACGTAGCGGACCCCGATGTTCGCGGTCCAGTCCTCACCCTTGAAGTCTGCCTGCACGTAGATCGCGGTATCAGGCTCGCTGAGCGCGAACCACTGCGGCGGATAGGCGCGCTGCACCGGATCGCGCTGCACCAGCCCGGGTCCGTTGTAGGCCGCAAGCTGCGCGGGGGTCCAGTACCAGATGCCCGTCGGGATGTTGCTGCCGAAGGTGGTGTAGTTCGAGGGGTAGTTGCTGTAGGTCGTCGGGTAGTTGAGCGGGCTCGCGCCGCCGCCATTCGGGCCCGAGAAGGTCGGGCCCTGTGCGATCGAGCCGATGGAGCTGCGGTCGTGCTTCGAGTAACGCGCCCCGAATTTGAGATCCGTCCATGCGCCCGAGTTGCTCATGTCCCAGGTGGCATCGAGCTTCGCCCAGGTCTCCTTATCGATGGTGTCGATGTTCTCGCCGCCGAAGATCCAGCCGAAGGCCAGCGCCGAGGGATTACCCGGCGGGAAGGGCTGCGAGTAATTGACGCCCGGCAGACCCCAGTCCGGCGGACGCGTCGTTCCATTCAGCGTGTAGAAGGCGCCGGCGCCGGACGGCGCGGTCTCGGAGACGTTCTGCGTCGGGGTCCTGCCGTGGCCCTCGGACCAACCCAACTGTCCCTCGAGCTTCACGTTGTCCGCGAGCCTGAAGTGGCCGTCGAGGTTGACGAACGACGAGGTGGCCTCCTCGTCCGGACGCGAGATCTGGTCGTAGATGCCGTAGAGCGTCCCCGGCACGTTGGCGAAGGTCGCGCTGGTCAGGGTGTTGTTGGCCACCGTGTAGCCGGGGTTCGGAGACTGCCCCGCACCGAAGTTGACGAAGTGCGTGTCCCACTGCAGGTAATTGCGGTTGTAGTCCGGGGCCTGGAGCTTGGCGTAGAAGCCGGACAGGTCGAGGTCCACCGCATCACTGGGCTTCAGCTGCACGTTCAACAGGCCGCCGGTGCGCTTGCGCTCCTGATCGAAGAGCGCCGAGCCGATGAGGTGCGGATACCAGACGTTGGTCAGGTCGGGATGCGCAGTCGCGACGGCGCTGCCGGGTGCAATCTGGTCGTAACCGAGGATTTCCGTACCGTCGCGGCGCAGGTAGCGATCCTCGTAGAAGCCCTGACCGAGAATTCCAAAGGTCGAGTCGGAGTTTCTCCAGCTCATCAGCGCACTGAACTGCGGCGAGCTCTTGGATGGCAGATCCGCGTACACGGCGCCGGCCGATGCCTGTACCGTGAACTCCTTGTTGAAGTCGTTGAGGGGCTTGCGCGTGATGATGTTGACCGTGCCCGCGACGCCACCCTCGACCAGGTCCGCTTCGGAGCTCTTCTGCACCACGACGGAGCTCACCAGCTCCGAGGGCAGGAGCGTATAGCTGATGCTGCGCCCGACGGTGCCGGTCTGGTCGAGCACGAACCAGTCGCCGGAGGCCACGTTGTGTCCGTCGATCAGGGTCTGGGTGAGGCTCGGTCCGGTCCCGCGCAGGCTCACGCGGTCGTTCTCGTCGAACCCGCCTTCGTTGGCGCCCGCCGAGCTCACCGTGACACCGGGAACGTGGCTGAGCGAGTCGGCGATGTTCTTGTCGGGCATCTTGCCGATGTCCTCGGCAGTCACCACGTCGACGACGTCGGTCGACTTTTTCTTGACGGTCAGTGACTCCTCGAGCGCTGCACGAATGCCGGTGATCACCACTTCCTGGAGATCCCCTTGTGCCGGCGCGGCGGCGGCCGCCGCCTGCTGCGCCTGCAGCGGTTCGTTGCGCCCGAACAGCGCCATGGCGACCGCGGTTCCGATCAACGTGGACCGTGCGATTCTCATGATTTACCCACCCCGAATGTTTGTCGTTAGCTGTTGCACGTCGGCCAACCCCCGTCGCGACCCTGCGAGACCCGCGGAACGCGCGTGCCTGGCGCCCTGCGAGAGGTCCGTACGGTCGGACCAGTTACATTCCAATATAGTACCAATCACGTCGAAACGCTACACCTATGCATACCAACAGTAGACGTCTCGTTTTTTACGAATCAAAACATGCTGTTGTTATCCGGTCTGTATTCTTCCCGCAACACACTGGTACTATACTGGTACCATGATTGATCGCGAGACAGCCCGGAGAGCACCTTGACGCTGCTGTCACAGACGGTCGGAAAGCTCGATGAGCAGAGCAGCCTGCCCCTCTACCAACAGCTGCAGCGCGCGCTGCGGCAGGCCATCGAGACGCGCGTGCTCGGCCCCGACGATGCACTGCCGCCCGAGCGCGATCTCGCCGAGGATTTCAGTGTCTCGCGCATCACGGTGCGCAAGGCGATCGACGGACTCGTCAACGAAGGACTGCTGGTGCGACGCCAGGGCTCGGGCACTTTCGTGCTCGCGCGCGTCGAGAAGAATTTCTCGAAGCTCACTTCCTTCTCCGAGGACATGCGCGCCCGCGGGCGCAATCCGCGCAGCGTCTGGCTGCGCAAGGCCGCCGGCACCGTGACTCCCGAAGAGGCGCTGACGCTGCGCGCCAGCCCGGGGACGCCCGTCTACCGCTTTCACCGCATCCGCTTCGCGGACGATGCGCCCATGTCACTCGAGTACGCGACCATCCTCGCCTCGTGTCTCCCCTCGCTCGAGGCGGTCGAGTCATCCCTCTACACCGCGCTCGAGCGCGCCGGTAACCGCCCGGTGCGCGCGCTCCAGCGGCTGCGCGCCGTGGTGTTCACGGCCGAGCAGGCGGAGCTGCTCGCGGCCAAGGAGCGCGATGCGGGCCTGCTGGTCGAGCGGCTCGGGTTCCTCCAGGACGGGCGCGCCGCGGAGTTCACCCAATCCTTCTATCGTGGCGACATCTACGACTTCGTCGCTGAGCTCTCGACCGCCACGTGAGCCCTCCGGAGGCGAGCACCCGCATGCACAGCGAGGCGGCGCAGGCTCCCGCGGTGGTGCGAGCGCAGCTCAGCGCCAACGCCCCGCGTGTGGCAGGCATCGCCGAGCGGCTGCGGGCGTCCCCGCCGCGCGCAGTGGTCACCTGCGCGCGCGGCAGCTCCGATCACGCGGCGACCTTCGCCCGCTACCTGATCGAGACGCGCCTCGGGCTCCTCACCTCCTCGGCGGCGCCCTCGGTGAGCTCGGTGTACGAGGCGCCGCCCAACCTCGAGGGCACGGTGATGATCGCGATCTCGCAGTCGGGCTCGAGCCCGGATCTGCTGAGCACGGTCAGCGATGCGCGTCACGCGGGCGCGCGCATCATTGCGCTGGTCAACGCCGAGAGCTCCCCGCTCGCGCAGCTCGCCGATGATCTGCTGCCGCTCGGCGCCGGCGCCGAGCTGAGCGTCGCAGCCACCAAGAGTTATATCGCCTCGCTCGCGGCGATCGTGCAGCTGGTCGCCGCCTGGTCGCAGGATGCGGCGCTCGAGGCGGCACTCGCCGCAGCTCCGCAGATGCTCGAGCGCGCCTTCGCGCTCGACTGGAGCGCGGCGGTCTCACGGCTGACAGCGGCGCAGAATCTCTACGTCATCGGCCGCGGCGTCGGCCTCGGAATCGCGCAGGAGGCGGCCCTCAAGCTCAAGGAGACCTGCGGCCTGCACGCCGAGGCGCTGAGCGCCGCGGAGCTGCGGCATGGGCCGATGGCGCTGGTGCGTGCGGGATTTCCGGTGCTGGTGCTGGCGCAGGACGACGAAAGCCGCACGGGTGTCGTGCAGCTGGCCGCCGAGATGGCCGCGCAGGGGGCAGACGTGCTCATCGCCGGCGCGCCGGCAGCGCAGGCCACGCAGCTCCCGAGCATTGCGACCCACCCGGTGATCGAGCCACTGCTGCTGGCGGAGAGCTTCTATCGCATGGCGAACGCCCTGTCGCTCGCCCGCGGCCGCGACCCCGACCGCCCGCCCCATCTATCCAAGGTGACGCAGACTCTCTGATGAGTATCGCGCTGGTCAACGGGCGGGTGTTGCTGGGCAGCGGGCGCGGCGGCGCAGCTCTCACGCGCGGGCGCTGCGTGCTCATCGAGAACGGCCGCATCGCGGCCGTCGTCGCGCGCGGCGACCGGCGGGTGCGGCGCGCCCGCCGTCATGACCTCGGGGACGCGCTGCTCCTGCCGGGCTTCATCGACTCGCAGGTCAACGGCGGCGGCGGCGTTCTCTTCAACGACGCCCCGAGTGTCGCGACCATTCGCACCATCGGCGCGGCCCATCGCCGCTTCGGCACCACCGGGTTTCTCCCCACGCTCATCAGCGACGACCTCGAGGTCGTGGCGCGCGCCATCGCCGCGGTGCGCGGCGCGATCGAGAGCGGCGTCCCGGGCGTCCTCGGCATCCATATCGAAGGACCGTTCCTCAACGCCGAGCGCAAGGGAGTACACGACCCGGCCAAGCTGCGCGAGCTCGACGCGAGCGCGCTCGGGCTCCTCACCTCGCTGCGCGTCGGCAGAACGCTCGTGACCCTCGCTCCGGAGATGACCACCCCGCAGATCATCGAGGCGCTCGCCGCCGCGGGAGTGGTGGTCTCGGCGGGACACACCAACGCCACGTACGCGCAGATCGCGGCGGCACTGCGCCACGGTCTCACCGGCTTCACGCATCTCTTCAACGCCATGTCGCAGCTGACCGGACGCGAGCCGGGCGCGGTGGGCGCAGCGCTCGACGACCCGCGCAGCTGGTGCGGCATCATCGTCGATGGCCTGCATATCAGTCCGGTGGTGCTGCGCATTGCGCTCAAGTGCAAGCCCCTCAACCGCTTCATGCTGGTGACCGATGCGATGCCGAGCGTCGGCACAAAGGCAACCTCCTTCGAGCTGCAGGGCAAACGCATCCTCGTCCAGGGCGATGTGTGCGTGGACGAGGACGGTCGGCTGGCCGGATCCAACATCGACATGGCGAGCTGCGTGCGCAACGCGACCGCCATGCTGAACATCCCCTTGCCCCAGGCCGTGCGCATGGCGAGCCAGTGGCCCGCGGAATTTCTCGGGCTGGGGCGTGAGGTCGGACGCATCGCCCGGGGAATGCGCGCAAATCTCGTGGCCGCAGACGATGAGCTCAAGGTGCTCGAGACCTGGATCGACGGCCGCTCGAGCGAGGAGCAGGCCGGCTGAGACTGCCGATGCGGGGGTCCACGGCTCGCCTGGCGAGCGCCAAAGCGTGCGACCCGGGCGACCGGTGACTTGCAAGCCGTTGTCCGCCGGCATGCGCCCTGCCCCGCTCTGCGTCATGATGGCGCCTCATGATGCGCAGGTCGATCGCAGGGCGGAATGCCGCGGCACGCGCAGCGCCGCTTGCGGCGGCGCTCTCGAGCGTGCTCGTGGCGAGCTGCACGCAACCCCTCGATGCCCCGGCGCCGCGCGCGCCGGCCAGCGCCGACCTCCAGGTCGCCGGTGCACGGCTGCACGTCGAGTTGGGGAGCGATGGCTTCACCGCCGGCAGCGAGACGCTCTTCAGCTGGGTGCGCCGGTCCGCGCAGATCGTCACGGCCTACTACGATGGCTTCCCGGTGTCGGAGGCGACGATCGAGGTGCGCCCCCGCGAAGGCTCGGGTGTACAGGGCGGCAGCACCTATGCCGACCCCGACGCCCTGATCCGCGTAGGCGTCGGCCGGGAGGTGACCGACGCACAGCTGCGCAACGACTGGGTGCTGGTGCACGAGATGACACACCTCGCACTGCCCGACGTCGGCGAGCAGCACGCCTGGCTCTCCGAGGGGCTCGCCACCTACGTCGAGGGCATCGCGCGCGTGCAGGCGGGCAACCGCACTGAAGAGGATGTATGGGCGGAGGAGCTGCGTCAGATGCCACGCGGCCTCCCGCAGCCGGGCGATGAAGGCCTCGACCGCACCCATACCTGGGGGCGCACCTATTGGGGCGGTGCGATGTTCTGCCTCATGGCGGACGTCGACATCCGGCGTCGCACGCACGAGGCGAAGGGGCTTCAGGATGCGCTGCGCGCCATCGCGCGCGCGAGCGGGGGGCTGCGCGCGCGCTGGCCGATCGAGCGGGTGCTGCGCACCGGCGATGCCGCCGTCGGCACCTCGAGCCTCGAGGACCTGTACGCGCAAATGAAGACTTCGGCCTACGCTCCCGATCTTGCGGCGTTGTGGCGCGAGCTCGGCGTCGAGGCCGACGGCGACACGGTGCGCCTCACCGATGCCGCACCGCTGGCGCAGGTGCGGCACGCGATCATGACGGGGAATAAAGGCCCGTCATGAGGGCGGTCGCGGCGAGTGCCGCGACCATCAGCAGGTACTCGGTCAGCACCGTGCCGCGCAGTGTGTGAAGCGCTGCGCTCGCACCGGCGGCGATTCGCGGCGTGAGCACCCGGTGGTTGACCGCGGCCAGTCCCATGAGCGCTGCGAAGAGCCCCGCCTTGGTCATCAGCAGGAGTCCATACGGACGCCACAGCGCTGCCACGTCGGGCAGCAGCACCGCGGCCATGGCAATGCCCGCGAGCGCAATCGCGGGCACCAGGCGCAACGCCACGCGCGAGAAGGCCTCGAGCGCCCTCGCCATGTGCGCCGGCGCCTCGAGGCGCGCCGCGCGATACAGCGCAAGCAACGCGCCGAGCCACCAGGTGACCACGGCCACGTGGAAAAGCAGTAACCCGGTGAGCAGCAGCCACGCCCGGCTCGCGGCGGCGTGCCCGCTCAGCACGAACGAAAGGACCGCGAGCGTCACGCCAGCGACCGTCAGCAGCCGCACGGGCGGCGCTCCGGGAGGCGCGCCCAGTACGAGGCAGGCGGTGCCCGCGAGCCGGGTCAGAAGCTCCGCGCCACTCGTGGCGAAGGCAAGGCGCCCGAGCGTCGGATCGAGCACTGCGGAGAAGTCCCCACCGAGGTGCGCGGGCTCGATGAGGCATTGGGCGATCACGATGAGGAGTGCGGCAAGGGCGATGCGGCGTGCCGTCGCGCCAAGCGGCGCGCCGCTCGCCGGGAGCGCTCGTGCCACGGTCAGGCGAAAGAGGCCCATGCCCGCCGCCTGCAGCACCAGCACGAAGGCCGCGATGCGCAGCAGTGCCCATGCGAGGTCGGTCATTCGGAGAGGCTGAAGTGCAGCGCCCCGGGCACGACGTGACCATCACGGCCGATGACGCGCCAGGTCAGCACGTAGCGCCCGGGCGCAAGCGGCGGCAACGCCACGGAGATCTCGGGCGCGGCTTCCACCGGCAGCGGGGCGATCCTGCGACGCGCGCCGTTCTCCGGCGCGATCCACAGCGCCGCAAGACGCGCGGGCTCTGAAAAGGTCAGCACGAGGCGAGCCGGCGCGGCACGCAGAACCGCCCCCTCCGCGGGAACGGCGCGCAGAAGATGCGCGTGCGCCTGCCCGAGCGCGGGCAGCAGCGCGAGGCCGCAGAGTAAGAAGGCTCGCAGTGAAGGCATGTTCCGCTTAAGTTAACGGGCAGGAAACATCGGCACACAATCTAATACAGTTGCAGCCGTCGATCCGATTGCGGCGGTGCGGAACTTCAGAGATGATCGCCCGGTCGCACGGAGCACCTATCGGGAGCCGCATGACGCGTCCTCAAGCTGCCTGTTCCGCGGCTGCGCTCGCAGCGCTCACTCTCGGCGTCGTCGGGTGCTCGACGCGCAGCAACGTGTCTGCGATCGGCAACACTGCGCCGCTCTACTCACATGTGTACGTCACGGCGCAGGCCGTGTGGTTCAACGGCAGCGCCACCGCAGGCCCCGATGACGGAGGCTGGACACGCTTTACGCTTTCGACACCCGTCACGGTCGATCTGGTGACCGATTCGGGAACCAACTTCGCGAACCTCGTGACGGATCTGAAGCTCGCACCGGGCTCGTATTCCCAGGTACGACTCATTCCGCTCGACGCCTCCGCGCCCCTGAGCGCCTCGGCACAGGCTCTCGGCGCGCAATACAACATGGAAGCCGACATCATCGATGGCGGCGTCACGCGTCAGCTGCCGCTCGAGCTCCTGAATCCCGACAAGGGACTCGGAATACCGACCTCGCTCACCGTTCCCATAGGCAACATCGGCGCGGCGCTCGGAGCCGGCGCCCTTGCCGGAACGGGCACGACCAACGGCGTCGGTACCACCAACGGATTCGGTAGTACCGGCGGATTGGGTACCACCAACGGCTGCAGCACGGTCACTGGCTTCGGCACCGGCACATCCGGCGCCGTCGATCCGACCACGGGTCTCCCGGTAACGAGCCCCGCGGGGTGCCCATCGACGGGCGCGGGCTCGACAACCACGACGGCGGAATTCACGGTCGGCTTTGACGGCGTGCGTGACCTCGTGCCCTTCACCTATGCCGGCACGAACGCGATCCTGCTGAGCTCGCACGAAAGCGCCTACGACCTGTCACGGGTAGGTGGCATCCAGGGACAGCTCACGCTCACCAATCTCACCCTCACGAGCGCCAACGGCACGCCCGGTATCGAGGTGAGCGCCGAAGTGTTGAGCTCCGACGGCTCCCGTCACGTCGTCGTCGCCAGCAGCCCGGTGGCCTCCGACGGCACTTTCACGCTCTATCCTCTGCCGACCGGCACCCAGACCTTCAATGCCTTCAACACGAGTAATCTCAACTACAGCAGTTACGATCTGGTGATTCACGGCGCGGGAATCGCGACCATCATCATCAAGGCCGTGCAGATTCCCGATGTGGCTTCCTCGTCCTCCTCCTCGTTCGGCTCCACTCCGACGGTGACCGGCACCACCACCGGCTCGAGCCTCACCACCACCAACCCGGACCTGACACCCATTCAGCCTTCGAACCTGGTGTCGGTGGGTACGCTGCTCCCGCGCGCCGTCAGCAGCTATACCGCCAACATCGCGAACGCCAGCGCGCCTTTGCCGGCGGGCGCCGCGGTCGGCTTCTACCAGACGCTCCCTGGCAGCGGCGAGGTGCCCTACCTCATCGAGGCTGCCCCGATCGATCCTTTCAACCAGGTGCTCGGCAATGCACAGGCGCTTTCGAGCGGGACGGTTGATTCGGGCACGTATGTCTCGAGTGCCGGGACCGTCACCCTGGTGAGCACAGCGCCGCAGGAACAGGCTGGCACTTACCAGGTTGCCGCCACCGCGCCCTCCTATACCGATGGCGCCTTCGGTGTCACCGTGTCGGCGCCGACGACGACGGGCGTCACATCCGCACTTGCGGTCACCCTGCAGCCGCTGTCGCTTGCGTCCGGCGTGGCCGCCGCATCGCTCGCCGCCACCATCACGCCGGCGAGCCCGGGCAAATACGATCAGGGCGAGATCATGCTCAGCCGCAACGGCCAGCTGATCGCAAGCGCCGCACTCGATGCCGCGCTGCAGGCGGGCGGGGGCACCGTGACATTGAGCGCCGTGCCCGGCGGCACTTCGAGCGGCCTCTATTACCTCACCGTACGCGCCTGGAGCTCGGGCAACCCCACGGCCGTACAGACCCGCCAGTGGTATCCGGCGGCGGTCGACCTGCGCAGCGCCTCCTCAGCCAGCGTCGATCTCACCGTCAATTAGTCCGACAAAACCGGTAAACTAACCGGTTTCCGGGTCGCGGACCCGAGCAATTCCGGGTCGCCATGGAACGCGGGGCCAATCCGCGTCTCTAAGGACGAAATGCGCCGCGCGGCGCCGCCCGGATCTTTGAAGGGGATGAGCCTGATGACAGCCGTTCGTGTCCGCCTGCCGAGGCGGCTCCTGTGGGCCTCGTGCGCCCTCGTATTGGGCGCCGCCGCGCTGCTCGCGGGCTGCAGCACAAGCAATAACATCATTTACGGCACGGCGGCCGTGACGCTGAGCAACAGTCCTGGCGACTTCACGAGCTACATCGTCAACATCGACAGCATCACCCTGACGCGCAACGACGGCATCATCATCGAGCCGCTCGCCACCCCCGAGACCGTCGATCTCACCCAGGTCCACGATCTGACGGAGCTGGTCGAGGCTCCCGCCTTTCCGGTCGGCACCTATACCTCTATGAGCGTGCTGCTCGACTACACGGTGCCTTACATCACGGTCGACGTGAACGGCGTCCCCAACTCGGTCGCCGCCGTCGATTCCACCGGCGCGGCAATGGGAACGGTCTCGCTCGTGGTGAACTTCGACCCGCAAAACCCGCTGGTCATCAACAATCAGCAGAGCACCCGGCTGGCGCTCAACTTCGACCTGTCGGCGTTCAATTCGCTCAATCGGAGCGCCTCACCCATCACCACCACGGTGGTACCGCTCATGACCGCCACACCGGCGCCGCTCGATGCAACGCCGATACGCGCCCGCGGACTGCTGGTCATCTCACAGCCCTCGAGCAGCCAGTACATCGCGAACATCCGCCCCTTCAATGACGTGGTCTCGGCGCTCGGCGCGTTGACGGTCAGCACGAGCTCCTCCACTTATTTCAACGTCAACGGTACGGTCTACACGGGAGTCGCGGGACTCAGCGCGCTGCAGAGTCTCCCGGTGAATACCGTTGTGGCGGCCTACGGCACGCTCGGCAGCCTCGCCACCATCACACCGGGCTTCAATGCCACTCAGGTTTACGCCGCGAGCGCCCTCTCGAGCCCGCTCGCCGACTATCTGATCGGTACGGTCGCCGCGATCAACGGCAATACCCTGACCGTGCAGGGCGTGACTTTCCTGGGCCGCTATGGAGGGGTGCAGTACTACCCGCAGCTCCCGGTCACGGTGAGCGGCGCGACCGCCGTGACCGAGGACGGTGTGGCGGTGAGCGGTCTTTCGTCACAGTCGATTTCGGTCGGCCAGGTCGTCAACGTCGCCGGTCAGGCCGTCGGCTATCCGCTTACGGTGGCGACAGGACTCGATGCCACCGCGGGCGCGGTGCGACTCGAGCCGACTGCGCTCTGGGGCACGTTGACATCGGCCGCACCCGGCAGCATGACCTTGAGCCTGCTCTCGCTCGGGGGCTTCTCGGGCGGAGCGTTCAACTTTGCGGGTACCGGCAGCAGCAGCGCAAACGACGCCACCTTCGCCAGCTACGCCGTCAACACCGGCGCCGTCGATGAGAGCGGAGCTGCGCCGGGCACATTGTTCGAGGCCTTCGGCAACGTGGCTCCTTTCGGCTCCGGGCCGCCGGATTTCACCGCATCCTCGGTGAGCAGCCCCGCGCCCCAGCAGCTCGTGGTCGAATGGGCACTTCCGACGGGATCGACCGCACCGTTCTCGAGCGCCAGCAGCTCGGGGCTCGTGGTGAACCTCGCGAACGGCGCCATCAATCCCGCAGTGCGGTATCTCGCCACCGGGCCGCAGAAGACCGATCTCACGACACTGGCGGCAAGCCCCACCATCGTGTTTGCGAGCGGAACACCCACCCTCGCGATCGGCTTGAGCGACACCATCTCCATCTACAACAGCGCCGGCGCCTTCGCCACCGCCCTTGCCACTCAACTGAACGGCACCAATGCCGCCTTCCGCCTCTCGGCGGTCGGTCAGTATGACGCCGCGACCAACACCTTCACCGCAACGCAGGTTGCCGTAAACTTAGTGCCTTAGAAGAGAGAAGAGAAAGGCCGGCGCATGCCCTGGAAACGGCGCCTTTTCAGCGGTGGTCCGCTGTCGCGCGCGATCAACATCGCCGATCTGCGCGAGCAGGCTCGACGGCGCGTGCCGGGCTTTGCCTTCGAATACGTCGAGGGGGGCGCCGAGGATGAGAGCTCGCTCCGTGGCAACCGCTCAGCGTTTGAGCGATTGCGGCTGCTGCCCCAGACTCTGATCGACACATCCTCGCGGCAGCTGCGCACCACGATCCTCGGCTCCGCCGCCCAGGCACCCCTGGTCATCGCCCCCACAGGGCTCAACAACATGCTGCACGCGGAGGGCGATCTGGCGCTGGCGCGCGCCGCGGCCCGACTCGGCATCCCCTTCACTTTGAGCTCGCTCTCGACGACGCGGCTCGAGGAGGTGGCGCAGCGCGCCGGCGGACGGCTGTGGATGCAGCTCTATGTGCTCAAGGATCGTGCCATCGCCCGCGACATCATGCAGCGCGCGGCGGCAGCCGGTTATGAGGCACTGGTCTTCACCACCGACGCCAATGTCTTCGGCAGCCGCGAATGGGATCAGCGTAATTTCCGCGCGCCCGGCAAGCCGACGCTCCGGGCCGCGCTCGATACGTTGCGCCACCCACGCTGGATGTATGAGGTGCTGCTGCGCCACGGCATCCCGCGCTTTCGCAACATCGAATCGTTCCTCCCGCCGGGTGCGGCGAGCGCCGTCGGCGGGAGCACGGTGATCCCGGGCCTCTTTCAACCCACCATCAGCTGGGACGATATCGCCTGGATCCGCCAGTTCTGGCGCGGCAAGCTCCTCATCAAGGGCGTACTGACCACGGCCGATGCCGAGCGCGCCCGCGCCCTCGGCTGCGAGGGCATCGTGCTCAGCAATCATGGGGGTCGGCAGCTCGATTCCTGCGTGTCGGCGATCGACGTGCTGCCGGAGATAGCCGCCGCAGTAGGCGGTCGGGTCTCGATTCTCGTCGATGGCGGATTCCGCCGCGGCACGGACATCGTCAAGGCGCTGGCGCTGGGTGCCGAGGCGGTCCTCCTCGGGCGGGCGACGCTCTACGGCTTAGGCGCCGCCGGCGAGCGCGGCGTGCAGCGCGCGCTGGAGATTCTCACCGTCGAGACCGACCGGGTGCTGGGAATGCTCGGTTGCACCTCCGTGAGCCAGCTCGGACCGCAGTACGTGCGCCGGGTCTGACCCTCCGCAGCGCCCGCCTCAGCGCTCGGGCGACTTGAGCAACTCGACCAGATCCTCCTTCCACAGCGCGGCGACGGTATGCGAGCCATGGCCGCGGGTGCGCTCGCTGTAGGGAATCACGATCGCCCGCCCGTGCGGCACCCGCGTGATCTCGTGCTCCAGGATCTGCAGCTCCGGCGGGTTGATCAGGTCGTCGGCGGAGTTCACCGCCAGGAGCGGTGCCTGGATCTTCTCGAGCGCGGGCCCGGGATCGTAGTCATGCGAGGCTTCCACCGCGTACAGCACGTCATTGGCGTCGTGTGTACTCAGGTTCTCCTCGACGTAAGCATCGATCACTTCGTCGGCACGCGCGAGCGTCGGCGCCTCGGCCTGTCGCAGCACCGGATTGCTCCCCATCAGCCACAGCATCTCGAGCGCGGTCCGGAGCGAGGGAGGCTGGCTCGAGTACTCACCCCCCTTCCACGCCGGATCGTTGCGGATCGCATCGATCACCGTGCGACGCCATACCCGATTGCGGCCCGAGATCTGCGTCGGCAGACTCGCGAGCGGCATGAGCGTATCCATGAAATCCGGATGCAGCTCGCCCCACAGCCAGGTATGCATGCCCCCCATGGAGGTGCCCATCACGAGGCGCGCGTGGTTCACCTTGAGACCCTGCGTGAGCAGCAGGTAGTCCGCCTGCACCATGTCGTGATAGCCGTAGTGTGGAAAATGAGCGTGCAGTCCGTCGCTGGGCTTTGACGACTTGCCGTGCCCGATTCCATCCGGCAGCACCAGATAGTAGCGGGTCGCATCGAGCGGCTGACCGGAGCCAAAGAGCGCACCGCCGAAGGTCGGCCCCATGAACTGCGCGCTGCTGCCGGTCGTGCCGTGCATGATCAGCACTGCATTGCGCACCACACCCTGGTGATCACGCCTGGGCGTGCCGAAGGTGCGGTAGTGGATACGCAACTCCGTCAGCGACTCCCCGGAGTCGAACTTGAAATCGCGGATAACGTAGTCGCCCTCGGAGGCCGGGTAAGCCCCGGCATCGGCGAGCCATGCCGCGAGAATTCCGGCGAACAGCAGGGGAGCGAACGAGGCGCGTCTCATGCGGTGGCCCTCCCGTGAGTGAATTGATGCCGATCGGGCACGAGGTACTCCTTGGCGCACTCCGCGGGTAGCGCCTTTCCCGGTGAAGCGTGCGCGGGCCGGCTGACCCGCGCACTCGGCACTCACGCGGCCAATGTCCCTTTGCGCTTGGCGGTGTGCGTCGCGATCAGGTCCATGAGGCCGGGCGACAGGCAGTCATACGGCTCGAGCTTGAGCTCCTTGAGGCGTGCACGCACCTCACCCATCCGCGCCGGCGGAAATCCCGCCTCGATGATGGAGGAGACGAAGGCGGCGAATTCCGGGGCTGACCAGCCGCTGTCCTTCGAGAGCTCGGTGTGCACGAAGTCGAAGCCGTAGAAGGGATGGTCCTTGTTCTCGATGCGGCCGTACATATGGGCGCCACAGGCACTGCAGGCATAACGCTGGATGGGCGCCTTCTCGTCGACGATCTTCAGCTTGTTGCCATTCGCGCTGACGCTCAGCTTATCGCGGCCGATGACGGCCACGATCGAGAACAGCGCACCTTTCGGCTTCCAGCACTTGGTGCAGCCGCACACATGATTGAAGGCGGTGTTGCCCTTGAGCGTGATGGTCACCGGCGAGGAGCTGCACAGACAGCTCAGCGTGCCTCCCGGAAAATCCGTCTTGCCGGCCTTCACACCATTGTCGACAGCCGGATGGATCTTGACAGCCATAGTGGTTCTCCTGTGTTCGCGAGTGATTGAGGCGTGCCGGGCTGCTGCAGTCGGCGCGCAACGTCAAAAAGTGACCACGGAGCGAATCGACTCGCCCCGATGCATGAGATCGAAGGCGTCGTTGATGCGCTCGAGCGGCATGACGTGGGTGATGAGGTCGTCGATGTTGATCTTCTTGTCCATGTACCAGTCGACGATCCTCGGCACGTCGCTCCGTCCACGTGCCCCGCCGAAGGCGGTGCCCTTCCACACGCGCCCGGTGACCAGCTGGAACGGGCGTGTCTTGATCTCCTGGCCCGCGCCAGCGACACCGATGATCACCGAGACACCCCAGCCGCGGTGACAGCATTCGAGCGCCTGGCGCATCAGATCCACGTTGCCGACGCACTCGAAGCTGTAATCCGCACCGCCGTCGGTCAGGCTGACCAGATGCTGCACCAGGTCCCCTCCCACTTCCCGGGGATTGACGAAGTGCGTCATCCCGAACGCTTCCGCGAGTGCCTTGCGTCGCGGGTTGACGTCGACGCCGATGATCTTGTTGGCGCCCACCAGGCGCGCGCCCTGGATGACGTTGAGGCCGATGCCGCCCAGGCCGAACACCACCACATTCGCCCCTGCCTCGACCCTGGCGGTGTTCATGACCGCGCCGAGCCCGGTCGTCACACCACAACCGATGTAACAGACCTTATCGAAAGGGGCGTCCTCGCGGATCTTCGCCACCGCGATCTCCGGCAGGACGGTGTAGTTGGAGAAGGTCGAGCAGCCCATGTAGTGATGCACCATCTCGCTGCCGATCGAGAAGCGGCTGGTGCCGTCAGGCATCACGCCCTTCCCCTGGGTCGCGCGGATCGCCGTGCAGAGATTGGTCTTGCGCGACAGGCACGACTTGCACTGCCGGCACTCGGGCGTATAGAGCGGGATCACGTGATCGCCCTTCTTCACCGAGGTCACGCCGGCGCCCACGTCGACGACGATGCCGGCGCCCTCATGCCCGAAGATCACCGGAAACAGGCCTTCGGGATCGGCGCCCGAGCGCGTGAACTCGTCCGTGTGGCAGACGCCGCTCGCACGGATCTCGATCAGCACTTCGCCGGCCTTCGGGCCGCCGAGATCGACCGTCACCACTTCGAGTGGCTTGCCGGCAGCGTAAGCAATGGCAGCCTTGGTCTTCATGCCAATTCCCCGTTCTTACCGGACGCGCAGCGAGCGGGAGAGTTTACGCGCCTGCAGGGCGAATACCATAAGGCTTGTCAGGGACCGACCTTCGGGAGCGACAATTGCGACTCGAGGGTCATTGCTGCGAGGCGTACATGACTGAGACGGTCTTCGGGAAGATCCTGCGCGGGCAGATCCCCTGCCACAAAGTCTACGAGGACGACCGGGTGCTGGCGTTCCTCGATATCAATCCGCTGAGCGCCGGCCACACGCTGGTGATCCCGAAGGAGGCCGCGGAGACGATGGACGCATTGTCAGATGAGTCCGCGGCCGCGCTCGGGAGAGTGCTGCCGCGACTGTGTCGCGCCGTGATCGCGGCTACCGGAGTGCGCGAGTACAACGTGCTCGAGAACAATGGCCGCGGCGCGCATCAGGCGATTGCGCATGTGCACTTCCACATCATTCCGAAACCCAACACGCGCGAAGGTCTCGGGATCGGCTGGCCGATGGTGAGCCTCGACTCCGCCGCAGGAGCTGCGCTCGCGGCGAAGATCGCCGCCGCGATTTGAGGTTGGTGCCCGACTGATCCGGCCGCCGCCCTGAAGGGGGTGGCAGGTCGGGAAACTTTCAGTCCTGTGGGGCGCTCCAAGCGCCGATGGTCTCACGCATCGCAGCGCCACGCGTCGTGACGCTCGCGGCTGTCGCCGGCCTCCATGCGGGCGCGCTCCTGTGGCTGCTCTCCGCGACTTCGGCACAGCGCGTTCGTCCCGAGCTCGAGAGCCCCTCCGCGCAGGTCCTCTTCCTCCAGCCGCTCGAACCGCAAACGAGCGCACACGCAATGGAGCGGCGCACCCGCCTGCTGCGCAAGCGCGTTACGGTCGAGCCGGAAACGCGCCCGCAGCCCTCGACGGCGATCACGCCCCCTGCCGGCGTCAGCATCGACTGGGCCGCCGAGGCAAGCTCGGCGGCAGAACGTCTCATCGAGAGCAATGAGAAGATTCGGCGGCAGCTGAACGCACTGGCTTCCGCACCGAGCGCAATGTTCCCGGCACCGCGGGGGCCGCATCGTGAGTTCCCATGGCAGAAGCGGGTGGAAATCGAAGGAGGCGCGCTGGTGGTCCCACTCGGCGATCGGTGCGTCCTGGTACTCCTGCTGATCTTCCCGATGGGAGGATGCACCCTCGACAAAATGCCCGCCCGCGGCGATCTCTTCGACCACATGCACGAGCATGATTGATTGATCTGATTGACTTTTATTCGATCCGCCCTCAGCTATTGCTGCCCCGGGGATGCACTTGTAGAATGCGCGCCCTCCTGGTGCGGGGTGGAGCAGTCTGGCAGCTCGTCGGGCTCATAACCCGAAGGTCGCAGGTTCAAATCCTGCCCCCGCTACCATTATTTCCGGCATCCCCAAAGACGCGAGCAATCGCTCACCCAGCAGGCCGTACTCGGCCCACAGGAAGCGTCCCGAGGCGTCCGGCTGCAGGACAATGCGGTCGCCGATTGCCTCGATAAGAGCTGGTCGCGAGCGCTCTGGGTGCTCTGCAAGCCGAAGCGCAAGGCCATCGACCTTGGCGAGATAGCGTTGCGTGGCTTTCCGCCCAACGCTGG
>DATGJR010000156.1:0-12955 GCA_035295065.1 Steroidobacteraceae bacterium
ATCGCAGCCTATAACGTCGGCTTCGGACATCTCGAGGACGCGCGCGTCATCACGCAGTCTCTGGGCAAGGATCCGGACTCCTGGAGCGCGGTACGCGAGCAGCTGCCGCTGCTCGCGCAGGGTCGCTGGTACACGCGCGCCAAGCGAGGCTACGCCCGCGGCTGGGAGCCGGTGCAGTTCGTCGATCGCATTCAGCGCTGGTTGACGCTGCTCGAGTGGCAGCCCGGGGAGCCCGTGCCGGTCCACGTCGGCGCAAGCGCAGCCGCCCAGCCGCCGGCGCCCGCCACGACCGCCGCGCGCCTGATCCGTTAGCCCACCCAAATACGCCCGCTATTCGCGGGCAAAAACCACGCTTTTTGCCCGCGAGTGGATTACCGCTGTCCGGTGGGCCTGCGCTGAAAAAGCGCCGACTTCGCCCGCTATTCGCGGGCAAAAACCCCGCTTTTTGCCCGCGAGTGGATTACCGGTGTCCGGTGGGCCTGCGCTGAAAAAGCCGAAGGCTTTTTCAGCGCCTATCAGAAAAGAACTCCCGTAGCAGCCGCCCGCACTCCTCGATCAGCACGCCGCCGAACACGTCCACGCGGTGATTGAGCTGTGGCAATGTGAACACGTCGGTGATGCTGCCGGCAGCGCCGGCGCGCGGATCCCAGGCACCGAACACCAGGCGGCGCACGCGCGCGTGCACGATCGCCGCGGCGCACATGACGCACGGCTCGAGCGTCACATATAAGGTAGTGTCGGTGAGACGGTAGCTGCCGAGCGCGCGGCCGCCGGCGCGCAGTGCCTGCACTTCGGCGTGGGCGGTGGGATCGTGAGTTGCGATCGGAGCATTGCCGCCGCTGGCGATCACCTGCGTGCCGCGCACCAGTACGGCGCCGACCGGCACCTCGCCGCGGGCGCCCGCGGCGGCGGCCTGCTCGAGCGCCAGGCGCATGTAGCCGGTGTCGCGTCCGGCATCGCCCGCCTCCGCCATGAGCTCAGCCGCCGCCGGACCGCGAGCCCGAAGGAGGCTGCGCGGGTGCCGGGAGAAACAGCGCGGGATCGACGAAGTCGCCGTTGAGGGCCACGCCGAAATGCAGATGGGGACCCGTGACGCGCCCCGTCGCGCCCACCTTGCCGATCGCCTCTCCGGCGAAGACATGCTGCGCGGGCTTCACCTCGATGGCGCTCAGGTGGCAGTACATGGTCACGAGTCCGCCGCCGTGATCGAGGATCACGGTGTTGCCGTTGAAGAAGAAGTTTCCGGTGTCGACCACGCGTCCGTCGGCGGCGGCGCGAACCGGCGTGCCGGTGTCCGCCGCGATGTCCATACCCGAATGCGGATTGCGCGACTCGTTGTTGAAGACGCGCCGCAGGCCGAAGGAGCTCGAGCGCACACCCGGAACCGGCGCGAGCAGTCGCAGCGTCGCAGGAAGCTCTTGCGTGAAAGTATCGACGTCCTGATGGATGCGCGGCTGCTCACGGTTGACGCGAGCGAGATCCTTCGGCGACAAGTCCACCTGACGGGGCGGGACGGTGAGACGCTGCACCGTGTACTGTTTGTCGCCTACCTCAAAGCCCACCGTCGTGCCCTCACCATTCGGCTCCCCGACCCGCACCGCAGCGGGACCGGGCGTCTGCGACAGGGGAATGCCGACCACGGCGGTCCACTTGCCTGCGAGGCGCACGACCAGCACCCGCCGGCCCTCGAAGCTGATTTCCGGGGCATGGTCGCCGGCTTTCTCGAGGGGGATGAGCGCGACGCCGCCCGGCACCCGCTCCTCCTGTGGCAGCTGCAACGCCACCGCCTGTGCCACCGCGGTCGAGGCGGCCTGCGCAGCCGGCAACACCTGCGTCGCTGCAGACAGGAGCACCGCAATGAGCACCGCGACGGCTCCCGGCAGCCTCACTTCTCCTCCTTCCGGGCGGCGACTCGCGCGATCAGTGCCCCACGCGCCAGCTGCGCCTCGATTTCCTCACCCGGTGCCACCGCACTCGCGTCCGTGACCAATGTCCCGTCGGTGCGTGTCACGATCGCGTAGCCGCGCGCGAGCGTCGCGAGCGGACTCACGGCATCGAGCGCTCGCTGCGCGAGCGCCAGGCGGTGTCGGGCGCGGGCCATCTGCTCCTTCGCGCCGTGCTCCAGCCTCGCTCGCAGCCGCTCGTGCCGTTCGCTGCGCTCGCGCAGCAGCTGCCCCGGCGAGCAGCGCATCAGCCGCTCACAGCCATGCGCGAAGCGCAAACGGTCGCGCTGCAGAGCGGCGCGCGCCCCCGCCGCCAGTCGCAGGCTCAACTCATCGAGGCGCTGCGTCTGCTGCAGCAAGCGCACGCCAGGATGGGTGAGCTCGAGGCGGCGCCGGGTTGCGGCGAGGCGTGCGCCGAGGGCCTGCAGCTCGCGGCGCATGCAGAAGTCGAGGCGCTGCGCGGTGCGCGCCACCGCCTGCAGGAACGCGGCGCGATCGGGCACCACGAGCTCCGCGGCCGCCGACGGCGTCGGCGCGCGCGCATCGGCGACGAAATCGGCGATGGTGAAATCGATTTCGTGTCCGACCCCGGAAACCACCGGCAGCGGGCTCGCCGCGATGGCCCGCGCCAGACGCTCGTCGTTGAAGGCCCAGAGATCCTCGAGCGAGCCGCCGCCGCGGGCGAGAATCAGTACATCGCACTCACGGCGCGCCGCGGCGCTCTCGAGCGCGGCGATCAGCGCCGGCGCTGCCGCCGCGCCCTGTACGACGGCCGGGTAGATGAGCACCGCCGCGGGCGGGAAGCGCCGCGCCAGGATCTTGAGGATGTCATGCAGCGCCGCCCCCGCCGGGGAGGTAATCACGCCGATGCGCCGCGGATAGCGCGGCAGTGTGCGCTTGCGCTCGCTCGCGAACAGGCCTTCCGCGGCGAGCCGGGTCTTGAGGCGCTCGAACTGGCGCTGCAGCGCGCCGACGCCCGCCTCCTCCAGGTACTCGGCGATCAGCTGGTATTCGCCGCGCGGCTCGAACACGCTGATGCGCCCGCGCAGCAGCAGCTGCGCGCCGGGGCGCGGGATGAAGCCGAGCAGTGCGTTGCGGTTGCGGTACATGACACAGCGCAGCTGCGCGTCACGGTCCTTGAGCGTGAAGTACCAGTGGCCCGAGCCCGGCTGCGACAGGTTCGAGAGCTCCCCCTCGACCCAGATCACGCCCAAGCCGCGTTCGAGCACCACGCGCACCTCGCGGTTCAGGCGCGTCACGCTGTAGACGTCGCGGACGGGCGCGTCGGGCTGTCCCTCGGGTCTCACGGCCATCGGGGCACCATAGCACGAGGTTTACCGGGG
Source organism: Steroidobacteraceae bacterium (assembly GCA_035295065.1). GTDB lineage: Bacteria > Pseudomonadota > Gammaproteobacteria > Steroidobacterales > Steroidobacteraceae > 13-2-20CM-66-19. Next base: position 3,287 of record DATGJR010000156.1, read on the forward strand.
CGGTCCCGCCGCATATAATTGCGCATGCGCATCCTCGAAGAAGCTCTCACCTTCGACGACGTCCTCCTGGTTCCGGCCTACTCGGAAATTCTGCCACGCGAGGTCGATCTCTCCACCCGCCTCACGCGCCGTATCCGTCTCAATATGCCGGTGCTGTCGGCGGCCATGGACACGGTGACCGAGGCACGCCTCGCCATCACCATCGCCCAGGAGGGCGGCATCGGCGTCATCCACAAGAGCATGACGATCGAGGCGCAGGCACGTGAGGTCGGCCGCGTAAAGAAATTCGAGAGCGGCGTGATCAAGGATCCGATCACCGTTTCACCCAACATGACGATCCGCGAGGTGCTCGACCTGACGCGCTCGCGCGGCATCTCGGGCGTGCCGGTGGTGGTCGGCCGCAAGGCCGTCGGCATCGTGACCCACCGCGACCTGCGCTTCGAGGACAAGCTCGACGCGCCGGTGTCCTCGGTCATGACACCGAAGGAACGCCTGGTCACGGTGCGCGAGGATGCCTCCAAGGAGCAGGTGCTCGCGCTGCTGCACAAGCATCGCATCGAGAAGCTCCTGGTGGTGAACGGCGAGCACGAGCTCGTCGGCATGATCACGGTGAAGGATTTCCAGAAGGCCACGGAATTTCCGCGCGCCTGCAAGGACGAGCGCGGACGTCTGCGGGTCGGCGCCGCTGTCGGCACCACGCCCGACACTCTGGAGCGGGTGGCGGCGCTACGCGAGGCCGGTGTCGACCTGGTCGTGGTCGACACGGCGCATGGGCACTCGCTCGGCGTCGTCGAGACGGTCGGCCGCATCAAGGCAAAATGGCCCGACGCGCAGGTGATTGCCGGCAACATCGCCACCGCGGAAGCGGCGCGCGCGCTCCAGGAGGCGGGCGCCGATGCCGTGAAAGTCGGCATCGGACCGGGCTCGATCTGCACCACGCGCATCGTGGCGGGAGTCGGCGTGCCGCAGATATCCGCGGTCGCCAATGTCGCCGAAGCGCTGCGCGATACGGAAGTGCCGGTGATATCCGACGGCGGCATCCGCTTCTCCGGCGACATCGCCAAGGCGATCGCCGCCGGCGCGGATGCGGTGATGATCGGGGGACTGTTCGCCGGCACCGAGGAGTCGCCGGGCGAAGTCGAGCTCTACCAGGGCGCCTCCTACAAGTCCTACCGCGGCATGGGCTCGCTCGGCGCAATGGCCGAACGTCACGGCTCGGCCGACCGCTACTTCCAGGACGCCGCCACCGAGCTGCAGAAGCTGGTGCCGGAGGGCGTCGAGGGACGCGTGCCCTACAAAGGCAGCGTCGTCACCATCCTGCAGCAGCTCGCCGGCGGTTTGCGCGCCGCGATGGGCTATACGGGCAGCCGCAGCATCGCCGACATGCGCACCCGACCGGTGTTCGTGCGTATCACCAACGCCGGTATCCGCGAGAGTCACGTCCACGACGTCTCGATCACCAAGGAGGCACCCAACTACCGGGTGTCCTGAGGATCGGTGCCGATGGCGAGCCTTCCCCGCGTTAACGGCCCCTCCTACCCCGCCTCTCCGGCGGCCGCGTCGCACGCGGACATCCATGCGCACCGCATCCTGATCCTCGACTTCGGCGCCCAGTACACGCAGCTGATCGCCCGCCGCGTGCGCGAGCTCGGGGTCTACTGTGAGATCCACCCCTGGGACATGAGCGAGGCGCGCCTTCGCGCCTTCGCGCCCCGCGGCGTGATCCTTTCCGGAGGTCCTGAATCGGTCACCGAGCGCAACCCGCCGCGCGCACCCGCGGCGGTCTTCGAGCTCGGCGTGCCGGTGCTCGGCATCTGCTACGGCATGCAGACCATGGCGCAGCAGCTCGGCGGGCGCGTCGCGCCCTCGAGTGAGCGCGAGTTCGGCTACGCGGAGGTGACGGTCACGGGGGGCTCGCGCCTCCTCGATCATCTCGAGGACCGACGCGACGGGCAGGGGCAACCGCTGCTCGATGTGTGGATGAGCCACGGCGATCGCGTGGCTGCATTGCCGGCGGGCTTCACCGCCAATGCCGCCACCACCACCATTCCCTATGCCGCGATGAGCGATGAGCGGCGCCGCTTCTATGGCGTGCAGTTCCATCCCGAGGTGACGCACACGAAACAGGGCTCGCGGCTGCTCGAGCGCTTCGTGCGCGAGATCTGCGGCTCGGATGCGCTGTGGAGCGTCGGTAACATCATCGAAGACGCCATCGCGCACGTGCGCAGCACGGTCGGCTCGGGCAAGGTGCTGCTCGGCCTTTCAGGCGGCGTCGACTCCTCGGTGGTGGCGGCGCTCCTGCATCGGGCGATCGCAGATCAGCTCACCTGCGTATTCGTCGATCACGGGCTGCTGCGCCTCGGTGAAGGCGAGCAGGTGATGCGCACCTTCGCCGAGCACCTCGGCGTGCGCGTGATCCGCGTGGATGCCGCCGCGCGCTTTCTCGGCGCGCTCGCCGGCGTCACCGATCCGGAAGAGAAGCGCAAGATCATCGGCCGCACCTTCATCGACGTGTTCGATGAGGAGGCGCACAAGCTGAGCGGCGTCGAGTTCCTGGCACAGGGCACGATCTACCCGGACGTGATCGAGTCGGCCGGGGCGCGCACCGGCAAGGCGCACGTCATCAAGTCGCACCATAACGTCGGGGGCCTCCCCGAGCGCATGAAGCTCAAGCTCCTCGAGCCGCTGCGTGAGCTGTTCAAGGACGAGGTGCGGCGCATGGGGGTGGAGCTCGGGCTGCCGCGCGAGATGGTGTATCGCCATCCCTTCCCGGGCCCAGGCCTCGGCGTGCGCATTCTCGGGGAAGTGCGCCAGGAGTATGCCGAGCTGCTGCGACGCGCGGATGCCATCTATATCGAGGAGCTGCGCCGTCACGATCTCTACGATCGCGTCAGCCAGGCCTTTGCGGTTTTCCTGCCGGTGCGCTCGGTCGGCGTCATGGGCGACGGTCGCCGCTACGATTACGTGGTGGCGCTGCGCGCGGTGGAGACCGTCGACTTCATGACCGCGCACTGGGCGCGGCTGCCGTATGAGTTCCTCGACCACGTCTCGCGGCGCATCGTCAACGAAGTGCCGGGAATCTCGCGCGTGGTGTATGACATCTCGGGGAAGCCGCCGGCCACCATCGAGTGGGAGTGAATGAGCGGCCCGTCGGATTTTGCGATGCGGGATCGAACGCGCTGGGTAGCCAGCCGGCGCAGGGCGCGTGGGCCGCGCTCGGGTCGATCTCGACCACAGGGTTTCGCGTCCGCAGCTTTCCTCCTGGCGGCGAGCCTCCTGTCCGGTGCGGTGCGCGGCGATAACTTCGCCAACGTTTATTATGATGGTGGAAAGGATCAGCTGGTTGTCACCATCTTTTATCGCGGCACGAATTCCGACCACCACTTTTCGTTGCAATGGGGAACGTGCAAGTCTTCGGCGGACGGTGCAACGCGCGAAATTGCCGCCGAGGTGCTCGATAGTCAGTGGCAGGACGCCGAGGTGCGTGATTTCAAGAAAACCACTCGATTCAGTCTGGCCGACGTGACTTGCCGACCGGCGAAGCTCACTCTGAGAACCGCGCCACGATTCCTTTACACATTACAGATTCCGGCTCGGCGGGCCGCGAGCCACTAGCCAAAGCTCGACGAGGGATGATTCCACTTCCAGATGGGCAACGCCTGCGACAGCCAGGTTGCGCGCTGATTAAGCCTGCGTGAAGTTTGCCGACGCGGCTTTGCCATCGGCGCATCACCAAAGCGTCAACGGGCGGAAATCATTCGGGCCTAACGTCCTGCAGCCGACCACAAAGTCGGTTGAAGGAGCAGCCCATGTTATTCGACAGCCTGAAGAAGCGGACGCCGATGCGCGCAGTTTCCGTCGCGGTCGCCGTCGCCCTGATCGCGCAGCCTCTGGCTCTGACTCCCGTCGCGTTCGCGAAGGACGGCGACCAGACGGCCTCGCCGATCAAGCATGTGATCATCATCATCGGCGAGAACCGCACTTTCGACCACATCTTCGCGACTTACCAGCCGGTGCGCCGCGACGAATCGGTGCTCAATCTCCTCTCCGAGGGCATCGTCCGCAGTGACGGGACACCGGGCCCGAATTACGACAGAGCCCTGCAATACTCGGCCGCCGATTATTCGACCTGGCAGCTGGCCCCGCCCAAGACGCCTTACGCGATGCTCCCCGTAGCTCCCGCGGGTGGTCCCGCATCGCCCTACCTGTGCGAGGCGCTCGGCTCGACCGCCACTTCGTGCGTATCTCCCGCCAACATCGCGTTCGCGAAGTCTCTAGAGAATGGCCTGGCGGACGACTATTACCCGTATCTGCTGACCGGGGGAACAGGACAGTCGAGCGGCACGCCCGACAGCCGCATCAGTTACGCGGGAGCAAATGCGAGCACCCTGCCCCCGGGACCCTATCAGCTCACCAACCGCGCCTACCCCTACGATGCCTATGCGGCGAGCCCGGTGCACCGCTTCTTCCAGATGTGGCAGCAGCTCAACTGTGACGCCGCGGCCGCCACCCCGGCCAACCCGTCGGGCTGCGGCGGCTCACTGTTCGCCTGGGTGGAAGCCACCGTCGGCGCCGGCTCCAACGGCAAGGCCCCGCCCGCCGGCGGCTATGGCGGTGAGGGCTCGACCGCGCTCGGCTTCTTCAACGTCCAGCAGGGCGATGCGCCGTATCTGAAGCGACTGGCCGACAGCTACGCGATGAGTGACAACTATCACCAGGCGGTCGCGGGCGGCACCGGCGCCAATCACGTCATGCTCGGGACGGGAGATGCGATCTGGTTCAGCGATGGCGAGGGCCACGCGCAAGTCCCGCCGGACAACCCGGTCAATCCGGGCGCACCCGGGACTCCGCTGCCCGGTTACACGAGCGCGCTGAGTGAGATCGAGGACCCGAATCCCATGCCGGGCACCAACAACTTCTACACCGAGGACGGCTACGGCGGCGGCTCCGGATCCCCCGCCGCAACGGCGCCCAATGCCAACCACGGCGGCGGCTCCTATGTCGGCTGCGCGGACACAGCGCAGCCGGGAGTCGCGGAGCTGCGGTCTTACCTGCATGCGCGCGGCGTGAGGGCTAACTGCGAGTGGGGTCACTACTACCTGGTGAACAACTACAACCCGGGTTACTTCGGTGACGGGAGCAATGCCTATACCGACACCAATCCCAACAACTACGTGTTCACCATTCCGCCGTCGACGCTGCGCACCATTGGCGATGAGCTCAACGAGCAGGGGATCTCCTGGGCCTGGTACGGCGATCAGTTCAACCTCTATCTCGCCGACCCCTACGACCTCAACCCGGCCGACGTGTACTGCAACATCTGCAACTGGGCGCAGTACTCGACCTCGATCATGACCAGTCCGAGTCGTGGCGAGCACCTCAAGGACACCCTCGACCTCTACGCCCAGATCGCGAGCGGCACGCTCCCGGCCGTGTCCTACGTGAAGCCGAGCGGCCTGGTCGACGGGCACCCGGCCTCTTCCAAGCTCAATCTCTTCGAGGGCTTCGTGAAGAAGATCGTGGATCTGGTGCAGGCCAACCCGAAGCTCTGGTCGGAGACGGCCATCTTCGTCACCTTCGACGAAGGCGGGGGCTATTACGACTCGGGCTACGTGCAGCCGCTCGATTTCTTCGGCGACGGTACGCGCACCCCGCTGATCGCGGTCTCACCCTACAGCGTCGGGGGGCACGTCTCCCACAGCTACGCCGATCACGTGTCGACGCTGAAATTCATCGAGCGCAACTGGCACCTGCGGCCGATCACGAGACGCAGCCGTGACAACCTGCCCAATCCGATCGCCCGCGACGAGGACCCGTATGTGCCGGTCAACTCGCCGGCCATCGGCGACCTGTTCGATCTGTTCGACTTCGGGCATCACGACCGCTGAGGCGGGACGAGCCGGCGGACCGCAGGCCATGCGGTCCGCCGGTTCAAACCGCGGGCGTTACGGCTTAGGATGGAGCCGTCCAACCTGCCCCGGGGAACGCGCGTGACTTCCAGACGCAGCTTTCTGAAGACCAGCACCGCTCTCACCATCGGCATGGCCGGCGCCGCGGCGAGCGCCGGACCGGCCGGCATGCCGGGCGGGGCGGCATATCGTGGTCCTCACGAGATGCCGAAGGACCTGACGCTCCTCGCCTTGCGCAACGCCGATGGCACCGAGACCCTTGGAGTGAAGCTCGATGAGGACAGCGTGCTCGATGTGCGTCAGGCCCGTCACCTGCTCGCCATCGCCGCTCCGCTGACGCTCGAGGAGCTGCTCAGGGAAGGCAACGCGCGCGGTCTCACCGACCTGGTCGCTGCCGCGCGCGGCTCGTCAAAAGCCAGGAGCGCGGTCGTGAAGGAGTCCACGATCACCTTCGGCAGACTCTTCACCCACCCCGGCAAGATCGTCTGCATCGGGCTCAACTACCGCAGGCATGCCGCGGAGATCCACATGGCGCCGCCGGGCGTGCCGGTGCTTTTCAACAAGTACAACAATGCGCTCGCTGCGCACAATTGCACGATCCAGCTGCCGCCGCGCGAGATAGCCTACAAGTTCGATTACGAGACCGAGCTCCTGATCGTGATCGGCAAGGCCGCACGCAACGTCCCGGAGGACGAGGCACTCGGGCATGTGGCGGGCTATTGCACCTCGAATGACTTCTCGGCGCGTGACCTGCAGCTCGAGACCCCGAGCGTGCAATGGATGATCGGCAAGACTCTCGATGACTTCGGGCCCATCGGACCCTACTTCGTCTCGGCGGATCGCGTCGGCGATCCCAACAACCTGAAGATCGAGACCTACGTGAACGGCGAGCGGCGCCAGTCCTCGAACACGAGCGACATGATCTTCAATCCACAGAAGCTGATCGCCTACGTCAGCAGAATGTGGACGCTCGAGCCCGGCGACATCATCTGGTCCGGGACGCCCGAGGGAGTCATCCTCGGCATGCCCAGGGAAAAGCAGGTGTGGCTGAAGCCGGGCGACGAGGTCATCAGCACGATCGAGAAGCTCGGGACGCTGCGTTTCCGCCTCGCGTAAAACGCCGCGTTTCCACCTCGCATAAGAAGTCCCGCTGAGTGGGCAGCCTTGGCTTGCGGCCCTCGCCGCGGGCACTGCCGGATTACATTCCCGTCACCCGGTCATCCGCCCTGAAAGTGTGACGTTGTGCGTTCCATAAGGCCTGCACCGCTGCGTAGGCTGCCTCACCACTCACCTCAGGGACGCGTTATGTTCAAATTCCCGCCCAACCTGCAGGCTCGCCTGGCGCCCCTCGCCGGCCTTCTGATAGCAGCCGCCGCGACGCAGCTCGCAGGCTGCGTGGTGCGTACCGTCTACGTGCGGCCGCCACCGCCAGTCGCCGTCGCACCGCCCCCTCCCGCAGCTCCCGCGCCCGCTTATGAGGCGCCGCCGCCTGCGGACGACTCAGCGCAGGCCTATGAGGCGCCTCCTCCCTTGCCGGATTACGAGCAGCCGCCCTGCCCGGCGCCGGGGTACCTCTGGACCCCGGGTTACTGGGCCTGGGCACCGGCCGGCTATTACTGGGTGCCCGGCACCTGGGTGACGCCTCCGCGCGTCGGTTTCCTCTGGACACCGGCCTACTGGGGATTCGTGGGCGGCGTGTATGTATTTCACGCCGGATACTGGGGCCCGCACGTCGGCTTCTACGGCGGCGTGAACTACGGCTTTGGGTACACCGGCGTCGGCTTCGCGGGCGGCCGCTGGGTCGGTGGCTCGTTTGCATACAATCAGGCCGTCACCAACGTCAACATCACGGTCGTGCACAACACCTACAACGAGACCGTGGTGAACAACGTCAGGGTCAACAACCGCGTGAGCTACAACGGCGGTGCCGGCGGCATCGCAGCCACGCCGACTCCGATCGAACGGAGCTACGCGCAGGAACCGCATGTGGCGCCGACGGCTGACCAGCGGCAGCACATCCAGCAGGCGGCGCGCAATCCCGACCTGCTCGCGAGAAACAACGGTGGCCGTCCCGCGATTGCCGCGACTCCGCGCTCCGCGGCATTCAACGCCCCCGGCATCGTCGGCGCGCGCGCCGCGGCCAACCCGCCGTCGCAGCCCGCAATGGCGCGCGGCAACGTCAATGGCAACGCCAACGCCAACCCCAACCGCAATGCCAGCTTCAACCGCAATGCCAACGGCAACAACGGTGGCAACGGTAACGGCAATGCCTACGCGCGCCGCGGCTACGGCGGCGGACAGCCGGGCCAGAACGGCGCAAATTCGGCGCCGCCCGGGACCGCTCATCCGCAGCCGCCCGCCGGCCACCCGCAGAACGGCCAGCAGGCCCAGCAAAAGGCCGCCAAGCCGCGCCCCAACAAGCCGCCGGAGAACGGGCGCCGCGAGCCCGAGACCGCTCTCCGCTAGCTTCTCGACACACAGCGTGACTGACACGGGCGAGCCTCCTGGCTCGCCCGTGTGCTTTTTGGACGCGCTCTTTTTTGAACGTCCATCACTTTCACCGTTCGCGGTGAGCGAGCGCAGATTCCGGCGCCTAGCGGATGCCCACCTGCCCGCGCACCGACTCCGTCAGGAGCGCGGGGTCGTAGGCGCGACCGTCCTTGAAGACCAGCGCCACGTTCTCGAGGTCGGCGATGTGCGTGGCAGGGTCCCCGTGCACCAGGATCAGATCTGCGCGCTTGCCGGCGACGATGCTGCCGATGTCGCGCTCGCGCCCGAGAAAGCGGGCCCCGTTCGAGGTACCGATCTCAATCGCCTGCACGGGCGTGAAGCCCGCCTCCACCAGCAGCTCGATCTCACGTTGATCGCCGAAGCCCGGCAGCACGCCGCCGGCACCGGTCGGGTCGGGTCCGGCGAGCAACAGGCCGCCGGCTGCCGCGAAGGCATGCTCGAATTGCATCTCCAGACGAAAGAGCTGCGCGGGCAGAGGGTCCGCCGGATCGAGGAGTGCACGGTAGGTGAGGTAGCTGTTGCGTGCCGCTTCCGACATGGCATCGAGGGAGCGGCGCTGCGCCGGAGCGCGCCCGGGCACGCTGAGCTCGAACACCGGCAAGGTGGAGGTCACCGCGACATGATGCTCGATCAGGAGATGGATGAGACTGACCACCTCGGGGTCGCCGGCGCTCTTGCCGGCCCAGGAAGCTGCGGTCCGCTCCGGGCACTTGTCGGGCTGTCGGCCCGCGACGAACTCGCTGTCGGTGTATACCGGGCCGTGCTCGAGGTCATCGACCCCCGCAGCGACCGCCTCCGGCCAGCTCACCGAGCAAAGATGCGCGGTGATCCTGAGCCCATGCCGATGGGCCGCCGTGGCCGCAGCGGCGAGCTCGGCGCGCGTGATGTTCATGTAGCCCTTGAAGGAGGTCATGCCGGTCGCGGCCCAGTAGTCGACGAACCTGCCCGCCTCCTCGGGTCCTGAGAGCTCGTGCATCTGCGCAAAGTAGGTGCCGGCGCCTTCGAGGTACGGCGCCGTCAGATCGAGGTGCGGTCCGGGGAGCGCACCGGACTCGATCCGCGAGCGCACCTTGAGATCGGTGTAGGGCTCGATGCTCCCGGTGGTACGCAGCGTCGTCACGCCGGCTGCGAGGTAGAGGCGCGGCGCCGAGTAAGGGATCTCGTTCACGATGAAGCCGGGCTCCATCCCTCCCGGGGAATTGCGCTGCGCATCGCGCGAGGCGGTGTAGAAGAGGTGGTCGTGCATCCC